>JAZLBU010000029.1:0-4258 GCA_045613845.1 Prevotella sp. | reverse complement strand
TATGCACGACAGAAATCGCCCAACACCTTCACCTGCTTGGTGTAGAGAGGGGTGAAGATGATATCGCAAGTCGTGGTTCCATCCTTCAGCAGGGTAACACGAGGGTCAGCATCAATAGGCAGATTCCATGCGCGTACATTTATGTTCATACCCTCCTTCTTCAGTTCCTTGACAGCTAGCAGCATGCCCTGATAGTATTCCGTCATTCGTCGACCGTCGCCATCCACATCATGCAGAGGCAACATCACTCCTACGTTTATGGCGTTCTTAATAGGGGTGGCTGAGGGTTGTTCTACTTGTGCAGTAGCAGACGATACTGCGACCACAAATGTAGTGATAAAGATTAAAAATTTCTTAACCATAGATAAAATCTTGTTTTCAACTGCAAAAATACAACTTTTTTCTCAAAAAGCGAAGATTAAATCAAATTTTATTACTAATTTTGCCACAAATTAATTAGTATTATGCGTAAACTCTTATTGATATTTTTGCTCATTAGCACGCCAATAGTTATTTTGGCTGACACAACTCCACGCCTTTCATTCACCTGGACAGTGGTAGACGGAACAGGCAAAACAGTGGAATCTACGGAACAACACTATGAAGGTTCGGCACCTATAACTGCAACTATGACGGCTAAGATGGTGTATGAAGACGCAACAGGTGAAACAAGAGAGTATGAAGATGCTACATTCTATGGAGGATGGCGCAGATGGAAAGAAGGTGGGCAGATGGAGATTCCTGACGTGGTGAATCCTACCAACCCAGTGGATTTTACTTTCCGTTCATCAGGCACTGACAGTATCGCTTACGTGGGATATGTAGAGTGGGGACATGATGCTTATGTCGAGACCATACAGATAACTCCCTCATATTTAAGGTCAAATAACCATATCTTTTCAGTAAAGACCTACGACAGCAAACTCGTCTTTCCTAATGCTTTCTCACCCAATGGTGATGACTACAACGAAAAATACAAGGCTAAGGAGTCACAGAGTATAGTGGAATTTCATGCTGCCATATACAACCGCTGGGGACAGAAGCTATATGAATGGGATGACGTGAATGGCGGTTGGGACGGAAAATACAACGGAAAAGACGTGAAAGACGGTGTGTACTATGTGCAAGTGAAGGCAAAGGGAGCCGACGGACAGGTTTTCGTGATAAAAAAAGATGTTAACCTGCTTCGTGGGTTCGAACAAACGTACAACAACACTACGGAATAATTTTCCCTGTATAATTTGCTAGGATAAAGTTTTTTTTGTATCTTTGCACCTAAAATAGAAAAATCAACATAATTTATAATGGCTAAGACAAATAAAATGGGGGCTGCACCTGAGCAGCCAGAACTGAACAGTCAGGAGGCTTTCTTCCTGAAGTTTCGTAAGCAGATAATCGCTGCTGTTGTTGCTGTAATCGTAGTGATTGCAGGTTTCATAGTTTACAACACATTCATTGCTGGTCCACGCGAGGAGAAGGCTTCTACCGCACTGGCTAAGGCACAAGACCTCTTTGCTCAGGGTGAGTATCAGAAGGCTCTCACTGGCGATAAGCAGACTGAAGGACTTATTGCTGTAACTGAGAACTATGGTGGTACTGATGCAGCCAACCTTGCTAACGCTTATGCTGGATTGGCATACGCTCAGTTGGGTAAGTGGCAGGATGCAGTGAAGTATCTTGAGGAGTTCTCTACTAAGGGCGATGCTATGATCAGCCCAGCTGTTACAGCTGCTCTTGGTAATGCTTATGCTAACACAGGCAACATAGACAAGGCTATCAGCACACTGAAGAAGGCTGCTGATATGGCTGACGACAAGATGGAAGATGGTGTTAACAACTCTCTTTCTCCTACATACCTCATTCAGGCTGCACGTCTGTTGGAGAGCCAGGGTAAAAAGGATGATGCCCTCAAGATATATAAGGACATTAAGGAGAAATACGTTAACAGCGTTGCCGCTCAGGATATTGACAAATACATTGAGAGAATAGGTGAGTAATCATCCCGTAACCCGTAACATCATGCTTAGAACAATTATAATAGCATCTCTTGCACTTGTCTGCATCGTTTCATGTAAGAAGAAGGAGCAGGCAGAGGATATTATAGTTGAGAAGGTGATAGAAAAGCCACAAAGCGGACCTGAAAGTATGTCTGAAGACACACAGACGGGTTCTGTCACTTGGATATCTGATTCTGAGTATAGCTACACCATAACCAGAAAGGCTGATAAGGAACTGCCAACAGTAAAGAACCACGACAAGGTGTATTATGACAATTCTATTGATGTGGTTATCAACAGGGCTGATGGTTCTCAGTTCTTCGAGAAGAAGTTTTCTAAAACCAACTTCGCTCCTGCTCTGCCTAAGGAATTCAAGGAAAATGGTGTGTTGCTGGGCATCAGTTTTGAAAAGGCTGAAGGCAACTACCTACTGTTTGTTGTCAGCGTAGGTTCTCCTGATGAAACGAATGAAGAATTCTACTACGCTAGGCTGAAGCTAAGCAATATGGGTGTTACCAGTGCTGAGAAGATAACAAACTTAGCAAACTAAAGAAAAAATACAGATTTTCTATACAAGAGGTTCTTTCATTATCTTTCCAATGAGAGAACCTTCTTTTTTTGCTGCCATTCGCAGTTCTGATTCAAAATAGTATGCTATGCTGCCAACAAAAGAGCAACAAAGGTCTGGACGGTTGTAGTGTGCTATATTGCGACGGAAGAACAATCGGAAACAGTCTGTTATCATATCGTTCACCCATGGGGTGTCTTTCACACTCTCTATGTATGGAGCAAGTGATGCCAGAAAACGATTAGGCATCTTTTCTCTATACACCTTCTGTATTATGTCAGCCTGTGTCAGATGGGTCTTAGCTTCAAAAGCCTTTACATCCTCCGTATGCCCACCTTTATATAATAGGTTTATAAACGTTTTGCCCAATACAGCACCACTGCCTTCATCACCAAGTATATAGCCCATAGGCGAAACATTGCTCACTATCTTGTTGCCATCATAAAGACATGAGTTGGAACCTGTACCCAGAATGCATGCTATTCCTTCACTGTTGCCAAATAATGCTCTAGCGGCACCAAGCATGTCGCTGTCCACCTCTACCTCGGCCGTAGGGAAACATTCTTTGAGTATACTTTTCAGAATAGGGGCTTTCTCCTTTGTGCATCCTGCACCATAAAAGTTTATGGTTTCAACAGACTTGCCAATAGGGAAATCTGAGTGCCTGAGCAGTTCGTCACATATAATATGTCGCATTACATCCTCCGTCTGATGAAAGGGATTGATGCCCTGTGTGGTCAGTTTTACGGATGCAGAATCGTCTGTGAGTAGCCATGTGGTCTTGGTGCTCCCACTGTCAGCTGTTAGTGTCATACTATATGCAGGTTATATTTCTGTTGTCTGGTGGCAACCAGTATGCCTTTGAATTGCAGGAATTCTTCTTTCACAATATCATGTTGGCAGTAGGGCACTATATAGCGTGCCATTCCTCCTGTTGCAATGAGTTTTACGTCGTTGGAATTGATTAGTGGCAACAGTCGCTCTATGATACCGTCTATCATAGCCGCCGTACCATATAGGCTGCCACTCTGCATACATTCCAGAGTGTTCTTTCCTATTATATGACGTGGTTTGTCCAGATCTATTGCTGGCAACTGTGATGCTCTGTTACTCAGTGCGTTGAGCGAGGTCTTGACGCCAGGTATTATCATTCCTCCTATGAATGTCTTGTTTTCATCTATCACACCAACGGTGGTGGCTGTTCCAAAATCAAACACTATCGCAGGAGCCCCATACAGCTCTATAGCACCTATGGCATCGGCTATGCGGTCTTTACCCAACTGTGATGGTGACTCCACATCCACCTTGATACAATTCAGGGCATCGGCTATACAGAAGAAGTGGGGTATAACGCCTGTAAGGTCTGATATAGCCTGGGCTACGTCATCGTTCACTTCTGGCACCACAGAACTTATCACAACATCGTCTATCTCTGTCACCAACATGTTGTGTTTCTTGAAACCAGCCCACAACTCATGACGGAAGAATTTCACTGTTTCTTCCTTCAAAGTCTTAAAACGCCACGTTTTGTCAACTTCTCCCGTTGGGGTTATTGTTGCAACAACGATGGTAGAGTTGCCTATGTCGATAATCAGCTTCATCACTATTTTAATTTATCCAGAATCAGCTCGGCCGTTTCCTCTTTTGAACAAAGAGGCAGTTCCTCAACATGATCCTTGAATATCAGTGTCAC
>JAZLBU010000028.1:0-2908 GCA_045613845.1 Prevotella sp. | reverse complement strand
CTTGTTGACTTCAGCGAGAGAATTAGAGTTAATGGTACACCTATCAGTCACCAACGTGTTATATCTTTTGTGGAGAAAGAGAGAAGTTTCTTTGAGCCTCTCCAGCCATCTTTTTTCGAACTCACAACAGCTCTTGCGTTTAAGTATTTCGCAGAGCAGGAGGTAGATATTGCTGTGATAGAGGTAGGATTAGGCGGTCGTTTAGACTGCACTAATATCATCACCCCAGAACTCAGTATCATTACCAATATATCCTTTGATCATACAGGATTCTTAGGTAACACACTTGAAAAAATAGCAGGTGAGAAAGCTGGTATAATAAAACATGGTGTGCCCGTTGTGATAGGTGAATACGTAGATGAAACAAAGCATGTATTCCTTGATATGGCAAAAAAAAAAGAAGCTCCTATCATTTTGGCACAGGATAAGGATTATGGAGTATTGCCTAACTGTCAACTAAAAGGCTTCTGTCAGAATCATAATATCAAGACAGTGCTTTCTGCCTGTGAGGTATTAAAAGAGAAAGGTATAATAAAAGATGAAAAGTGTATAGAATATGGAATCTCCCATGTAGTTGACCTTACTCATCTGAGAGGACGGTGGGAAACTATCTCACAGGAGCCTCTTGTCATATGTGATACTGGACATAATCTGGCAGGGTGGGAGATACTGTCAAAACAAATCAATGAAACCTTTGAAAAAGTAAAGAGCAAGGGCAGTGGTAACGCTCGACTGCGCATTGTTTTTGGCATGGTTGATGACAAAGATATAGACCATGTATTGAAACTTCTTCCTCGTGATGCAGAATATTATTTCACACAGGCAGAAACGCATCGCGCCATTCCTGTAGAACAACTATCAATCAAAGCCTACAGTGAAGGTTTAAAGGGTAACGCATACAAGTCTGTTAAAAAAGCATTTAACGCATCTATAAAAGATGCCTCCAAAGAAGACTTTATCTTCGTTGGAGGCAGTTCTTACGTAGTAGCCGATTTTCTTGCTTAATGAAATCGGAAAGACTTATTCATTGCGGAATACTATCACATTATCCTTGCTGTCTATAGTAATAGTTTTGTCTTTGTTTATAGCACCTGAGAGCAGTTGTTTAGAAAGTGCGTTGAGCACATCACGCTGTATAGCCCTCTTTACAGGACGAGCACCAAAGTCAGGATCGTATCCGGCTTCAGCAAGTGTACTTATAGCAGCATCAGTGGTAACAAGGGTAAAACCTTGTTGACTGAGCATCTGAGCCACACGTTCCATTTGCAGACGTACTACAGAGCTAATTTGTTCCTTTGACAACTGACTGAAGTTTATTATCTCATCAATACGGTTTAGGAACTCACTGCGTATAGGTGGTTTCACCATACCATTACCATCAAGTATCGGTGCCCTGCCATAGAGTTGATCCATAGTAAGGTTGCTGGTCATGATTATGATGGTGTTCTTAAAGTTTACCACTCTGCCCTTAGAATCTGTCAGTCTACCATCATCAAGTACCTGCAATAGGGTGTTGAAAACATCAGGATGAGCCTTTTCAATTTCGTCAAACAGTACCACTGAATAAGGTTTGCGACGTACTGCTTCAGTGAGTTGGCCACCCTCATCATAACCTACATATCCTGGAGGTGCACCTATAAGACGTGTCACGCTGAATTTCTCTTGATATTCAGACATGTCGATACGAGTGATCATCTGTTCGTCGTTGAACAGGTAGTCTGCAAGAGCTTTAGCAAGTTCAGTCTTACCCACACCAGTAGTACCCAGGAAGATGAAACTTGCGATTGGACGCTTAGGGTCTTGCAGTCCTGCACGTGAACGGCGTACGGCATCACTCACAGCACTGATAGCCTGATCTTGACCGATAACACGCTTGTGGAGCTCATCCTCGAGGTGCAGCAGTTTGTCGCGTTCGCTCTGCATCATACGACTAACAGGTATTTCTGTCCAGCGTGACACTACCTCAGCGATGTCGTCGGCAGTAACCTCCTCACGAACGTATGCCATAGCGTTAGAGTTCTTTATCTGCTCCTGTATGGACTTGATATCTTCCTCAAGTTCTTTCAGTTTGCCGTAGCGTATCTCAGCCACCTTGCCGTAGTTACCCTCGCGCTCAACTTTTTCAGCCTCAAAGCGCAGACGTTCTATCTGTTGTTTGTCCTGTTGTATCTTATCGACAAGATTCTTTTCCCTTACCCATTCAGAGCGCATACGCATCTCCTCATCTTGCAGAGCAGAGATAGTCTTGTTCAGTTCGGCAAGTTTCTCCTTGTCGTCCTCACGCTTTATAGCCTCACGTTCTATCTCGAGTTGCTTGAGGTGACGGGTTAGTTCATCAAGCTCCTCAGGCACGCTGTCACGCTCCATACGCAGTTTGGCAGCAGCTTCATCCATCAGGTCGATAGCCTTATCGGGCAGGAAACGGTCTGAGATATAACGCTCAGAAAGTGTTACTGCAGCTATACAGGCATCATCCTGAATACGAACACGGTGATGGTTTTCGTAACGCTCTTTCAGTCCACGAAGGATAGAGATAGCTGACAGCTCATCAGGCTCATCCACCATCACAATCTGGAAACGTCGCTCCAGTGCCTTGTCCTTCTCAAAATACTTCTGGTATTCGTTAAGAGTCGTAGCACCGATAGCACGCAGTTCGCCACGCGCCAGAGCAGGCTTCAGTATGTTGGCAGCATCCATAGCTCCCTCACCGCCACCAGCACCCACGAGGGTGTGAATCTCGTCGATGAAGAGGATAATCTTGCCTTGCGACTCTATTACACCATTTATTACTCCCTTCAGTCGTTCCTCAAACTCACCCTTATACTTGGCGCCAGCAACCAATGCACCCATATCTAGAGTGTAAATCTCCTTCTCTTTCAGGTTTTCAGGCACGTCACCACGCACTATA
>JAZLBU010000027.1:0-2246 GCA_045613845.1 Prevotella sp. | reverse complement strand
GTTGATTGCCTGCATCAGCTATACCTCTTTGGCATAGCAGTGCAGCTGAAACGTATGGGCTATCACATGACAAAGATGAATTGATGAACAGCAAGATGGATCCGATGGGAAGAGCCATTGCCGACTACTACAAGGAAAAGCAGGCAAGCAAGCTCAGAGTATTGTGATTGGAGTCATCACACGGCTTCCTTCGCCTATCTCACCAAAAATCTGCTTCACCAAGTCATCATATTCCTCAGAGTAAGGCATTGTATGGTTTAGTTTGAAACACAACTGGGCATCTTTTATACCCTGTTCAATCTCCTCAGGCGTAGCCTTGCTCAAATCAATTCTTATCTCTTCCTTATTTTCTAATAATCTATGGTTTGCTTATTGGGTGATCTACTAGTGGCATCTGGCTGTCGCTTAGTCCCAGTTCCTTAATCAGTGTGGGCTTATCCATCGTCATGCGTGGTACTGTGTTCAGTCCCAGTGCGGTGCATGCCAGACAGATGTTTTGCGAAACGTAGCCAGCATCTATCGGTGCCATAGCACATTTTGCTTCCTCTGATCTACCACCGAATTTATCCATATTGCTTACCAACAGAAGCATGATTGGGGCTGCCTTGGGTCGTGCATCACGTCCACATACAGCCTCGCGCAGGTCTTTATCGTTGACCTTGTCAAGCTGGTGCTTCTGCACATTATATATATAAGTACCATCCTGTCTCATCACATACACCTGTATGTCCTGCGCATTGATAGCCGATGGTGCAGTCAGTCGTCCGCTTTCAGGTCGGTTGATGCCCGTTGCTGCCCACAGCACGGTGGATAGTTCTTCATCACTGATAGCCTTGCTGGTGTGAGTCCATGTGGAGTGACGCTGCTGAAGAGCTTCCATTAGTGTCATACTCAGCGATTTGTCTGGTGCAGGCAATTCGATGGTAGTCTTTTGTGCCATAGAGCATAGTGTCATGGCGCATGCCAAAAGTGTAAAAACAGTCTTCTTCATATTTCCTGTAAGTTTAATTCTCCAATTATTTTCTTGTCCTGCTTGCAAAATTACGAAAAATTGAGATAAAAACCTCATTTTGAGAGTAAATGATTGTTATTTCGGCATTATTATCATGAAAAATGAGTAATTTTGTACCCTACATCATTAAAGTGAAAAGAATATGACAATAGACTTCAAGGGAATGGATGCCACCGTGATAGAACATTTCAAGGGTGGCGAGAAAGAGATTAAGGCAAAAATGTTTTGGGATGGAACTAACCGCATACTGCATGGCGTTCTCATTCCTGGTGCCAGCATTGGTGAGCATACGCACGAAACAAATTCTGAGATGATATTCATACTCAGCGGCAATGGAACCATTATAGATGATGGTGTGCCTTCGCCCATCTCTGAGGGGCAGTGTACCTACTGCCCTAAGGGTCACAGCCACAGTTTGGTAAACACCAGCAACGCTGACCTCATCTTCTTTGCCGTAGTGCCTAATCAGTAACGACGAGCACCAGCAATCTGTTTAGCAGAATGAATAAATGACACCCTACACTGGCAGTATATCGCTTTACTAAGGAAGAGTAATTCGCAACTGATATCGAACAACCATGACCCTAACAATCTAGCTATACTGACCTGTAAGCCTGTGGTGCTGAAGAAGAACTGCTGGATGATTGAGTAATAATTGACAGGGACTGAGTGGTAAAAGACTGTTTTTCAGGGCAAGACAAATGCTATCAAAGCAATCTGTGCTACGAGAATCAGTGGTATGCCATATCTGAACTTCTTATGCAAGGTTTTATGGTGCCAGACTTTCATTCCCAACCAAGCACCGAGACTACCGCCAAGCACAGCCATCAGAAGCAATGATGCCTCTGATATTCTCCACTTGGAACGTTTGGCTTTCCATTTATCAATGCCGTAAACGAAGAATGTAACCACATTGATGACAACGAGGTAGGTTTCAAATGTCATATTTCTTCTTTCCGTTTGATGCTACAAAATTACTCATTTTTTCGTATTTATGCAAGCAACACCCTGCTGGTCATAGATTGCTACGGGGAAATGGTTTTTACTGTTTTTGTTTATGTCAAAGAACGAATTCGTGTTCATCCGTGCTATTTGTGGTCTTGTTTTTGATTGATAAGTTAGTTAAGTTAAAGAAAACGTTGCGCTTCGTATTTCTGTATGCAAAGGTACTGCTTTTCCTTAAAACGTGCAAGCTTTTCTCTGTTTTTAACACATTCTTTTTGCCTCTATTTGC
>JAZLBU010000026.1:0-19210 GCA_045613845.1 Prevotella sp. | reverse complement strand
CCCTCGAAGGTACCACCACTGATGTTCATGGTTGTAGTACCATAGATACGAGCCATATCTTTAAGGGTGGTTGTTGTACCACCACCGCCTTTAGTTCCATTAGCAGCACTTGAGTTTGCAAGTTCTACGTCACCGAAACCGAGACCACCACCATATACTGGGCAGTGGAACGTACCACCTGTAATGTTCAGTACCACATCACCGAATATCTGACCGAGTCCGGTATAGTTGGAGGCATTATTTGACTGACGTTTGGTGTTATAGTAGTAGTCAGTACCACGACCGCCTGCAAAGACACCGTTAGCACACCAGAAATCACCACCGTTGATAGTCAGCGTAGCTACTGGGTGGTCAGCACCCTCCTTGCCATATATATTACCGGCACGGAAGTTAGGGTAACTAGCAGAACCATCGCCTAATATGTAAGTAGGCGTATATCCTGACCCACCGCCATAGATACCATCAATAGACTTTGTTGATGTACCGAAGACACCATCGTTGATGGTGACAGTGGTCTGTGAGTCTTCAGGGTCCAAATCGGTGAAATCATCCGTAGCAGCGTTATAGCAGTGTATATATACCTTTTGGTCACCCGTCGCGTCGCTGTATGTTGACCAGTCGCCATAGCGTACCAAGCCGCCAGAGCTTCCATTACCTCCCCATACAACGCCGTTACCCTTGTTAGTGTCCCAGTAAGGCAGACGCTGTGAGCTGGGATAATCTTGACTACCGTTTGTTATTGATATTGGATCATTATCATGATACATACCATTCACACCACCAGCTCCCGTAGCAAAGATACCTGGGAATACCTTACCCACGCCATCACTTTTATTGCCTTCCGGCAGCAACTTGAAGGTACCACCATTCATCGTCACAGAACTCTTACCATAGAACGGAATGAAAAGTTTACCATTATCACCAAGGGCGCGTCCAAGACCGCCACCGTAAATCTCTGTTATAATGATGCGCCCATTCTTCTCGGCTCTCGTCTCTCCAGGTTTGGCAAAACGTGAAAGTGACGGATCGAGCAATGTGTTGGCACGACCGAAGTATGCATTACCAGGCTGACAGATACCACCGTATGCATACCAATTACGTAAAGCACCAAGCGTACCGCTGGTAATACGTGCCACACGACCGCTATATACGTTGATGTCAACATCGCCGTACATGGCTCCCTCGTGGTTACCGGCAAGGATAAGACCTATATCATAGTCGGCATTCTTACTATCTGTTATACACGTCTTATTGGCAGGTTTCTCATTCCACGTGGTATCCATATCCACTACAATCTTACACTTCACTGGCATGTTAGGCGTACCTGACATGCCCTGAGCGCTAGCTGCAGCTTGACGATGTGAGGCACAGACTACTCCGAAATGTCCTGACTTGAAGGTCATGGTGAATCCCTCCTTGCCATGAGGGAAATATTTATCCCAATCATTGCCGAGGAAACCATTGGTCTCGTGACGGAAGCGGGCGTCACCATTGAAACCGCCGAACACCTCAAAGTCCGGGGTGTTAGCTCCTTCCATGGTACCGTATTGTGAATCAGGACGAACATTCTCCATCTTCAGTGAGTCTCCAAACTCCACACTATGATACTGGCAGAAGAAAATATCATAAGAACTACCATTCCCATGGAAAGTAAGGTTCTCAAACTTCGTGTCACCGTTAAGTCCTATAAAGTCGTCACCTGATTTGAATGTTATCTTGGCAGAAGCAGAATAGTCATGATTCTCCCATTTACCTGTGATGGTCGCATTCTTCCACAGTACGCTGTTCACCATTCCTGTCCTGTAAGCTTCTGCACAGTTATATGCATCTTTCCCAGAATATGTCCTGGCATACCAGTCTTCATAAGTTCCTTCAGTATATAACGCGTTAAGACTCTTGTCAAGTCTGAAGCCTTCAATCGTACGGTTGCCGTCACTCTCACTCATCAGCACGATGATGTTATCGTCCCATGTAACGTTATCACGCAGGAGGGAGTAAGCCTTGTGCCATGATTTGACAGGAGTTTCGGCTGACGTTCCTACGTTGGTGTCTAAACCACTCTGAGGGTCAAGGAATACTACCATAGTGTTGGCTGGCAGCATGCTGACGGTGAAGCTATAAGTGTTGGCAGCTGCATAGTCGCTGTGTGCCTCCATATCTGTGACAGTAATTACGCAGTAACGAATGGTGGTCTCCTCGTCAGTCACGTTGAGGTAGTCGTGGGTCTCGCCTGTGAGTTTCTCACCGCTACCCACCATGCCTTTATACCACTGGTAGGTAGTTACAAAGTTGGTAGCCTTGAGTGCAACGGAGTCCATAGGAGTCACTGCATCGGTGGCTACACTGGCATACATAATCCATTTGCCAGCCCCATTTGCCACTTTACGTATATCTGCTACAATGTTCTGGTTCTTTGGCACGAAAACGGGGTCAGAGTATGCACTCTCGCCATTGATGCTCGCACGTACCATTATATATTGGTTGTGTACGGAAGGTTTGGCAGTGTAAGTTGCTGCTGTAGCGCCATCGATAGGTTGTTCTGTATCTACTCCATCAACTTTTTTCTTTCTGTACCACTGATAGGTGCGCTCACCCTCTGAGGCACTGTTGACTGTTGCCTCAATGACATGACTGGTTACATCATCACCATTGTATGTATCCTTGGCGGTAACGTAGAGTCCGCTGACCTCGCCGATGGTAACAACAGGTTGTGAAGCTTCATTAGTGCTCCACGCCCACTTGTAGTCCTCAAGCAGTGTCTGCTCATCGGTAAGGAGTGAAGAATAGTCATTGAATGCCGTGATAACCGTAGGACTGAGAAGCGTCTCGAAGTTACCTGCGTTTACACCCTGATACTCGTAGAGATCCTTAGGGTCTTCGGTATAAACATTAGAGTTGGTGTGAGTGCTTACGCCCTTTATGTTACGGTCGCCCCAGTCGGTAGTGACTGATGGATATTCGTCGTTGATAGCCTTGTAGGTAGTACCATTGTAGATACGGAAGCCAGGCTGGTCGGCACCATCCGTCTTGTTGCTACTGTAGTACATGCCTGTAGCATCAAAGGTAGCGGCAGCGGATGTCTTGGCAGTAAAGTGCCTTGCAAAGTCGAGGTAGCCCTTTCCTGTATTTCCGCTCCATGCTGCATAGGCGAAGATAGGACCTATGATAGCATTACGCGCACGCACCTTACCACTATAGAATGAAGGTGTAGGGAATGGAACTGTGTTCTGTGCAGCATTGGAATGCAAACTACCCACAATACCACCTATGAGGAAATACTGCGTCTGCTCCGCACTGGTGACGTTGGTAAACTCTGCATGCTGTATGTCGATATTGGCATCAGATGAGAGGTAGCGCATCTTGGCATTTGCCAGTGTCTGATTATCATCGGTAATACCTGCCGTAGCACGACCTACGACACCGCCTATAGAGAGGCGCTGAGCTCCCAATGTATAATAATCTGACGAACCATCATCAGTGACGGTAGAATTGATGACAGAGATATTCTCAATGGTAGAATAGTTGCCGGCAATACCTGCAAGCGGACCTACAAAACAGCGGTTGCCATTTGAAGAGGCACTGCCGTTATTGTAATAAAAAGAGGTGTTGGAGGTATCGTGGGTCAGCTCAGCACCATCGATGATGAGGTTGCGCACGGCTGCATTTGTTGCCGTAGTCTCGCCAACCTTATAGTATTGACCTGTGCTGCCTATACAACTGAAGAGTCCCCATGCATAAGTAGAACCTTTGTCATTAGCATAGCCTGCATACCACTTCTGGCGGAGTCCCTTAATCTTATAGCCCTTACCGTCAAACGAGCCAACAAATGAGAAGTTGTTGTGTCGATTGCCATAGGTGTCACCATTATTATACACAGGAGCACTGTTAGGTCCGATAGGCATGAAGTCATTGGTGGTCATTTCCACATTGTCGTCCAACTCATAGTATGCCTGATTGTAGCTTACAGGATTCTGGTCTTTGCTAACAACACCATTGCGGTAATAAATCCTATTGCCACTGTTGTAACCTGTGATATACACATACTCCTGTCTCAGGTTCGAAGGTTGGGTGAGTTGATCAGACAACAGACGGAGCTCCTTATCATTTTTAATCAGGTACGGGTGTTCCTTCGTGCCAGGTTCCTTAACATAGGTATGGACGCCATCGGTCTTGGTGCCTGCACTCTCAGAATTCTTATAGCGCAGACGTGCTACAGGGATGTAGCCCGTTGCCTGAGCGACTACGATAGCATCTTTCTTTGCCACTACGATGACATTGGTGCCCTTCTGATAACCATCAGTATAGCTGAAGCTTGGGTCAACTGCCTGTGTGCTTGATGTGCCCTTTGCCACGCCATCCACATACCACTGATAGGTCAAGTCTGCAGCATCGTTACCTGTTGCCTCTACGCTGAAGGTATGGGCATCGAAGCCACGCTGTCCCTTGTTGAGATCGGTGAGGGTGAGGGTGATGTTCTTAGCACCAGACTTACCCATATTGTTCTCTATGGTCTTCTCAAGAGCAGTCTCGTAGTCAGTCGCCACAGCTGAAGCAAGATGTTTCACATCCCTGTTGACACCCTGCTCATAGTACATGTAGTAGTCAGGATATGTGGTGACGTTCTTGTTACGCTGTGGGAAGATATTCTGATCGCCCTTCGTCCAGTCAGTTGGATCGGAAGGAGCTACGGAAGCGTATGTGTCGCTACCCAGATTGTCTGTACGAGTCCACCACAGCACGGTAGAGTTACGACGCGGATGCGCCCCGTAACGGTTGTGACGCATAAGTTTGTCGGCATCAACGTATTTGTTGCCGTCTATCGTCTCAACGTCGGAAGCCTTATAGTTGACATATCGCTTGGTAGTTCCTGAGCCTATGTAGTAGTTGTCGGTACCGCCTTCCTGGGTAGGGGTAGCGAGAGCGGAGGTAAGACCTATCTTGTAATCGCCGTAAGCCCATGAAGAGGAGATACTACGCTCTACCTCGTCGGTAAGGTCTTCCACTTCGCCGCCATAGTAGTTGATAACATGGTTCCAGTCAAGGTTATTGTCTTGAACGGAGGCAAGACAAGGAGCGACCTGAGCGTATGGAGCATTTATCTTACCTGAGAAATAGAGGTTTTCTGGAAACTTATGAACCTGCACGTTAACACCTACTACGCCACCTACCATGAAATTGTTGTGATAGAGATTGCCTGATGAGGCTGGTGAGAATTTGCTGAAGTCGATATTGGCACCGATGACACTACAGTTTTCAACAAAGTGGCGTGTAGCGGCATTCTGATCGTTTCTGTACATGTAACCAACGACACCGCCGTAGAACAGACGTATATTTTGTGTGGTGAATGTATGTGCCGCATCCATGGTGACGATAGGGTTCTTCACCACGATATTCTTTACCTGAACACTGGTCTGACCACTATCAGCATTAGGCACGCCGAAACTCATGTACCAGTGGTTTGTATGGTTGCACTTGATGGTGATAGTAGGATTCTCAATCTTGATGTTCTGGAAGCGAGAGTAGTTGTTTGCCTTGCCGACAAGTATACCGTAATAGTGGTTCTGACTGGTGGTTGTTGTATTGGTACCCTCAATAGTCAAAGATGGATTGAGAAGGGTAAAGTTCTTTGCCTCGGCATACTGAGTAGTGGTACCACGCGCGCCGACAAAGAGACCATACTGTCTGTTGCCGGAATACTGGCTGCCATCACCAGCATCGTTGGAAGCGGATGCAATGAGCTTCAGGTTACTGATGGTGTGACCACCACCATCAAAAGTAGCCTCAAGCTGACGACCTTTTGACTCACCAAATGTCCACTCGATATTGTTAAGGTCAACATCGGTGGTAAGCTTGAAGTAGCCATAGTGGTTGACGCCAGTGAAAACATAGCTGCACAGGTAGCCAAATGTAGCAAACTCCTTTGCACTGTCTATGGTATAAGGGTCGGACTCGGTACCTGAGCCACCGAAGTAGTTTGCAAAAGTAGTTCGCAAACCAGTACTGGGGCTAGTCGCACCATTGACGATTTTATCATACGTTCCGTCCCATACGCTCGTGTCCGCCTGCGCGTACGAAAAAGCGTTGAGGGAAATGAGCAAAACTGCTACAAAGCGGCACAATGGGTTATGCATCAGACATTTCTCTGCGAGATGCCTGAAGCTACTGGTTATGTTGAACTGTTCTTTTAACTGCGAATAGTAGAATTTATTCATAAGCTTGGTCATAGCGAATTACAATTTTACGGGAGGCGCTTCTCCACTTTCCGGAGCAAAATTACACATAATATATAATGTACGCAAGAATTTAACACATTACCCACCGTTTGTTAACATTTTTTTTACGGCAGAGTAGAAGAGTCATATCTCTTTTCGAAGAAAAATTGGTGCTACCATTTTTCCTTGTGGCTTCGATGCATCATTTTACTAAACTGACAGAATGTAAGGGTATCGTGGTATTTTCCTTACAAAGTGTTATTTTAAAAATGTGCACCCAAAAATGAATTCTAGAAAAATAAGGAAAAAGCCTGCCCTGTAAAAAAGGTACAGAAATATGGCTTTTTGGAAGAGAAGCGTAATTTTTCATAGAAAAAGCGTTACTTTTACCCTGCAAAAGCATTACTTCTGCATGCTGTTGCATTACTTCTAGACGCTGAGGCATTACTTCTGCAGATAAAAATTGCGGTTTTATGACACAATTTCTACGCCTCATTTTTAAGCACCTTATAATCAGCAGGTTGCAAAATCGCTGAGATTTGCAAATTCAAAGCCACATAATCTTCTGGTCAAGAAATTCGCAAAGAAAGTATGGTACGGAAAATCACTTTGTAAGCCAGAACGCATTCTTAGCTTACAAAGTGAGATTTTAAGTTCTTGCGCTCCAGTGGGTGCTCAGGCGAGCAAGCTCGGAGCAAACGCGCTGAAGCGCTGGTTAAAGAGGGTTACTTTACCTCAGCTGTGGTGGTGGTGAGGGAAGTATTGCCAGCTGTAGCTACGCAATAGTAGAAGCCAGGCTTAGAGGCTGTGAGGGTAGCACCAACAGCATCGCGAAGGAGTTTGAACTTACCCTTGCTGGCAGCCTTCTGGTTCTTGGCATAGAACCACTGGTAGTGAGGCTTCACACCTTCATTGCCCATAGCGTTGATGGAGAGTTTATCACCCACCTTATAACTTGGAAGGAGATCGCGAGAGAGCATGATAGCCTTGTCTGTCTGATACATGCGCTCGTACTCTGTAGCAGCAAGGATGAAGCCACCAAGCACCTTGCCCTCTGTGTAGGTGTTACGCTGAGGAACATCAGGGCCAAGGAGGTAGTACTCCTTTGAACCATCACGCTTATCCTTGGCTCCAAGACCTGCTGAAGCACAATTGTGGATGAGTTGCACTGTGCCATCAGGCTGTTGCATCATAAACTCATTGACTGCACCCTGATAAGCCTTCTTAGCTACTGGCTCATACTTAGCCTTGTCAAGCAAACCAAGACGGATACCTTTTATATATGCAGCTGTGAAGATTGAGGTGCATGAAGACTCAAGGTAGTTAGGGGTAGCTGGATAAGCCTTTCCCTTATACTGTGTAGCAACAAAATCATCGGTTTCATCGAGCAATTGATACCAACAACCGCTCTTGGCATCCTGACGAGCTGCGAGTCCTGCAGCCAACTCATTGAGGTAGTAGCGAAGGGTGCTGTAGTTCTGGGTGTTCTGCAGCCCTGCTATCTGCATCTGCTCAAGAATATCGTCGAGGGCTAGGAAATACCATCCGCATGCCCTACCCCAGTAAGCAGCTGAGTGGAAGACGATTGTCTGTGAGCCATCAGGAAGAGTCTGCTGACCTATGCCAGCCCAAGCCTCAGAAGCCTTGTTGGATGGATCGGCACTGAAAGCATGCCACAGGAGTTTCTTGTCGCTGTCCCAAAGGAATTTCCATGAAACATCAAACTGGCGAGCTATCAAATTCCAGTCTTTCTCAGCTGAACCTGTAACATAGCCAGCCTTCTGGTAGTTTATCATCTGAGCAAGAAGGGCTGCTCCCATATAGAGTCCGTCACACCACATCTGGTCAACATACTCACGCTTATGCCACCAGCCACCAGCTGCTCCTACGAGGGTGGTATCTTTGATGACATAGGTCTTGTTGAGATCCTTGAAGGCACGTCCGATGTTGCCTATTGCCCACTCGGCATTTGACACCGTCTGGCTGTTAGCATACTTGCTGTAAGCACCTTCTGCAAGGTCGCGAAGTGGGAAATACATCTTGGCTGCATTCATGTCGTCCTGACTCTTGCCCACGAATGGAGCTGCATCATAACAACTGTTAGCATAGTTCTCAACAGAATAATACCAAGGACGAGCCCATGACTGCTTGTCGTAATAGGCTGCTGCCTCGATAATAGCCTTTGCCACCAAACCAGGCACATAGTCGAAGGCGCTGGCTCCAAGGCTGTTCTTAATCTGCCTGCCATTGACATCGAAGGCACAGAAACCACGTGGCTTGGCATTGGCACGGAAATCACTGATTCGTGAGTCTATCACCCACTGCGAATAACGCACTCCATCATTATACTTCACTGCCGTCCAGTCAGAGGGCACTATGGTAGTGTCTTCTGCCATCGCTGTAGTGGCGAAGGACGCAGAGAGCAACATGGTTGCTGCGAAAGCGAAAAATCTTGTTTTCATTGTCGTTTTATTTTAAGTAGTTATAGAAGTTATAGAAGTTATCGTGGCTGAAGCCACTTAGAAGTTAAAGACATTACTATAGATACAGCACAGCTGAGAAGCGTATGCCGCTATTGCGGGCATTGGGACGCTCGCGATAGGAGAATCTGTGAACATAGTCAACGTTGAATATCTGAAGGATGTTATGTATGCCTATCACTCCCTCCATATATGGCCTGCCCTTCTCGATGGTGTAGAAATCCTTAGGGAAAGGGGCGAGTATGTCACTATTGGCATTCTGAGGCAGATTAGGGTTGTTTTTATCGGTGAGTTCGCCAAAAAGTATGCGGAAACCGAAGTATTCCTTTAGGCGCATACGTCTTAATATAGGTACGACACGCAGGAAATTGCCGTTGGTCTCCCATGACAGCAACAACTGGGTATAGCGATCATTGATGAGGTCCATGTTGGAGATAAGGCTGAAGGACTCATCGTCATTGACGTAAGACATGTTGGTATTAGGAGAGAGGAGCAAAGGATAAGGCACCCTGTTCCACACAGCTCCTGACTTTAGCGATGCCTTGGCAAAACCCCAGTCGTTGAGGAACCATCGCTTCACAAGTTTTAGTTCGGTGAAATGGAAGTTAAACTCGCCACCAAAGAGTCCCTTGATGCCCCATGTGTGGGCAATACCTATGCTGGGAGCCTCAGCATTGACTGGTATCTGGGTGCTGGCGAGGTAGTAGTAACCCTTGGTGGGGTTGTACTCTACCTCCATACGCAACTCGGAAGTCCTGATAGAGCCAAAGGTGAGATTGCCTGCAGCCTCATCCTTCTCATGGGTGATGCTGAATTTATAGGACATGCCATACTTCTCGTCACGCTGGAATGAAAGTTTCTGCATGCGATAGAACATACGGTTGGTATTGGCAGCCCAACGCAATGAGCGGAAAAGATTGTCATTATCGCCCTTGTTGTAGCGTTCACCTATGTCACACATATCATATCGAGTCTCGAAACTGATATTGCGGCGAGGGTATTCATTGGCCTGATACTTCTTCTCTACAAAGGAATATGTAACATTGCCTCTGTAATACGTCCTCCTTGACTTAAAGCCATAAGCAGCATAGCCATCGAGGAAGAAGTGACGATTGAAATTGCCTGTAGTGGTGCCACCAAAGCGTAGACGCAATCCGTCGATATCATTGAAGGATATGAGTGCCTTGGTTGGTGCAATAACGAATTTGCTTGGCGAACCCGTCTTGATGTAATTGTTGACATAAGCACGCACTATCCATATAGGAATGCGCATGCCAGGAGCCTCTGCAGCATAGTCCAGTATCTGATTGACTCGCAGTCGAGCGCCACTCGGACTATATGGGTCAACAGGTATCAGCGCCTTGTTCATACCTATATGGGTAGTGTCGATTTTGGTGGTGCTGTTATACTTCACCCAGAAGGTGTCAGGCTTGTATTCCGCCTTGGGGTCATACCTTATAAGACTATGTCCCTTAAACACTTTTTTATCGATAGAATCGGTAGAAAAATCAAAGAAACGCTGTTCCTTTACGTAATTCAGCTTACCCCAGTTGCCCCAAGGACGCAGTTCTGTCATCACATCATTTTTGCTCAGTGCCCAGTTGCCGTAAGGAGTGACATTAAACTCCTGAGTGATGTATATCTTGTCAATAGAACGCATACGAACATCATGAGGGAGCATCATGCGAACATACTTCAGATGAGGAACGCTGTCACACCATATCATCATATCGCCCACCAGACCGTACTTCTTTTTCCCGTTCTTAGCATAAGAAACATGGTAGACTGTTACATCATCGCTGTATTTCGTAGTGTTTATCAGGGTGTAGTCGTAATAGTCGAGAGCTTCCTTACCCACAGGAGAGATGATGGTGTGGTAATCCAACTTAAACTTATCGGCGAATATGTTGATGTCACTATATTTCTCGCCTATAAGAACCTGGAGAATATCGCTGGAATCGAATATTTTATTAAGTCCCTCACGCTTAATGCCTGTTACAACAGCCACCTCTCGCGAAGGATTCTTACGCCAGTAATTCTCCTCCACTCGTTCATTAATCATAAGCGGCAAAGAGAACTTATTGTCGAGGTCGAGCCCCTCTATCATATTACGAAACCACTTATGACGCTTCATGAACTTCTGTTGCACATTCAGTGGGTCGATGTCGTTAAGATCTATGTCTCTGCGCTCGTATTTGGTGAAATGGTAGTAGTCCAGTTCGTGATAGTCATGCCTCTCACTGCTGATGATAAGATCCTTTATCAAAACCTCGATAGAATCGTACTTTTCCTGTGCTGACACCTTTATGGCGCAGCATATCACCAGGAGTAATATGTAACAGCACTTACGAATCATTCTACAATCTCTTGAAGTTTGTCAGTCCTGTCTTCAGATAGCGTATGTATTTCTCTATGTCCTCATCATAGCCATAAGAGCTGGTGAGTGGCTTGCCATCTGGGGTCAGTATGACGTATAAAGGCTGAGAGATACTACCAAACTTATAACTCTCGAGGTAGCTCCACATATCGCCAACACAACGTAACACTCGCTCTTGACCATTGATCTTTACTCGCTGAGGGTTAGGCAATGGGGTTCGATCATCAACATGGAGCATTATGACGAGGAAGTCCTTATTTATAATACTGCGTACGTGAGGAGCACCCCACACAGCAGACTCCATCTTACGACAGTTTACACAGCCATAGCCCGTAAAATCTATCAAGACGGGTTTGCCTGTCATAGCAGCAGCGGCCATTCCCTCCTCATAACTGGTGTAATGGGCTGGGAGGGTGTTGTTATCTGAAGCAACAGATGAAGACACCACAGGCGAAGCACCTTCAGCAGGAGGAGCAAAGGCTGAAACAAGATTACATGGTGCGCCCCACAGTCCTGGTATGAGGTATATCACAAGCATGAATGACAGGGTTGCCACACCAAGACGCAGCCATCCTGCCTTGCGCACATGAAGCCACTGGGTATGATACAGACCCAGAAGGAGGAAGATGACAATCCAAAGGGAGAGGAACAGCCAGCGAGGCAGAATGCCCCAACCGTATGCCATATCAGCTACGCTAAGGAACTTCAGCGAGAAAGCAAATTCCAAGAAGCCGAGAGTAACCTTCACATGGTCCATCCATAGGCCTGAGTGAGGCAGTTTCTTCAGTATGGCAGGGAAGACAGCAAACAAGGTGAATGGCAGTGCTATGGCGATGGAGAATGCCAACATGCCGATAGCTGGGGCAAGAATATCACCCTGAACAGCTATCTCCACAAGAAGGTATCCCAGGATTGGCACCGTACATGAGAAACTCACCACCACAAGGGTGAGAGCCATGAACACCATACCTATCATACCATTACGGGAATCTGACTGCATATTGAGTTTGTTTGCCCATGAGTGAGGCAAAGTTATCTCGAAGAAACCCATGAATGACAAACCAAAGACAATAAGGAGCAGGAAGCAAAGCACATTGAACACTGCATTGGTTGACAGAGAATTCATGGCATTGACACCAAACATCAAGGTCATGATAATGCCAAGAAACATGAACAGCACTATGATGCTCACCCCATAGTATGCAGCATCACGCACTCCAGGCAGACGGGCATAGCGACATGCCATCTTCCATGCTCGCTGGGCAAAGGGAGAGTTGTCATCTTCTTCAGCAAAAGAAGAGTAAATTGCATGCTGCTCCTCTATCTCTGAGACATGGGCTGGGGGTGAGGCTGTTTCCGACCTCTTTATAAAGAAAGACACAGTGAGAGGAATGATAGGCCACACGCAAGGGGTGAAGATGGTGAGCAAACCACCAAGAAAACAAATGATGAACACCTCAAAAAGACTTCGCTGATCAAGGATAGGACTGGTGCTGAGTGCCTTCAGTTCGTTGATGATAGGTGTCCACAAGGGTGAGGCCGCACGCTGAACGAGGTCGAAAGCCGTCATGTCGCTACCAGTATAGTCGAGCATAGACTTAGTGGTATCTACTGAAGCAACGGTTTTGCTCACTGTATCACGAACAGGAATGGCATTACCCTTGTCATCTTGTGCAGTAAAGGCACCGTCATAGGCAAACTCCACCGTAGCTGGTGCTATGCACTGCATATCGTTGCAACCATAATATTCAAGGTAGCCACTGAAAGAATATTTGGCTGAGGTCTGTATGATACGCTGCTCATACACATTGGGACTCACCTGCACCAGACCATCCTTGAGGGATACACCCTCAGCAGACTCCATCACAAGTTCGGTGGTGAGATTATAGCCGTCTTCTATCGTAGCATAAAACTTAAGCGACATTTCTTTATCACTCACGCGCGAGATGCTCGTGGTGAACGATATTTGTGCTTGCAAAAGTGCTACGACAAATGACAGAGACAGTATGAGAAAACAGCGTTTCACTCAGCGTTAGTTTCTCTTCGGTTTAAAGTTAATTCTCTATTTTTCTGCAAAAATACTACTTTATTTTGTAAAAATTGCTATCTTTGCAACGAAAAATCGTGATTAACAGCGAAAAAAGATGAAAAAAGTGCTACTTATCATACCGTTCTTTCTTGTCATGTGCCTCAGCGGAACATGGATGAAGGCAAAAATACAAGAGGATGCGCCTGAATATGCGCCTGACTTCACCCTGCCTGACACAGCAGGCAACGATTTCACCCTCTCAAGTCTGAGGGGCAAGTATGTGGTGCTGGATTTCTGGGGTACATGGTGCAAGATATGTCTTAGGGGAATGCCTAAGCTGAAGGATGCACAGTCCAGATTTCCCGGACGCTTTGAGGTTGTGGGAGTGGACTGTGGCGACAAGACCGTAAAATGGAAACACTGGGTGGACTCGCTGAAGGACGAAATGCCCTGGAGACATGTGATAATGGGCAGAAAACTTTACATACAACAGGACTACCGCATAAAGGGTTACCCCACAAAGGTGCTGATAGCCCCCGATGGCAAGATTATCAAGAGTTTTGTGGGAGAAGACCCACGTTTCTACCAACTGCTTGAGGAACTCTTTGGGAAATAACGATCCCCCTTAAATTGTTAAGAAAATGAAAAATATCTCTATATAATAAGGTGTATAGGGATTTTTTATATACCTTTGCACCCCGAATTAAACTTCGTACGAAAACGAAACGCTTCGCTACGAAAACGGGAACGTTAACGGGAACGAAAACAAAAAAATAATATAGATGCAAGACAACTTAGTAATTGTGGAGAGCCCTGCAAAGGCAAAGACCATCGAGAAGTTCCTCGGTAAGGACTTCAAGGTGATGTCAAGCTACGGACACATCCGCGACCTGAAAAAGAAGGAAATCAGTATCGACCTTAAGAATCTCGAACCTGAATACGAGATTCCTGAGGAAAAACGCAAACTCGTTTCGGAACTCAAGAACAATGCCAAGAAAGCTAAGAAGGTTTGGTTGGCTTCCGATGAAGACCGCGAAGGAGAGGCTATATCATGGCACCTTTGCGAGGTATTGGGACTGGACGAGAAGAACACTAACCGTATAGTGTTCCATGAAATCACCAAAAACGCTATACTTGAGGCGATAGAGCATCCACGCCATCTGGATATGAACCTAGCCAATGCACAGCAGGCTCGTCGTATGCTCGACCGTCTGGTGGGCTTCAGCCTCTCGCCCGTATTGTGGCGCAAGGTTAAGCCACAGCTGTCAGCAGGCAGAGTGCAGAGCGTGGCAGTAAGACTGATAGTGGAGCGCGAGCGCGAGATACTGGAGTTCAAACCTGAAGAGTACTACCGCATTACCGCTGTATTCATGATTGACGGTCAGGAGGTAAAGGCTGAGCTCGACCAGCGTTTCAGCAAACACGAAGAGGCACTCGCCTTCCTTGAGAAATGTAAGGATGCGCAGTTCACCATCTCTTCCATACAGAAGAAACCGCTGAAGCGTACGCCTGCACCACCTTTCACCACCTCTACATTGCAGCAGGAAGCAGCAAGAAAGCTCGGTTTCACCGTTAGTCAGACCATGATGGTGGCACAGAGACTGTATGAAAACGGACACATCACATACATGCGTACCGACTCTGTAAACCTTTCAAGTCTGTGCATTGGTACGGCTAAGCAAGCTGTCACCGAACTGTATGGCAAGGATTACAGCAAATCACGCAACTACACCACTCACTCTAAGGGTGCACAGGAGGCTCATGAGGCTATCCGCCCATCATACATGGAACACTCAACCATTCAGGGCACATCACAGGAGAAACGCCTGTATGAACTGATATGGAAGCGCACCATAGCCACACAGATGGCTGATGCCGAGTTGGAGAAGACCACAGTGGTGATTAACGTTAACGGGAACGCTAACGTGAATTTCATTGCTACTGGCGAAATAGTTACCTTCGACGGTTTCCTGAAGGTTTATCGCGAGAGCATGGGCGATGACGAGATAGAGAACGACGACAATATCAGCGCAATGCCTGCCGGAATGAAGGAGGGCATGACTCTGGAGGCTAAGGAGGTAGTATCTACACAGAAGTTCTCACAGTGTCCGTTGAGATACACCGAGGCATCACTCGTTCACAAGCTGGAGGAGCTCGGCATCGGACGTCCTTCTACGTATGCGCCTACAATATCTACTATACAGCAGCGTGAATATGTAGTGAAGGGCGACAAGAAGGGTGAAGAGCGCCACTATGCTATCGACACCCTGAGCAAGGGCAAGATAACATCACAGAACAAGAAGGATATAGCAGGCAACGAAAAGGGTAAGCTGATGCCTACCGATATTGGTATGGTGGTTAACGACTTCCTTATGGAGTTCTTCCCTACTATCATGGATTATAACTTCACTGCCAACGTGGAGGAGGAGTTTGATGCTATCGCTGATGGCAAGATGGACTGGCACAAGATGCTGAAGTCTTTCTACAAGGACTTTGAACCTACGGTAGAGAACACCATGAAGGCACGTAGCGAACATAAGGCTGGTGAGAAGGTGTTGGGAGAAGATCCCAAGACCCACAAACCTGTGATGGTGAAGATAGGCAGATATGGTCCATTGGTACAGATAGGCAGTGCCGACGACAAAGAGAAACCAATGTTTGCACAGCTGCCAAAGGATAAATCACTCGACACTATCACTTTGGAGGAGGCATTGGAGCTGTTCCGTCTGCCTCGCACCATAGGCAAGTATGAAAGTAGCAACATAACCATAGGTACCGGCCGCTTCGGTCCTTACGTGCTCCACAAAAAGAAGTACGTATCAATACCTAAGGATATTGACCCTCTGGAGATAACCATCGAACAGGCCATAGCA
The DNA here is from genome assembly GCA_045613845.1 of Prevotella sp. GTDB lineage: Bacteria > Bacteroidota > Bacteroidia > Bacteroidales > Bacteroidaceae > Prevotella. The sequence goes on along the minus strand of JAZLBU010000026.1, from coordinate 3,239 downwards.
CTGATAGAAGAGAGCAAGAAGGCTGAGCAACAGCGTCATCTGAAGACTTTTGAGGAGGATGCCAAACTCGAGGTTATGAACGGTCGCTACGGCCCTTACCTCTCATACGACGGCAAAAACTACCGTCTGCCTAAGGCAATGCATGACAAGGCTGATGCTCTGACATACGATGAGTGTATGGCAGTCATCAACAAGAGCAAGGACTGATGATACGCATCATTCTAATAGGGTATATGGGCGCAGGCAAGACCACGGTGGGAAAAGATCTCGCCAAAAGTCTTGGTGTGCCCTTTTATGATCTTGATTGGTACATAGAGACCCGAATGCGCAAAAAGGTCAAGCAGATTTTTGACGAGAGAGGCGAAGAGGGTTTTCGCAAGATAGAGCGTAACATGCTGCATGAGGTGGCTGAATTTGAAAACGTCGTGATATCATGCGGTGGTGGCACTCCTTGCTTCTATGACAATATGGACTACCTCAACGCTCAGGGCGACGTGGTGTATCTTCGTGGAACACCCGAGATACTGTTTCGTCACCTAAAGATGGGCAAGGGTGTCAGACCCCTTTTATTAGGTAAGAGTGACGACGAACTGCTTGCCTTCATCAGAGAACAACTGACTAAGCGCGAGGAATTCTACATGAAGGCAAACCACATAGTCAACATACCCTGCATGGAAGACGAGGATAAAATCTCGGAAACCATCGCTAAGGTTAAGAAAGAGTTGGGGGTTGGGAATTGATAATTGATAATTGACAATTGATAATTGATAATTGATAATTGATATGTTATCGTTATATGAAAAGGTGGACTATAGAAGACTCTAAGGAGTTGTATAACATAAACGGCTGGGGAACATCCTACTTCGGCATAAATGATAAGGGGCATGTATATGTCTCTCCACTCAAGGACGGCGAGCAGGCTGACCTTCGTGAAATCATCGATGAACTGCAGTTGCGTGATATCTCCACCCCTGTGCTGCTACGTTTTCCTGACATCCTCGACAATCGTATCGAGAAGACAGCCTCTTGCTTTAAGAAGGCTGCTGAGGAATATGGCTACAAGGGTGAGAGTTTTGTGATGTACCCCATCAAGGTAAACCAGATGCAGCCCGTAGTGGAGGAGATCATCTCTCACGGACGCAAATTCAACCTCGGACTGGAGGCTGGTTCCAAACCCGAACTCCATGCCGTAATAGCCGTGCAGTGTCAGAGTGATGCACTCATCATCTGCAATGGATACAAAGACCAGGCATACATAGAACTCGCCCTCTTGGCACAGAAGATGGGCAAGCGTATCTTTATCGTAGTAGAGAAACTTAACGAGATAGACACCATAGCCAAGGCTGCTAAGAAACTTGGGGTGATGCCAAACCTCGGTGTGCGCATCAAACTCGCCGCTTCTGGTTCTGGCAAATGGGAAGAGAGCGGTGGCGATGCTTCAAAATTCGGTCTTACCGCCTCAGAACTGCTACAGGCACTGAAACGTCTTGATGAGTATGGCATGCACGACTGCATGAAACTCATACACTTCCACATTGGTTCGCAGATAACCAAGATACGTCGCATACAGACTGCCGTAAGAGAGGCTGCACAGTTCTATGTCAACCTACGCAAAGCAGGCTACAACGTGGAGTATGTGGATTGTGGCGGTGGACTGGGTGTTGACTACGACGGTACTCGTAGCAGCAACTCTGAGTCGAGTGTCAACTACAGCATTCAGGAGTACGTGAACGATGTTATGTACACCTTCATCGATGCAGCCGACAAGAACGAAATCCCCCACCCTAACCTCATAACAGAGTCTGGCCGTTCGCTCAGTGCCCACCACTCTGTATTGGTTATCGACGTACTCGAAACAGCATCACTGCCTGAGATGCCTGATGAGTTTGAGGCTAAAGAGACCGACCACCAGTTGGTTAAGGAACTCTATGATATATGGTGTAACATCGACACGCGTTCCATGCTCGAAGACTGGCATGATGCCGAACAGATACGTGACGAGGCTCTCAGTCTCTTCTCTATGGGTATGGTAGATCTGAAGACCCGTGCCGAGATTGAGTCTATGTACTGGAGCGTTTGCCGTGAGGTGCTCTCGCTCACCAAACAGCTGAAGCATGTGCCAGAGGAACTGCGTGGCATCGACAAACTCCTTGCCGACAAGTATTTCTGCAACTTCTCTCTGTTCCAGTCACTCCCTGACGCGTGGGCTATCGACCAGCTCTTCCCTGTGGTACCCCTGCAGCGACTTGACGAGCGTCCAACCCGTCAGGCTACCTTGCAGGATATAACCTGCGACAGCGACGGAAAGATGACCCACTTCGTTACGGGTTCGCACCTCTCATCCACCTTGCCCGTTCACGACCTACGCAAGGCTAAGGAGCCTTATTACCTCGGCATCTTCCTTGTTGGTGCTTACCAAGAGATACTTGGTGATATGCACAACCTCTTTGGCGACACCAATGCCGTGCACATTTCAATGAAGGATGGCACATACCACATAGACCAGGTTTTTGACGGTGAAACCGTTGAAGAAGTGCTCGACTACGTGCAGTACAACCCCAAGAAACTAGTGCGCCAGCTCGAAATCTGGGTAACGAAATCAGTAAAACAGGGAAAAATCAGTCTTGAGGAGGGAAAGGAATTCCTTTCCAACTACCGCTCAGGACTATACGGTTATACTTACCTTGAGTAACGGTTAAAGGTTAACGGTTAAAGGTTGCAAAATGCCAGATAACTATTCCTGCCGTAACAGAAACATTGAGTGAATGTTTGGTGCCATACTGAGGTATTTCCAAACATCCGTCACACATATCAACCACCTCTTGATGTACGCCTTTGACCTCATTGCCGAGGACAACGGCGTACTTTTGTTTGAGGTTAGGGTTAGGGTTATCGTTAACGTTAACGTTAGGGTTAAAATCTCCAAGCATGGTGGAGCCGTGACACTGTTCTACGGCAAGAACCTTATATCCGTCTTCCTTCAGCTGGGCTACAGCCTCAGCAGCGGTCTTGAAGTATCGCCATGCTACACTCTCCTCTGCTCCGAGAGCCGTTTTGTGTATCTCCTGCGAAGCTTTCAGCGTGCAGTCGCGCACAAGTGTGCCGTCCTCTGCACGCACCTCGTCAGGTGTTGCCGTAATACCACAGAGGTATATAGCCTCAACCCTGAAGGCGTCTGACGTACGGAATACGCTCCCCACATTATATAAGGAACGTACATCGTCGAGCACCACCACGAG
>JAZLBU010000025.1:0-6542 GCA_045613845.1 Prevotella sp. | reverse complement strand
GCCAGTAACCTCCTTAGTGTCAGAGAAGAGGTCGTTAGAGTGAGACTCAGCAAACATGCCAAACCACTTCTCGGCATTAGCGAAGTCCTTCTTGTTATAAGCCCAGAGACCACCCTGGATGAGGTCGTTACGCATAGCCTGAATGCGTGAAGCATTCTTCTTCTTGAACTGTGGCTTTACCTGTCCCTTCTCGTTTGGCTCGTTGTCAGCCTCGTTACAGAGCTGAGCGTTCTTCACTGCATCGTAGGCAGCCTTATACTGCTTGGTGGTGCGATTGTCCTTATCCTCTGGAGTCTTAGCTGTGAGTGCCTTAGCCTGCTCCTTAGAGTTGTCTTCGATAGCCATACCCACGATGTGGTTATAAGCCTTGGCACGCTCTTCGCCAGTCATGGTAGCAGCCTGCTCCTTCATGATGTTGTTAGCCTCGCTGCGCTTCTCAGCCTTGAGTACTGACTTAAGAGCGTCAGGATTCTGTGCGAATGATGCTGAAGTTGCTACAACTGCGAGCATCGAAAGAATGATTTTTTTCATAACTTAATAAAAATTAGTGGCCCCTCTCTGTCGCTCCGCGACATCCCCCCCAAAGGGGAGACTGAGATACGGTCTGTGATTATTGTAATTTAGTTTATAATTGTTATGGTGTAATTATACCCCTCCATTTGGGGAGGGATGCCCTTTAGGGCTGGGAGGGGGCTTCTTCGTTAACGTTATCGTTATCCTCCTCGTCCTCATGAGGCACTACGCAGACAGAGGCGATGGTCTCGTTGCGCTTTTTGAGTTCTATGAGTTTGACACCCTGAGTGTTGCGACCCTTCTCGTCGCCAGCATCGGCGATGGCGAAACGGATGGCGATGCCACTCTTGTTGATAATCATGAGGTCTTCATCGCCCTTCACACACTTAACGGCAATGACCTTGCCCGTCTTCTCGGTGATATTGAGCGTGGTGACACCCTTAGAGCCACGACGGGTGAGGCGATAGCCACCGTCTTCAACCTTCATATAGGTGGTGCCGTCTTCACGGGTTACCTCAGTGAGCACACCAATCTTAGAGCGTTTGCCGAAGCCCTTCTCTGAGATTACCATGAGTGACTGCTCTGGATCATAAGCCACTACCATCTCGATTACTGCATCATCATCGCCACTGAGCTCCATACCACGAACACCTGTTGCGGTACGACCCATAACGCGGATGTCGGTCTCATTGAAACGAACTGCCTTACCATTGCGTGAAGCGAGGATGAGCTCGTCATGACCATTGGTGAGCATTACGTTAACCACCTCGTCGCCCTCAGCGATGTTGATGGCACGAACACCCTTGCCGCGTGGACGTGAGTAATCGAACAGAGAGGTACGCTTGACGGTACCATTCTTAGTAGCGAACACCACATAGTGAGACTTGAGGAATTCCTCGTCAATGAACTTATGGCTCTGGATGCCGAGGAAGGCATTGACGCTGTCGCCTGGTTCGAGCTGGAGCATATTCTGAATAGCACGACCCTTAGAATCCTTGGCGCCCTCAGGGAGTTCGAAGCAACGCTGCCAGTATACCCTACCCTGACGGGTGAAGAAGAGTATCATATCATGAGCTTCAGCAGCATAAACATACTGGGTGAAGTCCTGCTCACGGGTGCGGGCACCACGCACTCCTACTCCGCCACGTCCCTGAGCACGGAAGTCAGACTGGAGGGTGCGCTTGATATAACCCAGATGAGACATGGTGATAACCACTGGGTCGTTAGCATAGAACTGCTCAGGATTGAACTCGGCGTTAGAGAGCTTAATCTCGGTGCGACGCTCGTCGCCATACTTCTCTTTCACATCCTGCAGCTCATCCTTCATCACCTTCTTACAGAGCTCAGGATCATCGAGTATGCGCTGCAAGTAAGCTATGAGTTCCTCGAGGTCGGCATACTCCTTACGCAGTTCATCGACACGCAGACCAGTGAGCTGACCAAGACGCATATCAACGATAGCCTTAGACTGCAGTTCGTCGATAGAGAAACGCTCCTCCAAAGCACGCTGGGCATCGCTTGGAGCCTTAGAGGCACGGATAATCTTTACTACCTCGTCAATATTATCGACAGCGATAATCAAGCCTTCGAGAATGTGGGCACGAGCCTCAGCCTTAGCCTTCTCAAACTTGGTGCGACGGATGGTGACATCATGACGGTGCTCAACGAAATACTTGACGCACTCCTTGAGCGAGAGCAGACGTGGACGACCCTTGACAAGAGCGATGCAGTTGACAGAGAACGAGCTCTGCAGAGCTGTCATCTTGAAGAGCTTGTTGAGAATGACGTTAGCATTGGCATCACGCTTAACATCAACCACGATGCGCATGCCCTGACGGCCTGTCTCGTCATTGACATTAGAGATGCCCTCAAGACGGCCCTCCTTGACGAGGTCGGCTATATTCTCAATGAGCTGAGCCTTGTTGACACCATAAGGTATCTCAGTAACCACGATGCGATCGTGGGTATCCTCAGACTCTATCTCAGCCTTAGCACGCAGGATGATACGTCCGCGACCAGTCTCGTAGGCATCCTTCACGCCCTGAATGCCATATATATAAGCACCCGTAGGGAAATCAGGAGCCTTGATATATTCCATCAAGCCATCAGTGTCGATGTCAGGATTGTCGATATATGCACAACAGCCATCGATTACCTCGCCCAGATTGTGGGTAGGAATGTTGGTAGCCATACCTACAGCGATACCATTGCCACCATTGACCAGGAGGTTAGGAATGCGGGTAGGCATGACGGTAGGCTCCTGAAGGGTGTCGTCGAAGTTGTTGCTCATATCGACGGTGTCCTTCTCGAGGTCGTCCATGATGTGTTCACCCATCTTGCTCAAGCGACACTCTGTGTAACGCATAGCAGCAGCTGAGTCGCCATCGACACTACCAAAGTTACCCTGACCATCTACAAGCGTATAGCGCATGTTCCAGTCCTGAGCCAGACGTACGAGGGCACCATAGACTGATGAGTCGCCGTGAGGGTGGTATTTACCAAGCACCTCACCAACCACACGAGCACACTTTTTGTAGGGCTGGTTGCTGGTGTTGCCAATGCCGAGCATACCATAGAGTATGCGACGGTGAACGGGTTTGAATCCATCACGCACATCAGGCAGTGCGCGAGCCACAATGACAGACATGGAGTAGTCAATATAGCTTGACTTCATCTCATCCTCAATGTTTATCTTGCGGATTCTGTCATAGTCATAAGTTTGCGTTTCTTCCATTTGTTGTTATTGGTGATTTAATTTTTTAGGTTGCTGTTACCTTAGCATGAAAAGGGGAAAATGCCGTTTTTGCCACTTTACAGGCTCTCTGTCGCATTTTAACATTTCATATTGGTTACAAAGATACTAAAAAATATTGGAACACGCGTGAGGAAAAAGGCGAAAAATAACGCTTTTTAAGGCTTTTTGTGTATAATTATTTAAGTGCTCACTCGTGATGATAAGGTTCGCCCTTGATAATGGTGCAGGCACGGTAGATTTGCTCAGTAAAAACGAGGCGAACCATCTGGTGAGAGAAGGTCATTGGCGAGAGGCTGATGCGCTCGTTGGCACGCTGGTAAACAGCCTGACTGAAACCATAAGGACCACCTATGCAAAAGACGAGGCGACGAACGGTTAACTGCCTGTGTACCAACCAGTCAGCAAACTCTATAGAACGATAGTCACGACCACGCTCATCGAGCAACACGAGGTGGTCGGAGGGTTGCACCAACTTAAGTATCTGCTCGCCTTCACGCTCCTTCTGTTGTTCCTCAGACAAGGACTTGGTGTTCTTGAGTTCGGGAATGACGTTAATGTCGAAGGGCATGTAATGAGAGATGCGACCAACATAGTCGTCTATGCCTGCCTGAAAATGCTTGTTGGTAGTCTTGCCTACGAGTATCAATTCTGTCTTCATCGGGGGCAAAAGTACGCTTTTTCTGGGTGTTGTACAAGTAAATAAGGTGTTTTTTGCTAAAAAACGTAGAAAAATTTGTTGCCTTAAAGGAAAAGTTATAAGTTAAAGGCAAAAGAAAAACATCGGCAAGCAAACTTACGTTTGCCTGCCGACCGGTGTTAGTTAGTTTTTACAGTTGTTATTGTCGTTACTTTATTGCTGTTGTCGTTACAACGACGAGACCACTGCCCTTGCCAAGGATAGAAGCGACACCTTCACTATCCTCTGCTGTAGAGATAGAGTAAGAGACAGATGTGCCGTCCTGCAGCGTAGCATGAGAGATGAAGTTCTTCGTGCCTGGCCAGTAGCGCCATGTCAGCGATGCATCGGTGAAAGCCTTCTCCTCGTCAGAGAGTCCACTCCAGTCTATCTTCTTCTCTATTGCAGCATCAGCCTTCAGGTCACAGATGTAGTACGCATCAGGCAGTTCTGTCAGTATCTTACCAGGGAACTCACGACTTTGTGACTCTTCGCCGTCCACAGTATATGCCACATCATTGATGTAGTCCCAATAGCCACTGCTGTAGTGTTCTGGCAGTTTTCTTACTCCAAGTCCCTTAGCGGCGGCATCAAAGGTGAAAGCATACTGGTGATTTATCCAAGTCATCTTGTCACCCTCAGCATTCTCGAATACGTAGTCGCTATTGACTATACGACCAAGATTATACTGACTGTAACTTGTGGTGAAAATTTCATCACCTACACCAACAGCATCTCCTTCTGTCTCAACCTTATAGAATGACACTGTCTGATCTTCATAATCTGAGAGATTATCTTTTGTGAAGTAATAAGGATTACCATTGATTACGAATATCTCCATTCCGTTGCGCTCAGGATTATTGTCCTTACGATACCAATCGCCAAGATCTTCCTGATTGCCCTGAGCATCCAGCAAAACAGCTGTGCCAGCACCATTGAAGGCTGCATCATCGTTGTCTGTATATACCTCATCGATAAGCACGGTGACAATCTTGTCGCCCTTTGCCGTAGGAGCTACGAAGAGCGCCTTTTTGCCCTCTGGACTCAGTCGTGTCTCTATGAGTTCGCTGCCATTCACCTCTACCTTCACTACCTCGTCATTGAGATTCAGGTAAACGATGCCATCACCAAAAGGCTCTACAAAACCGTTGATACTGTTGTCATCGCAGTAGTTGCCGTTCATCTTTATCTTACTGCCTGTCATATCGCCTTGATATGCAGGTGCATTCTCCCAAGGGAACATTGAACCGTCGGAGATGCGTAGCAAGTAGTTGCTCTTAATGTCAGCAACTTGATTCATGCCCTGCAATAGTGGCTTTACATAAGCAAACAGCCCCTCCATATCATCAGTAGTAGTGCCAGCAAAGCCTGCTACGGTCTGCATTTCCTCTTGGGTGATTTCGTCAGGGTTCACCTCCCCTCGTACGTCCCATACCCACATCCAGTTGTCGCTAATCTTGAAGATGCGCTTTACCTCTATCACAAAGTATTTTGCAAGGATATCAACTGTGGTCTTTTGGTTGTCGTCCAGATTGCTTTTATATTCGGTGAAGTCCAGTTTCCAGTCCATTTCTGTGAGGTCGCCCTCTGTAAACATCTTATACATAGGATGACGGTCAATACCTCCTTCACCAGTCACTTTATTGTCATCAGCGAAAGCAACGTAGAGACTGTTCTGGCTGCTACCCTTATCGCTAGCCTTGTATGCCAGAGCGATAGCCTGCGAACCAACGAGATTGATGCCCTGCTCCGTAGCTGCCTTCTGCACAGCACTATTGACTTTGATGGTCTTGCCAGTAGCAGGGGTTATCTTCACCGTAGCACCAACAGCGATGTTGGCCTTACCATCAGTAACAGTAACGGCACTACCATTAGCCATTACGTTGGCACCACTTGGTATGCCAATCAGCTCTGATGTATTTTGTGCCCACGCCCCCATTGTCAGTGCGAGGGACATCAATAGTATTGAGTATTTATTTTTCATAATTCTTCAATTTTTCAATTCTTCAATTCTTAACTATCACTACTTTTCCATCCTTTACGTAGATGCCAGCTTGGTTAGGAGCAGCAGGCAGTGGGCGACCCTGCAGGTCATACCACGTGGTGCTCTTCACCTCACCATTCTCGATAACTACCTTCACTGATGTGGCATCGTCAATCGCAAGGTCCAATTCCACCTTGCCCTGAGGCATCACAAACTCGATGGAGCCATCAGCGTTCTGTGTCACAACGATGTCGTTGTCAGCCATTGCGCCCATAGCCGTTGTCAACAGCAGGGCTGTTACTAGTGTCTTGAATTTTTTCATAGTCTTTTCTCCTTTATAGTTATTAATGAAATTATACTTCCGTATGGGTGCAAAGTTAAGTGATTTTTCCAAAAGTTCCAAGAAAATCTTCACTTTTTTACTCAGAAAGTATAATAAAATAGGTAAAAAGGGGGTGAAAACGAAAAAAGATGAGAAAAAATTAGGAATAATCCATTTTTTTCGCTAACTTTGCCAATTAGAGTTTGAACTAGAAAAACTAAACAACAAAATAACCAAACAACTAAACGACTAAAACAAATGGAAAACAACCAAGAACTTATCGCTCAGTGCG
>JAZLBU010000024.1:0-17464 GCA_045613845.1 Prevotella sp. | reverse complement strand
CCTGTTTATGTAACTCTGTCAAAGAACGAATAACCCCTATAGAAAAAAGGGGGCTTTTTTGCAAAAGCGAGTGCAAAGGTATAACTTTTTTGCGATATGGCAAAATCTTTTTCACAAAAAGTTTTGAAAAAGATGCCTTTTCCCTCCGCGCATTGACAAATGTCAAATGGAACGTAAACATAAATTGGCTTAAATTGCCTATAAAAGAGTTATTTTTGTTTGGCAATTTCACAAAAAAATCGTAATTTTGCGCAAAATAATTGTATTAAGATAAAAAATGATTGTACACAATTGCGCGCACGCAATAAAAAAAAATGTGTAAAATGAACAAAATAACCATACTAGTTTTGGGCATGCTGCTCGTTAGTACCGCTGTGACAGCAGCCGATACTATTTCAAGCACAGTGCTTAGCGATACAACCACGAGTGTTATGCTCGATGAAGCAGTCCTTGAGATGGCTGATACCACATCAGTAGATGCTATAGCTAACGAAAGCATGTACACTCAGTTGAAAAACAAATTTGTGGAGGGAGGTGCTGGTTTTATGTCGCTTGTTGCCCTTTGCCTTATCATCGGTTTGGCGTTTTGCATTGAGCGTATCATTTACCTCAGCCTATCTGAAATAAATGCAAAGAAATTCATGCAAGATGTAGAGCAGAAACTAGTAAGCGAAGGCGTGGAGAGTGCTAAGAACCTCTGTCGAAATACCAAGGGACCCGTTGCCTCCGTTTGCTATCAAGGACTCCTTCATATCAAAGATACTGAGGATAGTATAGAACGTTCTATCTCATCTTACGCATCTGTACAAATAGGTAATATGGAGAAAGGTTGCTCATGGATTACTCTATGTATCGCTATGGCTCCGTCACTAGGTTTCCTTGGTACTGTTATCGGTATGGTGATGGCATTTGATCATATCGAATCTGCAGGCGATATCAGTCCCACTATTGTGGCATCAGGTATGAAAGTGGCCCTTATCACCACCATCTTTGGTATAATCACAGCTCTCATCCTTCAGTTGTTTTACAACTATATACTTTCAAAAATAGACCATCTCACTGCTCAAATGGAAGAAAGTGCCATCACACTTATGGATATCATATCTGAAACAAAACATCATTCATAACGTATGGCTATACTGATTGCAGATATAATTACACCACTTGTCTTACTTGTGCTGATATGCACCTTGGCTATGGCATTATGTTCGGTATTCCATTCTTTAAAGGTTAATAAGCGCAAGACCATTGAAAATGGTATCAAAGTAGGCATAATTGGTTGGTCTACCTTCATTCTTATGTTATGCATCACCTTGCCCGTTCTTTTGATAGGTTCGTTTACCGACATGTGCATAATTGCCACAATTTTGATGCTCCTAATTTCTGGCTGTTGCATCCTGTATAGTTTACTTCATGCCACACGTTTGCGCAGAAAATAGATATTCTTAGATGTTCTTAAACATAAAGAAACGACATACTATTCCTGGACTCAATACTACGTCCACGGCAGATATATCCTTCATGTTACTGATATTCTTTCTTGTTACCACCTCTATGGACAGCGAGAAAGGATTAGGTCGGCAGTTGCCGCCATTGGAGCCTGAAAATCACGAACAACTGCAAGACGTTGATAAGACTAGGGTTATGACCCTTCATCTAATGGCTAATAACCAACTCACTATTGACGAAAGGCCTTCAGATATTGACCAAACCCTACGTAAAGAACTTCGTCATTTCATTATTGAGAAGGGCAAGGAGCACGTCATTGAACTTTTGATTGATCGAAACGCTAGTTACGATTCCTATTTTCATCTTCAAAATCAGATTATCCGAGCGTACAAAGAGGTAAGAGATGCCGCATCCAAAAAGAAATATGGTATTTCTTTTGTTCAATTATCTGACGATCAACGCGATGCAATTATCAAATTTTATCCTCAACGCATACAGGAAACCACTATATGATAAAGATTAGGAGACATAAGCCACATAAAGTTCCGACATTGAATATGACTTCAATGCCTGACCTCATTTTCACCGTCCTCTTTTTCTTTATGATTGTTACCCACATGCGTACTGAAACTCAACGATTTGAACTCCAAACTCCAACAGGAAAAGAGCTTTCCCAGCCTTCCAACAAGCACGTCATAACCAACCTCTACGTTGCTACTGACTCACAAGGCAATACTCTAATTCAAATAGGTAACAACCTACTATCACTCAGCCAAGTAGCCCCCACCATTACTGCTTTACGTCAGAATCTTAGTGATGATTCAGCAAACCTGTTCACCATCAATATTAAGGCCGACAAAAACACATCTATGGGTGTCATATCCGACATTAAGCACGAACTACGCAAATCTGGGGCACTCAACATAAGATATAACGCAATAGAAGAAAACGAGAAATAAAAATCATAAATAAAAAATATTCCTTATAATATGCAACAATACTTAGACTTACTTAAGCGAATCACCACAGAGGGTGTAGTAAAAACAGATCGTACAGGTACAGGCACCAAGAGTATCTTTGGCAATCAAATGCGCTTCCATATGGCAGATGGTTTTCCTCTGCTAACCACCAAGAAGCTCCACCTCAAAAGTATTATATATGAACTTCTTTGGTTTCTCAATGGCGACACCAATGTCAAGTATCTTCAAGAACATGGGGTTAGAATATGGAACGAGTGGGCAGACAAGAATGGCGAACTCGGCCCCGTTTACGGTCACCAGTGGCGCTCTTGGCCAGACTACAAAGGAGGCACCATCGATCAAATACGACAATGTGTTGACCTCATCAAAAACAATCCCAACTCACGTCGCATCATGGTATCAGCATGGAATCCTGCTGAAGTACCTCAGATGGCTCTCCCTCCCTGCCATTGCCTTTTCCAGTTCTACGTTGCTGATGGAAAACTTTCCCTTCAACTATATCAGCGTAGTGCCGACACTTTTTTAGGAGTGCCTTTCAATATCGCCTCGTATGCCCTCCTGCTTCAGATGATGGCACAGGTTTGCGGACTTGAGTGTGGTGACTTCGTCCACACCACTGGCGACACTCATCTATACCTCAATCATATTGAACAGGCCGAATTGCAACTCACTCGCACTCCTCGTCCTCTGCCTAAGATGAAGATTAACCCAGATATCAAGGACATCTTCTCCTTCCATTATGAGGATTTCGAACTCACCAATTATGATCCATGGCCACATATCAAGGCCGATGTGTCAGTATAAAAATCTACAGAGTTTAACATATAAAAGAAAAATCTCTTTAGGAAAATATATAAAATCCTATGATTAATATTATTGCCGCTGTAGCCCAGAACAACGCTATTGGCTACCAGAATAAATTACTTTATTGGTTACCAAACGATTTGAAGCGCTTCAAGCAACTTACTACTGGTCACACTATCATCATGGGTAGGAAAACCTTCGATTCTCTGCCAGATGGAGCGCTGCCCAATCGTCGAAACATCGTCATATCACGCTCTGTAAATTCTCTACCGGGCTGTGATGTATACTCCTCGCTCCAGGAAGCGCTCTGTCATTGTCAGGCAGACGAGGATATCTATATCATTGGTGGTGCCTCTATCTATGAACAAGCACTTCCCTTTGCCCATCGTCTTTGTCTTACCGAGATAGCTGACACCCCATCCAAGGCCGATGCATTCTTCCCAAACTACTCATCATGGCATGAAATTTGGCGAGAGAACCACTCCATAGATGAGAAACACCCTCTACGCTATTCGTTTGTCAATTATGAAAAGTCGCAAGAGTAAAGAACATTGCAATAATTTGATGATTGCACGGGTCAAGGTCACTTATTAACTTTGCAACAGTTTATGAGAATCATACAATACACTATAGTGTGGGGAATGCTGGCAATAAGTTTGACTGCTTGTTCTAGCAAGAAAAACGATGAAGACAACAAAGCCACATCAGCAAAGGCTACGAAAGTGGCTATAGTTGATGTAGATGAATGTTTGCCGCTGATTGTGGCAGAACACTTGGGACTGCTTGACTCTTTGCACGCAGATGTTAAACTGATAAGAAAGGGTTCAATAGCAGAATGTAAACAGGCTGTAGAGAATGGCGAAGCTGATGCCTGCGTGAATGACCAAGCAATAGGGTACAAACTAATTACAGCGAAAAAAGCTAGGATTAAACGCATAAGCCAACTGAATGATAAGGTGATAGCTGCAGACAGAGAGGGACACTCATTCTATATGGCGCGTATGGCGGTTGACTCGCTGATGAAGGCACTACAACCTGTGTTTATCATTCAGGTGGAGAACATACGGGTGCGTATGAATATGCTGATTACGAGCAACATAGATGCAGCAATTCTGCCTGAGCCGTATGCAAGCAGAGCTGTTAATATGGGCAACTACGAAATAAAAGTTAAGGCGAAGTCTAATAGCAAAAGTATTACAGAGATGCAACAGCCGTTACTGACTAAAAAAATTGCAAAATTGAAAGAGCCACTGAGTATTGCACACGATTCGATAAGACGGTTTGGCAAAGAAAATTACGAAAGGATATGGAAGTGAATACAATATACTTAATAGAAAATGGACTGATTACAGAAGCCATAAATGCCCTGGGAGTGCTTGCTGCAAAATATCCGAACGAGAATTTTGCAGAGAGGCTGGATATGCTGCGAACAGAGTTTCAAATGCTAAGAGACTACTTTATAAGAGGCGTAAATGATCCCAAACGTGGCGAAATTTTTAGAGGCATCAAAGGTAAACTTACTAATCTGGACTATGACATACAGGTATGTGAGCAACTCAGAGAGATACCAATGGTGAAGGCATGGCTGCCATACGTTAAGCAGATGGACTCATCTGTAGAGGCTCTGCTAACGGCTAATTCCGAGTATGCCTTCTATGAAGTAATGACGTCTTACCACTGGCGTAATGAAAATATCGACGATTGGGTGAGTCACTTCACTGGTGAGGTAAAACTTACTAGTCAGCACTACATATTGATAGGCGCACTGACGTTAAGCACAATACAGCATTTTTCAAAACAGAAAGCACTCTGCTTGGCAAGGATATACAAAGGCACTAAAGACGAGGAGATGAGACAGAGGGCCTTTGTGGGATGCGTATTGGCATTAAGCATGGACAGAGATGCTATTTATAATAAGAAGCGTGACGAGGTTCTTAAGGAACTGCTAGATAGCAATGAAGCTGTTAGAATGCTCATAGAGTTGCAAATGCAACTAATAAAATGTACGCAAGCTGATGTGGATGCTACAAAGATAAACGAGACCATAATGCCTGAGATCATCAAGAACCAGCCTTTCATAGTGACCAGACATGGTATAGTGGAGAAGGATGAAGAGAATAGCGATGAAGACTCAGAAGAGAAGATAGAGGCTATGGAGCAGAATATCATGAAGGTGCAGAAGATGCAAAAACAGGGCTCTGACATATTTTTCGGAGGATTTAAGCAGATGAAACGCTACCCTTTCTTTAATAAAGTATCAAATTGGTTTGCACCATTCGACATCAACCACGCAGAACTGACACAAGTGTCAGAGAAACTAAAGGGGAGCAAATTTCTGGATAGAGTTTTGGAGATGGGACCATTCTGCAATTCAGACAAATACTCCTTTGTTTTTGCTATGGCTGATGTGATAGGCGATTTCTCTGATAAGATGCGTGAACTAATGGAAGAAGGCGACCTTGGACCAATCGGTATGCACAAAGACATTAGCGAAGTGCATGAGCCTACATACGTAAGAAGGCAGTATCTGCAAGACCTTTTCCGTTTCTTCTCCATACACCCTTTGGGTAAGGTGCTCAATGACCCTTTTAAGGATGCAGAGGACTTTGAAACATGGCTGGTATCTCTAAGCTATGTTGACACTCCACATATGATGGAGATGGGCAAATATATGATAAAAAAGAAATACATGCGAGCACTGGAGGATTTAATAAACTGCTACCCCAAGCAAGATGATCCTGAGCTAGACTATCTGTCAGGTGAGTTGCTCCTGAACGAGGGAATATTTGGCGAGGCAGTCGATTACTACAACTCATACCTACAGGAACACCCAAACCACCAACCTAGCATGAGGGGAATGGCTAAGGCCTACTACTCAAGTGGCGATTATGGAAAGGCAGCATTTTACTATGATGCCCTGCGCACCCTGCAGCCTGATCGCATATCATATACCTTGAACTACTGCATGGCTATGGTAAAGGACGGCAGAGCAAGCGAGGTGTTAAACGAATTGTACCGACTGAATTTTGATAATCCTGACAACCACGCTGTAAGCAATACATTAGGGTGGGCACTGCTCTATGCCGAGAAACCTGACAAAGCTTTGTCTGTGTATGAAAAAATACCTGAGGAGGTGGTGACACACGATCTGTCACTATACCTTAATTATGTATATGCCTATTTCGTGACAAAATTCAGACTGCCTGCCAAGAAATTCGTAAGTACAGAAGGTAGACCAACCTGTCAAACACTTCTAGACGAGATGCGTGCCGATGCCCCAATGTTGAGCATCTATGGCATAGGAAATGCCGAAATTACAATTATGGCACACTCTTTGTTGGAGTAGTACTCGTACAAATAATAACACTTTACGGAAAATATGAAATTCGAAAAGAAAAACTACGAGGAAATAAAAGCAATAAACCTATCTGACGACGAGGAGGAATATGAGGACACCATAGACGAAGGGCCTCAAGACACAGTTACGCAGCAAGAGAAAGCTGACAGTAACAAGCAAAACACTAAGACTCCTACAATAAACCGTTTCTCAATAGACCTCACCAAAGTGGCTGAGGAAGGAAAACTTGACCCTGTAGTAGGCAGAGAGAAAGAAATACAACGTTTGCAGGAGATATTGTGCCGACGTAAGAAGAACAACCCTATACTGATAGGCGAACCTGGTGTGGGCAAAAGTGCCATAGTGGAAGGGTTGGCACAGATGATAGCCGACAAGAAAGTATCACCAATACTGCATAACAAGAGACTTGTGGGACTAGATATGGCAGGTATGGTGGCTGGCACCAAATACAGAGGACAGTTTGAGGAGCGTATAAAGAATCTAATCAAGGAACTGGAAGCAAACCCTGACATCATAGTATTCTTAGACGAGATACACGCCATCATTGGCGCAGGTGGAGCAAGTGGTTCAATGGATGCTGCCAACATGTTGAAGCCAGCATTGGCAAGAGGTGTAATACAATGTATCGGTGCCACTACACTTGACGAATATCGTAAATCTATAGAGAAAGACGGAGCCTTGGAGCGCCGTTTCCAAAAGATAATAGTAGAGCCTTCAACCACTGACGAAACGATGCAGATACTCTCTAACATAAAAGAGAGATATGAACAACATCACCATGTAAATTATTCTGAGGACGCTCTACACGCATGTGTCAAGTTGACACAACGCTACATAACCGATCGTTCCTTCCCTGACAAGGCTATTGACGCCCTTGATGAAGTAGGAGCACGCATACACCTGCACCATGCTGACATTCCTGTTGACATAACAACACTGGAGGACCAGATAAAGGAAATGAAGGACAAGAAACTGCAAGCTGTGCAGAATCAGAACTTCGAATTAGCAGCAAGTTTCCGCGATCAACAGCAAAAATTAGAAGATCAGTTGGCTGAACACACTCGCCGATGGACAGAAGGAAGCACTGGCGACAGAGAAAACGTGACAGCTGATGATGTGGCTGACGTTGTGGCGATGATGACAGGCATACCCGTACAGAGAGTAGCAGAATCGGAAGGCGAAAGGCTGAGAAACATGCCTAGCAGATTGAAGAAGGAAGTGATAGCCCAAGACAAGGCGATAGAGAAAATGGTTAAGGCTATACAACGCAACCGTGTGGGACTGCATGACCCCAACCACCCTATCGGCGTGTTTATGTTCTTAGGTCCTACCGGTGTGGGTAAAACTCATCTAGCCAAAAAGTTAGCAGAAGAAATGTTTGGTTCAGATGATGCCTTGATACGTATAGATATGAGCGAATATGCTGAGGCATTCAACACCTCACGACTGGTGGGAGCTCCTCCTGGATACGTAGGATATGAGGAAGGTGGGCAGTTGACTGAGAGAGTGAGAAGAAAGCCCTACTCTATCGTGCTGCTTGACGAAATAGAAAAGGCCAACAGTAGCGTATTCAATATGCTACTGCAGGTGTTGGATGAAGGCAGACTGACTGACGGCAATGGCAGGCTGGTAGATTTCCGCAACACCATTATAATAATGACGAGTAATGCTGGTACCAGACAGTTGAAGGAGTTTGCACATGGTGTGGGCTTCAACGCCGCTGGCAAGGGAATGGCAGATGGCATAGTGGATGAGAAAGACAAGGAATATGCACGTTCTATCATACAGAAGAGTCTGTCTAAGCAGTTTGCTCCCGAATTCTTGAACCGCCTTGATGAGATTATAATGTTTGACCAGTTGGATTTTGAAGCTATCAAGCAGATAATAGAAATAGAACTGAGGGGGTTGTATCACAGAGTGGAGGACATGGGTTACAAACTGACCATTACCCCAGAGGTGAAAGAACAGGTAGCAAAGAAGGGCTACGATATACAGTTTGGTGCTCGTCCGCTAAAGCGTGCCATACAAACATATATAGAAGATGTCGTGTGTGAACACATACTCGCAGAGGACATAAAGACTGGCGAAGAAATAGTGGTAGATAAGATTGCTGAATAAACGCCTATAAAGCTATAATAAAGAAAAGAGGGGTGAACAAAACGTTCACTCCTCTCCTTTTATACATAACTGTTTCAGGTCATAATAAGAACCATTGTAGATATTGAAGTCAACATAACCCTTTATGCCATCAAGTTTGCCTGCATCGGTATGTTGCCAAAATTTCCATTCACCTTTATACTCCATCTTTGAAACGTAGTAATGGGCTATCCAATAGGGATAGTCATCAAAGCGTTGGTCAGAAAGATAATTCTCCTTAAAATTATGATAGGTATAAAGTATAGGTTTGACATGATAACGGTCTTCCACAGTGTGAAGCCATGTGAGCACATCCTTCTGAAAATCCTCTATACTCTTATCATCAGGCTTATGCTCTACATCAAGAATTGGTGGCAAGTCACCATCTTCCAGTTTTACCTTATCAAGAAAATGCTGAGCCTGTTCACGAGCAGGTGATTTCGTGCTATAAAAATGATACGCCCCACGAATAAAACCATATTCGCGAGCCTGATAGAAATTATCTTCGAAGGTCTCGTCAATCATTGTAGCCCCCTCAGTAGCCTTCACTATAACAAAACGTACGGGGGTTTTGTTGATCATCGCATTACGCAGAGCCTCCCAATCAATTGTACCTTGATAATGAGAAATGTCTATGCCCTGAATTTCATAACCAGAAGGATAGTTGGCATCACCATAAAGGGCACGCCATCGAAAACCCGTTGGTCCTACAAAAAAATAATAGAACACAGCAGAATAAGCTACAAGTACCAAAAGAACTCCCACACACCATCTGGCAGAAGGAAACTTCAAATGTAATGATGAGTGGGAGGATGTAATATGTCGTTTGTGCTTATTCAAAAGGTAAAAACGATGAATAATTAGAATGGCAGATTATCAGGGCTGTCAGCAACATCTTCTGCTGGTGTGGCAGTTATAGGAGCTGTGCCTACAGCCTGAGGAGCAGAAACAGGTACTGCATCAGCTGCCTGAGCGGCAACTGGCTGAGTAGCGTCAACCTGACGAACGTCATAGGCACGTATAGAATTGAACCAACGACCATTATATTCACGAGCATCAATATCGAATGCCACCAATACAGTCTGTCCGACTTGTATATTAAAACGCTGCAAACGCTCTGCACCAAAAATGTCAAACACCATCTTGCGAGGGTACTGAGGGTCAAGAGTTTCGAGCACGAATTCCTGCACTTTCCATTCACCACGAGCGCTTACTCCTGAACGCTCTGGCAGGGCAGCAATTATTCTTCCTTGTAATTCCATGTTATGTAAAGATTTTGTTATTGTTTGAAAATTGTTTTGCGAAATTACAAAAAATGTGTCAAATCGAGAAATTTTTTCATTGTTTTTTTGTCCGTGTTAGTTTTTTTTTATATTTTTGCATGTGAAAAATTCGAACAAACAACAATACATTACTAATCAAAAAAATGACCTTTACACTATCTTCCTCAGTACTAAGCAACAAACTTGGGATACTTGCTAAAGTTATTAATTCAAAGAATTCCCTTTCAATACTTGACAGTTTCCTTTTTAGTGTGGATGGCGAGAATCTCACCGTGACAGCCAGTGACAACAACAACATGATGAAATGTTTTATTCCGCTGACTAATGCATCAGGACAGGGAGCATTCTGCGTGTCAAGCAAAATCATACTTAATGCCGTGAAAGAATTAGCTGAGCAGCCACTCACCTTTGAGGTGGATGACAATAGCAATGGCATCAAGATTGTATATCAGAACGGCTCCTACTCTATCATGGGACAGAATGCTGACGAATATCCCAACATGCAACAGATAAATGATGGATATACAGAGACACAGATAACAGCATCTGCTCTTGCCAACAACATTCAGCGCACCCTCTTTGCTACGGCAAACGACGAACTGCGCATGGTGATGAATGGTATATACTTTGACCTGAAGGAAGACTGTCTGAATATGGTAGCTAGTGATGGTCACAAGATGGTGCGAAACATGCTCTTTGAATGTAAGGCTAACGTTCCTGCATCATTCATTCTGCCTAAGAAACCAGCAGGACTACTGAGAAGCGTACTGAGTTCTGATGATGAAACACCTGTAATCATAAAGTTCAATAACAACAATGCTGAGATAACATTCCCTGACGGATTGCTGTCATGCCGACTAATAGAAGGTCGTTACCCCAACTATGCGTCAGTTATTCCTAATGACAACCCTAACGTTGTTACAGTAGACAGAAAAGCACTCATCAGTGCTCTTCGCAGAGTATTGCCATTTGCAAGCGAGAGCACACAATTGGTAAAACTGCGTTTGGACATGAACAACTTGCAACTGAATGCTGAAGATATCGACTTTGCCACCAGTGCTCATGAGGATGTAATCTGCGAATATGGTGGAGTACCTATGAGCATAGGTTTCAAGGGTTCAGCTCTGACTGAAATACTCAACAATCTGTCAAGTGACGATGTAGTGATAGAACTAGCAGACCCAAGCCGAGCTGGAGTAATACGTCCATCTGAACAACCAGAGAATGAAGATGTGCTGATGCTTATCATGCCAATGTTGTTGAATGATTAATTTGAGGTTGTAATATATAAAGATGAAACTGAACTTAACAAAACCCTTAGTAATATTTGACCTAGAGACAACAGGTCTGGATATTGCCAACGACAAGATAATACAGATAAGTTATATAAAGGTGTATCCTGATGGTAAGGAGGAAAGAAAGAACTACTTTGTAAATCCTATGAAGCCAATACCTCAGGTGGTGCAGGAGCTAACCCATATCACTGACGATATGGTGAAGGATTCTCCCACATTCAAAGACCTGGTACCTACATTGGTAGAGGACTTTAAGGATTGCGATTTTGCAGGATACAACTCCAACAACTTTGATATTCCGATGCTGGCAGAAGAGTTTCTGCGTGCTGGTACGGCATATGATTTCAGCCGTTGCCGTATGATTGACGCTTGTCATATATTCCGAACAATGGAGAGGCGCAACCTTGCCGCAGCCTATAAATTCTATTGCGGACGCAAGATGGAGGAAGACTTTCAGGCTCACCTTGCCAATGAAGATACAGAGGCTACGTATAAGGTGCTGATGGGACAGTTGGATATGTATGCACCAGGTAAGCAGGAGGAGGAAGAGCGACAGTTGCCAAATGACATGGATGTACTCAACAAATTCTGTAACCAGCGTAAGAATGTTGACTTTGCAGGTCGCATAGTTTGGGCACCAGTATTGGGACCAGACGGGAAACCCCTACTCAACCCTGATGGTACAGAAAGACTTCGTGAGGAATTTAGCTTTGGCAAATATAAAGGTATGGCAGTTGTAGATGTACTGAGAAGAGACCCAGGCTATTACAGTTGGATGCTAAGCAGCGACTTCACCCTCGACACCAAGCAGGTTCTGACACGCATACGTCTTCGCGAATCGAAAATGCTCAACTAATCCACACTATACACAAACAAACGTGAGGCTTAACGTAAGAAATACAAAGAGAACACTGCTCATGGCTATAATGCTATGGGCAGTTGCCGTATGTATGGATGCTCAGGAACTGAATGTAAAAATTAACATCAACCACTCACAGATTCAGGGTACTGAAACAGCCATCTTTGAGGAACTTCAAACCAAACTGCAAGACTGGGCAAATGGTCAGCAGTGGACATCGTTACAGTTTCAGGAGAACGAGAGGATAAGTTGTAGTTTCAACATCACAGTCAACGAATATAAGAAGGACACTGGCACATGGGCATGCACATGTATGGTGCAGGCTAATCGTCCTGTGTTTAATTCGGCTTACACATCAACGCTGTTCCAGTATCAGGATAAGGATTTCACGTTTGTCTATAAGCAGTTTGATGACATAATATATAATGAGGAAATGATAGAAAGCCAACTGACGGCTCTCATAGCATATTATGCCTATCTCATCATTGGAATGGACCTCGACTCTTTCTCGCCAATGGGAGGAGAAGATGTGTTGCAGCGTTGCATGAATCTTACCAACAACGCTCAGAACCTGAATTTCCCTGGTTGGGCTTCTTTTGAGAGTAGCACCAACCGCTTCACTATTATCAATGATTATCTGGAGGCCTCTTTGGAGGGTATGCGCAAACTGCAATATGACTATTATCGTAAGGGTCTGGATGAGATGGCTAACAACGCTGAACGTGGTAGAACAGAGATTACTACGGCATTGGAAAACGACCTGAAGGTTGCTCATGAGTCACGTCCTATGAGTCAGTTGCCACAAATCTGGACTGACTACAAAAAAGACGAACTCGCCAATATATATAAAGGAAAAGGAACAGCCAAAGAGAAGGAATCGGTAAATGCCCTACTCTTTAATATCAATGCCGCCCAGAATACGGCATGGAGCAAAATACTGGAATAAGTGCTGAAACATCTATACATAAAAAACTATGCCCTGATAGAGCAACTTGACATTGACTTCTCATCAGGCTTCTCTGTCATAACAGGCGAAACGGGTGCAGGAAAGAGCATCATACTCGGAGCCATCGGACTACTTTTGGGACAACGTGCCGACTCCAAAGCTGTGAAGACAGGATGTCAAAAGTGTACCATTGAAGCGCAGTTCGACATATCACGATACAACCTCAACGAATGGTTTAATGAGAACGAGTTAGACATTGAAGAAGGAGAATGTATCATTCGTCGTGAGTTGACTGCTACAGGCAAGAGTCGTGGATTCATTAATGACACCCCTGTTACCGTACAACAGATGAAGGAGTTGGGTGAGATGCTTGTAGATATCCACTCCCAACACCAAAACCTGTTGTTGCAAAAAACAGATTTCCAACTCAGCATACTGGATATCATAGCCGACAACGAGAAGCTACGCTCTGAGTACCAAAGCACCTATAGCGAATACAAGAAGAACGTCAGGGAACTTGAGGAGCTGAAGCTGATGCTCTCCGACTCACGCGAAAAAGAAGACCTAATGCGTTTTCAACTCGAAGAACTGACAGTTGCCAATCTCACTGACGGAGAACAGGAAGAGTTGGAACAGGAACAGGAAGCAGCCACCCATACCGAAGACATCAAGACTGCACTCTATGAAGCCGATAATATGCTCAATGGAGAAGGAGCAGCCATAGATCTACTGAGACAAACAAACAACAAATTGTCTTCTGTCACAAGCATATATGCAAAGTTGAGTCCTTTGTCAGAACGTATGGAGAGTACTCTGATAGAACTCAAAGACATAGCCAGCGAAGTGTCTCGTGAAGCAGAGGACATAGACTTCAATCCAGAGAGAATGGCTATTGTAGAAGAGCGTCTGGACTTAATCTACACCTTACAGCGTAAGCATCACAAGAATACTATAGCCGAACTGTTACAGGAGCAAGAGCGCCTGAGCGAGATAATCAGCGGAATAGACAATAGTGATGAGGCAATAAAAGACAAAGAACTGTTGTGTCAGAAACTATTGGATGCTGCCAGCAAGTTAGCTGACAAACTCTCTCATACAAGATCGAAAGCCTCAACAAAGATAGAGAAAGACATCTGCAAGAGGTTGGAGACATTAGGAATGCCAAACGTTGATTTCCAGATACATACCGAACAAGGCGACCTTACATCTACAGGTCGGGATATAGTATCGTTCATGTTCTCAGCCAACAAGGGTATGGCATTACGTCCAGTGGCACAGGTGGCTTCAGGTGGTGAGATAGCCCGTCTTATGCTCTCACTCAAGGCTCTGATAAGCGCAACAGTAAAACTGCCTACCATCATATTCGACGAGATAGATACTGGAGTAAGTGGCAAGATAGCCGAGAAGATGGCCGAGATAATGAAGGAAATGGGTAATTCTGGCCGCCAGGTTATAAGCATTACCCATCTACCACAGATAGCAGCACTGGGAACATATCATTATAAGGTGGAGAAACATGACACAAAAGATATCACCACCACTGTAATGCGTCAACTCAGCGATAGTGAGCGCATTGACGAGATAGCCCAGATGTTGAGTGGTTCAGACATTACTGATGCCGCCAAGACCAATGCCAAGGAGTTACTAAAGAGAAGCAAATAATGGAAATAAAGAATTCTGTTTTCACCATAAGTTCTTCAAAACTTTCACAATGTCCCAAGACCGAGAAGGCTGAATTTGCCTTCATCGGAAGGAGTAATGTGGGCAAGTCAAGTCTTATCAACATGCTTACCAACCACAAGGATCTTGCCAAGACAAGTGCTACACCAGGAAAGACCCTACTCATCAACCATTTCCTCATCACCACCAATATGGAAGAGGAAAAGGCAAAGGAATGGTACATCGTGGACTTGCCAGGATACGGCTTTGCCAAGCGTTCCAAGAAAGTGCAAGATGAATTGCAGGAGATGATTTCTTCATACATTCTGCACAGAGAACAGCTGGTGAATGTCTTTCTTCTTATCGATATACGCCACGACCCACAGAAGATTGACCGTGAGTTTATGGATTGGTTAGGAGAGAATGGCATACCCTTCTCTATCGTCTTCACCAAAGCCGACAAGGTGGGTTCAGGTAAGGCAAAGGACAATATAAACAGATACCTTCGTACCCTGATGGACACATGGGAGGAGTTGCCCCCCTATTTCGTAACATCGTCTGAGAAGCACCAAGGCAAGGAAGAAGTGCTTGGATACATCGAACAGATACTAACAGACAACATCTAAACCCTCATCTCCCCTTAAACCATAAATGGCAAACCTTATTCTCGATGTACAGAATGTGTCCAAACGCTTTGGCGACAGAATTCTATTTAGCGACATCTCTTTCAGCGTTGCCGAGGGACAACGTGTAGGACTGATAGCCCAGAATGGAACAGGCAAGACTACCCTACTCTCTATGCTCACTGGTGATGAAGGCATCGACTCCGGAAGTATTATCTATCGCAATGGTGTGAATGTGGGTTATCTAAGACAAGAACCACATTTCCCTGAAGGTGCCACCGTATTGGAAGCCTGTTTCTCATCCCAACTAGACAAATGGAATGGCGACACCGACTCTGCCGATGATGCCCAACTTAAAGCGAAACAGATACTTACGCAGTTGCGAATAAAGGATTTACAGCAACCCGTCAGTCAGCTTAGCGGAGGCCAACAAAAGCGTGTGGCACTGGCACAGGTACTCATCTCCAACCCCGATTTTCTTATTCTTGATGAGCCCACCAACCACCTCGACCTCGAGATGGTGGAGTGGCTTGAAGGCTTCTTGCAACGTGGTAACAAAACCCTGCTTATGGTTACCCACGACCGCTTTTTCCTTGATAATGTGTGTGGAATAATTCTTGAACTCGATAACCAGACCATCTACTCTTATCGAGGAAGCTATTCCTATTATCTCGACAAACGTCAGGAGCGCCTTGACGCTATGGCTGCAAACATTCAACATGCTAACAACCTGTATCGCAGAGAGTTAGAATGGATGAGACGTCAGCCTCAGGCACGAGGTCATAAAGCTAAATATCGTGAGGATGCCTTCTATGAGTTGGAGAAGATAGCCAAACAACGCATAGAGGAACGTCAGGTGAGACTCAAATCCACCAACGTATACATTGGCAGTAAGATATTCGAGTGCCAATATGTCAGCAAGTCTTTCCCGCCCCGTAATGGTGAGGGCGAGGGCAAGACAATCCTCAATAATTTCTACTATAATTTTGCCCGTTTTGAGAAGATGGGCATAGTAGGCAATAATGGTACAGGCAAATCCACTTTCATAAAACTGCTGTTAGGACTGATACCAGCCGATGAAGGAAAATTCGACATCGGAGAGACCGTAAAATTTGGTTATTTCTCACAAGAGGGACTACAATTTAATGACAACCAGAAGGTTATTGACGTAGTTCGCGACATTGCCGAATACATCGACTTAGGCAGGGGGCGCCATTATTCCGCTTCGCAGTTTCTGCAACATTTCCTATTCACCCCCGACCAGCAATACAACTATGTTTACAAACTCTCAGGAGGAGAGAAAAGAAAGTTGTATCTGTGTACAGTCCTGATGCGCAACCCCAATTTCCTTGTCCTTGATGAGCCCACCAACGACCTCGATATCAAGACTTTGCAGGTGTTAGAGGAATATCTGCAAGACTTCCCAGGTTGTGTCATCGTAGTGAGTCACGACCGCTATTTCATGGATAAGGTGGTTGACCACCTATTAGTGTTTGAGGGAGAAGGAAAGATAAAAGATTTCCCAGGCAACTACAGCCAGTATCGTGAATGGATAAAGCTTCAGCCCAAAGAGGAAGCCAATAAGAAAAGTACTAACACTGCCTCCAATGCTAACTCCAATGCTGGTTCCACACCAAGCACTTCTGGTCCTCGAGACCCTAATGCTGTGAAGAAACGTAAGATGAGCTTTAAGGAGAAACAGGAGTTTGCTCAGCTTGACAAAGACATCGATGCCCTTACCGAAGAAAGAAAGAATATCGAAGCCGAGCTCAGTTCAGGCACTAATGATGTGGAACGCATAACCCAGCTAAGCAAGCGTCTTCCCTTGCTCAATGAAGAATTAGAAGAAAAAGAAATGCGTTGGTTGGAACTATCCGAAATAGCTGGCTAATACTACAGTTCCACACTACCCAAATCCACCAGTCTGTTAACAATAGCGTAAATCGTCAATCCTGCCGTAGAGTGTATCTGCAGTTTGCGTGCTATATTTCTGCGATGTGTTATCACTGTATTTGGTGCGATAAACAGTTTATCGGCAATCTCTTTGTTTGTCAGTCCCTGCACCACACCTA
>JAZLBU010000023.1:0-3073 GCA_045613845.1 Prevotella sp. | reverse complement strand
GCATACATCTGCAACAGTTTTGCCACAGCCTCGTATGCGTTTTTCACTCTTATCAGTGTAGCCGTCACAGGCTTCTCCAGTACCAGCGCCTCGTCCACCAGCACTACGCTTGACTTTGTGTCGTATATGTAGTTGGTGTACTTAGTGTTTGAGAGGAAGGATATAGCCCCTGGCTTACCCTCTTCTATCTTGGCAAAGCTGTTGATGGTGGCATTAGGATCGCCCTCCACACGTCCCTGTATCAGCTCCGCTATTTGTTGTGCTTTAAATTCCATATATATAATAAATAAGGTGTTGAAAGTTTAAAGTTGAAAGTTGAAAGTTTAAAGTCGGCCAAGCTCCTCCGCCATCTGCTCCTGCAACTCTTTGGCTTTCTCGCCTGCTACTTTAGCAAAGTTCTCAGTATTGTCAGCGAATATTATGCCTCGGCTAGAGTTTACCAGCAGTCCGCAGTCCTTTATCATGCCATACTGACACACATCCTGTAGCGAGCCTCCCTGTGCTCCTACGCCTGGCACCAGCAGAAAATGCTCTGGGGCTACCTTTCTTATATCCTTAAACATCTCGCCCCTGGTGGCACCCACCACATACATCAAGTTCTCTGGCGTGCCCCATTCCTGGCTCTTCGTTATCACCTTCTCAAACAGGCGCTGACCGTCTGTGTCAGTGGTTTGTTGGAAGTCAAACGAACCCTTGTTTGATGTCAGTGCAAGGAGTATCACCCATGGTTTCTTCTCTGCCTCGTAGCTGAGGAATGGCACCACTGAGTCTTCACCCATATAGGGAGCTACGGTCAGGGCGTCCACCTTATATTCGCCATAGAATGTCTGGGCATACATCTTCGATGTGTTGCCTATGTCGCCACGTTTTGCGTCGGCTATGATAAACTGCTCAGGATAATTCTCCTGTAGATACTTTACTGTTTTCTCAAACGATATGAGTCCCTTCACGCCGTATGCCTCGTAGAATGCGAGGTTAGGCTTGTATGCCACGCAGTACTGTGCCGTAGCATCTATTATCTGCTTGTTGAAAGCAAAGATAGGGTCTTCCTCCTTCAGCAGGTGTTCAGGCACCTTCTTCAGGTCTACATCTAGTCCTACGCAGAGGAAACTCTTCTTCTCAAATATTTGTTTTACTAATTCTTGTCTTGTCATAACTCAGCCTCCTTCATTCTTTCTGCATTCTCAGCCACTGTCAGTGCATCAATCATCGCCTGTATGTCGCCACCCAAGAAACCAGGCAGGTCATGAGTGGTGTAGCCTATGCGGTGGTCTGTCACTCTGCCCTGTGGAAAGTTATATGTACGTATCTTTGCCGAACGGTCGCCTGTTGACACCAGCGACTTACGTCTGTTGGCTATATCGTCAACATATTTCTGGTGCTCCCTGTCATAGATATATGTACGCAGACGAGCGAGAGCACGCTCTTTGTTTTTAGGTTGGTCGCGTGTCTCGGTACACTCTATGAGTATCTCCTCCGTCTCACCCGTATTAGGGTTCTTCCACATATAACGGGCTCTGACACCTGATTCCACCTTGTTCACATTCTGACCACCAGCACCTGATGAGCGGAAGGTGTCCCACTTTATCTCGCCCTCGTTGATGGTTACCTCGAAGGGGTCTGCCTCAGGCAGTACGGCAACTGTTGCAGCACTGGTCTGCATTCTGCCGTTCGACTCTGTTACTGGCACTCTCTGCACACGGTGCACACCTGACTCATATTTCAGCACACCATATACATTGTCGCCTGACACGGCAAAGTCTATCTCCTTGAAACCTCCCACAGCACCCTCGTTGGCATCTGTCACGCTGAGGCTCCAACCCTTCGACTCGCAGAAACGTTTGTACATATTGAACAAGTCGCCAGCAAACAGGCAAGCCTCGTCGCCGCCCGTTCCTGCCCTTATCTCCATCTGCACGTTCTTGGCATCCTCAGGGTCTTTAGGCACCAGTGCCACCTTTACCTCTTCTTCTATGCCAGGCAGCAGAGGTTCGTTCTCACTGAGCTGCTCGCGAGCCATCTCCTTCATCTCGGGGTCGCTCTCGTTCATCAGTATGTCCTTTGCCTCGGCTATTGCCTCCAAGCAATCTACATAGCGCTTTCTTATCGCCATGATGTCGCCCAGGTCCTTATATTCTCTTGTCAACTTCACAAACCTCTGTTGGTCCGCTATCACTGCAGGGTCGGTTATCAGTGTCGTCACCTCCTCGTAGCGAGCCTCCAGGCCGTCAAGTTTCTGTAGTATGCTATTCATAGGAGCCCCCCTTTGCCCCTATGGGGCATCTCCCCCAAATGGGAGATTTTATTTGAATATGTAAAATGATATATATATTCCATAGATTAATCAATATTTACTTGTCGTTAAGTCGTTGGTATCAATTCTCCCCTTTGGGGGAGATGCCCGTAAGGGCAGAGAGGGGCCCTAGTATTCAAACTCCCCAAACTCGCTCTTTATGGTGAGTGACTTCTTGCCTTCCTCTATGCGTCCTATGATCTGTGCATCGATGTTGAAGCTCTTACTCAGTGCTATCACCTTCTCTGCCTGCTCAGGAGCTACGTATATCTCCATGCGGTGACCCATGTTGAACACCTTATACATCTCCTTCCAGTCTGTTCCGCTCTGGTCGTGGATGAGTTTGAAGAGTGGTGGCACAGGGAACATGTTGTCCTTCACCACCTTGCAGTTGTCGTTTACAAAGTGCAGCACCTTGGTCTGCGCACCACCTGTGCAGTGCACCATACCGTGTATCTCTGGACGCATCTCGTCGAGCAACTTCTTTATTACAGGAGCGTATGTGCGGGTAGGGGAGAGCACCAGTTTACCAGCGTTCAGCGGACTGTCCTCTATCTGGTCTTCGAATTTGCAGTTGCCTGAATATACCAAGTCCATAGGCACAGCGTGGTCGTAGCTCTCAGGATACTTCTCAGCATAGTACTTGGCAAACACATCGTGACGAGCTGATGTCAAACCGTTGCTGCCCATACCACCGTTGTATTCCTTCTCGTATGTAGCCTGTCCGAAACTTGCCAGTCCTACTATCACGTCACCAGGACGAATGTTGGCATTGTCAAT
>JAZLBU010000022.1:0-5358 GCA_045613845.1 Prevotella sp. | reverse complement strand
TACACAGGCATTGGTGTTGGAGTCGTCACCACCTATTATTACTATAGCGGTGATGCCAAGTTGCTTGATGATTTCAAGACCCTTGTCAAACTGCTCCTTCTTCTCAAGCTTGGTACGACCTGAACCAATGATGTCGAAACCGCCAGTGTTGCGATATTCGTCGATGATGTCAGCTGTCAGCTCCTTGTAGTTATGGTCAACCAAACCGCCAGGGCCAAGGATGAAGCCATAGAGTTTGTTAGCAGGATTGAGTTTCTTGATACCATCAAAGAGGCCTGAGATGACATTGTGGCCACCAGGAGCCTGACCACCAGAGAGGATAACACCAATGTTGATGGCTGCAGTATCCATCTGACCCTCTACAGGTTCAAATTTCAGTGATGGCATGCCATAGGTGTTAGGGAAGAGTTTCTTTACTTCTTCCTGATCTGCTACTGACTGTGTTGGTGCACCCTCAACGGCCTTGATAGCTCCGCGAAGTGCTTTTGGAAGTTTTGGCTGGTAAGCCGCACGTGCAATCTGTAATGCGCTTTTTTCCATAGTTGATCTGAGTTTTTTTATATTTGTTTAGTTATTGGAATTCGCTTCTTTGTCAGAAGTATCGTTTTGCAAAAATACAAAAAAATGTTGTAATTGCAAGAAAAATGCTGAAAAATGTTTAGTTTTAAGATAAAAATTCTTATCTTTGCAATGTGATTTCATTTTTTAACCATCAAATACGAGTAATTATGAAAAGTTTAAAAATCATCGCAATTGTACTTGGCATGTGTGTGTGCCTGTCAGGATGTAAGACATGGGACGGAATGAGTAAGACGGGTCAGGGTGCCATCATTGGTACTGGTGGCGGTGCTGCTCTGGGTAGTATCATTGGTGCTATTGCTGGCAACACTGCAGTGGGTGCCGTGATAGGTGGCGCAGTAGGCGCTGGCGCTGGTGCCGTAATAGGTAATCGTATGGATAAGGTGAAGAAGCAGGCTCAGGCTCAGTTGCCTAACGCAACAGTGGAGACTGTGAAGGATGCTAACAACCTGGACGCTGTGAAGGTGACATTCGATTCAGGTATACTCTTTGCTACCAATAAGTCAGACCTCAACCAGACCAGCAAGAACGAGTTGAACAACCTCGCTAACATTATGAAGCAGAATGCAGATGTAAGCATCGACGTAAGAGGCTATACTGACTCAACAGGTTCAGATGCTATCAACCAGCCTCTGTCAGTAAATCGTGCTCAGAGCGTAGCAAACTACCTGACACAGAATGGTGTGAAGTATAGCCAGATGAAGAATGTGAATGGTTATGGCTCAAGCAACCCAGTGGCTTCAAACGAAACAGCTGAGGGTCGTCAGCAGAACCGTCGTGTGGAGGTGTTCCTCTATGCTTCAAAGGAAATGATTGATGCTGCTAAGGCTCAGGCTCAGTAAGATACGATAGGTGAAAATAATAACAAATACTATTAAGTGGATAGTGGCGGCGTTCTTTGCCTCCACTATCCTTGTTGTTGTATGGTATAAGTTTGTGCCCGTATGGATCACTCCGCTGATGGTTATCAGGGGTGTGGAACAGGTGTCGGAGGGACACATGCCCAAGATGCACCACAGTTGGATGGCTCTCGACAATATGCCAGAGGAGATGCCTGTGGCTGTGATGGCAAGTGAAGACCAGCGATTCCTCATTCACCACGGATTCGACTTCGATGCCATACAGAAGGCGATAAAGCGCAATAAGAAGGCTGGCGTGAAGAAGTATGGTGCGAGTACCATAAGCCAGCAGACTGCCAAGAACGTATTCCTGTGGCCAGGACGGTCGTGGCTGAGAAAGGGGTTGGAGATGTATTTCACCACACTGATAGAGTTTGTGTGGGGAAAGGAAAGAATAATGGAGGTGTACCTGAACTCCATAGAGATGGGTGAGGGCATATATGGCGTGAAGGCTGTGGCTCATGACAATTTCGATAAAGAGCCTGAAGAGCTGACCAAGCGCGACTGTGCGCTGATAGCCGCCACACTGCCTAATCCAAGACAGTTCTCAAGTAAGAATCCGTCAAACTATATGCTGAAAAGACAAAGGCAGATAATGAGACAGATGAAATTCGTAAAGTGGAAGTGATACCTGAATTTTTGAATGACCTTAACGAGTCACAACGAAAGGCTGTCGAGTATATCGATGGTCCTTCGCTGGTTATTGCAGGAGCAGGCTCAGGCAAGACTCGTGTGCTGACATATAAGATAGCCTATCTGCTCACTCAGGGTTTGAAACCATGGGAGATAATGGCACTGACATTTACCAATAAGGCTGCTAAGGAGATGAAAGAGCGTATAGCCCGACTGGTAGGTGAGGAGGCACGATACCTAAGAATGGGTACCTTTCACTCGGTATTTGCGCAGATACTGAGAATGGAGGCTGAGAGGATAGGTTATAAACCCAGCTACACCATTTATGACGAGGCCGACTCACGTTCGCTGTGCAAGGCTATAGTGAAGGAGATGCAGTTGGATGACAAGGTGTATAAACCTACTGAGGTGCATAACCGCATATCAAATGCCAAGAACAAACTGATAGGTCCTCAGCAGTATGCCCAGAGCATGCAGTTGAGAGAGCGTGACGCCCAGACCAAGATGATGCAGATGCCTGTGATATACGAGGTGTACTGTCAGCGATGCAGGGCGAGCAACGCAATGGATTTTGATGACTTGCTATACTACACCTATCTGCTCTTTAAGAATAATGAGGATGTAAGGGTGAAGTATGCTAATGCCTTCCGCTTCTTTCTGGTGGATGAGTATCAAGACACCAACTACGCTCAACAACAGATAATACTACAACTGGCATCAGAACACAAGCATGTGTGTGTGGTGGGTGATGATGCCCAAAGTATATACGGTTTTCGTGGTGCCAACATCGATAACATACTCGATTTCCAACAACAGTATGAGGGCTCGTTGCTATTCAAACTGGAGCGTAACTATCGTTCAACAAAAAGAATAGTAGAAGCGGCTAACAGTCTGATACACAAGAATGAACGACAGATAAAGAAAGATGTCTATAGCCAGAATGCTGATGGCGATAACCTCATGCTGTCGGAGTTGAGCAGTGACAGGGAAGAGGCTATGTATGTGTGCAAGGATATCAGGCGAAAGATGAGGGATTATGGTTTGAAGTTTTCTGATTTCGCCATACTTTATCGTACCAATTCACAGAGCCGAACATTCGAGGACCAGATGCTGAAAGACGGTATGCCATACAGGGTTTATGGTGGACTGAGTTTCTACCAGCGTAAAGAGATAAAAGACATAGTGGCATACCTCAGACTGGTGGCTAATCCTGATGACGAGGAGGCTTTCAAACGAGTGGTGAATTACCCCACGCGAGGCATTGGCGACACCACCGTGAACAAACTGATAAAGGTGGCTCATGACAGTAATGTGGGAGTGTGGGAGGTGATGAGCAATATCGATGCACCACAATACTCCAAGGAACTGAACAAGGGTGCCATAGGAAAGATTAAGGCTTTCCAGATGATGGTGGACGACTTCATGGCAAAACTGGCTTCGATGGACGCTTACGAACTGGGTGCTGAGATAGTGAAACGAAGTGGTATATCACAGGATCTATATTCAAGCACAGAACCCGAATACCTGTCGAAGCAAGAGAATATGGAGGAATTTCTGAGTTCGATGCACGACTTTGTGGAAGATGCCCGTGAGGAGGGCAACCCAGCAGGATTGCTCGACTTCTTGCATGAGGTGGCACTGCTTAGCGACAGAGAGAAGGATTCTAACACTCCAGAGGTTACGCTAATGACCATACACAGTGCCAAGGGTCTGGAGTTTCCTTGTGTGTATGTGGTGGGAATGGAAGAGAATATATTTCCAAGTCCGATGTGCACAGACTCCAAACGCAAACTGGAGGAGGAGCGCAGACTGCTCTATGTGGCTATTACGAGAGCTGAGAGATTCTGCATCATGACTTATGCTAAGATGCGATTCAGATATGGCAAGATGGAGTTTGGGGCTCCGAGCCGCTTCCTTAGGGATATAGATCGCAAACTGATAAATGTGGATGGCGCTTTTCGTCATAGTTCAGAAACGCGTGTGACTATGAGACCTAACGTAAATACTAATATTAGGCCTACCGTTCATGCTACGCTGAAACCAGTAGCAAGACCAGTGATGGGTAATGCTGCTACAGTGCAGAGTGCAGGAGGGTTGAGCGTTGGCGATATGGTGAAGCATGAACGTTTTGGTATAGGTAAGATAATAGAGTTGTCAGGAGCTGGCGATTCGCTGAAGGCTAAGGTGGAGTTTCAGAATGCAGGCACCAAACAGTTGCTATTGAAGTTTGCTAAATTGCAGAAAATATAGCAGAATACTCATTTGTAGGTATTGCGTATATTAAAAGATATACCTAATTTTGCAGTGCAAAAGAAGAATAACATGAAGAAGATGAAGGTTTATGAGCCAGATGACAAAATGTTGTCACTCATAAGAGACAATTATAACGTATTACAAAGCTTGGGAGCATTTGGCATCAAACTGGGCTTTGGCGACAAGACCGTTCGTGAGGTTTGTGAGGATGGTAATGTGGATACCTTCACCTTTCTTGCTGTGGTAAACCTCACTATTAACGGCTATCACTCAGAGAATGATCTGGCTCATCTGGACATAAGGACACTGTTGCGCTACCTGAAGGCTTCACATGAATATTATCTTGGATTCCAACTGCCATTCCTCAGAAGGGAACTGTCAGAGTCACTCGATGAGGACGACCGTTTGGGCAATTTGATACTGAAGATATATGACGACTATGCACGCTTTATCTCTCACCACATGAAGTTTGAGGAGCAGACCCTGTTCCCTTATGTTGAGGGACTGTTGGTTGGTGAGAAAAAGCCTGGATACGACATTGAGACATTCTCTAAGCACCACGACCAGACTGGTGATAAACTGAGAGAGCTAAAGAGCATCATAATAAAATATCTTCCTTCAGACACAAAGCACAACAATATGTTGACAGCGGCTCTGCATGACATCTTCAACCTTGAGGAGTGGCTTGCCCTGCATGCCAGTGTGGAGGAGAAGATATTCGAGCCAGCCATAGAACTGCTGGAATCTAATAATGTAAAGGATGAGGGTTCTATGGCTAACATTAGCAATGTGCTGACCACCCAGATTAAGGATAAGGGTGAACAGTTGTCAGAACGTGAGAAAGACGTTGTGGTAGGTGTGGTGCAGGGACTGACAAACAAAGAGATTGCCGATAAACTGTTTATCGCACCAAATACAGTGATAACACATCGCAGAAATATAGCACGCAAACTGCAGATACACTCTACGGCAGGATTGACGATTTACGCTATTG
>JAZLBU010000021.1:0-7240 GCA_045613845.1 Prevotella sp. | reverse complement strand
TTTGACGAGATTGCAGAGAAGTTTGAGCAGGTTGGTGCCATAGAGAAGCACCACGAGGAGAGGTATCGTAAGTTGCTGAAGAACATACAGGATGCGATTGTCTTCTCACGTGATGGTGATGTGATTTGGCAGTGTGCCAACTGCGGACATATCGTCATCGGTAAGAAGGCTCCAGAGGTGTGCCCTGTTTGTGACCATCCACAGAGCTACTTCCAGATTAAGGCGGAAAACTATTAATGCTTTCTTACCTTAACGCGTATAATATTGAGCGGAGCGTGGATGGGGTGGAGTATCATCCGCTCCGTCCTTTCTTGCCCGAGAATGCGAGGATGTTGTTCCTGGGCAGCTTTCCACCACAGCGGAAGCGGTATTGTTAATTTGTTAAATTGGGGCTTGCGAGCAATCGTGAGCTCTTTTTTTATGTCATCTCGACCGTAGTGGAGCGATCCCTCGACAAGCTCGGGATGATAGAGAAGGGTGAGGGAATAAAACGATGTGCGGGTTGGCATGAGGGAATAATTTTTTTGGAAAAAAGTGGAGGCGGAGGTGTGACATTTTCCAAAAATCCATACTATAAGGGTAGAAAGGTTTCATTTAAAACAAGGATTATAGTATGGGAAAAAGGAAAATGTTACATTGAAAATGAAGATTTCTTTATCTTTTTGATGTGATTTGTAAAAAAATGGGTATCTTTGGGCCGTAATAACTAAAGCATTAGAGAGATATGAAGAAGTTAGAACTGATGACATTGCCATACGCACCGGAGGCATTGGAGCCGGTGATTAGTAAGGAGACTATAGCGTTTCATCATGGGAAGCACTTGGCTGGGTATGTGAATAATTTGAATGGACTGTTGGAAGGGAGTCCATTGGCTGGACTGCCTTTGGAAGAAATCGTGCTGAAGGCAGAGGGTGGTATGCTGAATAATGCAGGGCAGATATTGAACCACAATATGTACTTTGAGCAGTTTAGTGGGGATCCGAAATCGGCTCCTATGGGAACGTTGGCAAAGGTCATAGAGAGGGGCTTTGGATCATTAGAGGAGTTCAAGGATGAATTCCAGAAGAAGGGTGCAACATTGTTTGGCTCTGGTTGGGTTTGGCTATCCGCGGATGAGGATGGAAAGCTAGTGATTACACAGGAGGCGAATGCGTCCAATCCTATTCAGAAAGGGTTGAAGCCGCTGTTAACCTTCGATGTTTGGGAGCATGCTTATTATCTGGACTACCAAAATCGCAGACCTGACCATCTGGCTGCGTTGTGGCAGATAATCAATTGGGAGGTGATAGAGAAACGTTATAGCAAATAGTTAATGGCACGACAATTGTGACGGCACAGGAAATAATATCGTATATGGAATCGTTGCGCAATGAGGAGCAGCGACGGGTGCTTATGGGGTTCTTTAAGACGGGACCTGGTGAGTATGGCTATGGCGATGAGTTTCTGGGGCTGAAGGTGCCGCAAACGAGGGAGATAGTCAAGGCGGTGGCTAAGGATATTGCGCTTGATGAGGTGCCTGAGCTACTGATGTCGAAATGGCATGAGGTGAGGCTTTGCGGACTGCTGATACTGGTGGCGAAGTTTGAAAAACAGGCTACGAAGCGATTGGAAAACGATGCAGAGGCCATCCGAAAGCGCGATGAGATTCTGACGATGTATCTGCAAT
The DNA here is from genome assembly GCA_045613845.1 of Prevotella sp. Classification (GTDB taxonomy): domain Bacteria; phylum Bacteroidota; class Bacteroidia; order Bacteroidales; family Bacteroidaceae; genus Prevotella. The sequence goes on along the minus strand of JAZLBU010000021.1, from coordinate 5,574 downwards.
ATGCAGAGCAGGCGAACAATTGGGATTTGGTGGATTTGTCGGCTCCGAAGATACTGGGGGCCTCCCTAAAGACCCCCTCTTGTCCCCCTGCTAAGGGGGAAGACCCGATGAAGGTAGAGTACAAACGGCAAGTGCTGGATGAACTGGCGCAGAGTGATAATCTGTGGAAGCAGCGCATGAGTATTGTCTGTACATGGAAGACCTCGCAAATGGGTGACCCTTCGTGGTGCCTGCGTTATGCCGAGATACACCTGCATCATCCGCATGACCTGATGCATAAGGCAGTGGGGTGGATGCTCAGGGAGATGGGTAAACGATGTGGTATGGACTTGTTGCGAGAGTTTCTTCGCCAACATGCTCACGAGATGCCTCGCACTATGTTGCGCTATGCCATAGAGAAGATGGGCGAGGAAGAGCGTAAGCTATGGATGAGCGTATGAAGGACTATCTAGATAGGATGACGCCAGAGCAGGCGAGGACGTTTGGCAATGATGTACTGGACATCGTCAGTCAGATACCTCGTGGACGGCTGACGACCTACGGATATATCGCGACCTTGGCTGGTTGGCCCAGTCATGCGAGGATGGTAGGACGGACGCTGAGATATACACCTGGAGCGGAGAAAGTTCCCTGCCACAGGGTGGTGAACGCTGTGGGGAGAACTGCCCCGGGATGGGCTCTCCAGCGCACGCTATTGGAAAACGAAGGAGTAACCTTCAAGGCCAATGGGCATGTGGATATGGGGAAGCATCTGTGGCTCGCAGAAATGAAAACTCTCGCAGAAATCGCAGAAAACGCAGAAAGTTTTTAAGGAATATCCTGAGCGGGTCAACAACGTTAAATCGCAGAAAATTAATAATTACAATGATGACTATTAATCAGATTACTTATCAAATACGAGGTGCAATTTATGATGTGTATAAGGCACTTGGGCCTGGATTGCTGGAATCTGTTTATGAGGAAGCAATGGTCTTTGAATTGCAGCAACGTGGTCTTAAGGTCGAACAGCAGAGGATGGTTCCCATCATATATAAAGGAAATACGTTGAAAACAGAACTTCGCTTAGATATTCTTGTAGAAGATGAAGTGATTGTAGAACTGAAATCTGTTGCTGAGATGAAGGATGTTTTCTACAAACAACTGCTTACATATCTCAGACTATCTGACAAACGACTAGGATTGTTGGTGAATTTCAATGTAGATGATATCCTTGATGGAGCAATAACAAGAGTAGCTAATGGTTTCGCAGAGAGCGCAGAAAGTTAATACTCTCGCAGAAAGCGCGGAAAGCGCAGAGATAATAAATAATCAATTAGGTGATGATAAATTCAAATGCGAAATCAACCAGAGAATTTCTGAGCTATCAGCGCTTTCTGCGAGCAAATTAATATAAACATAGAATATGAACATTGGTGACAAGGCGCCCGAGATACTGGGCAAGGATGAACAGGGACGGGACATCCGTCTGAGTGATTACAAGGGTAGGAAACTGGTGTTGTACTTCTATCCGAAGGACAATACGAGTGGCTGTACCGCTGAGGCTTGCAGTCTGCGCGACCATTATACGGAGTTGCAGGGAGCAGGCTACGAAGTAGTGGGAGTGAGTAAGGACTCAGCAGCTTCGCATGTGAAGTTTAAGGAGAAGTATGAACTGCCGTTCCCGCTGATAGCAGACATTAACCACGAACTCTTAGAAGCTATGGGCGCTTGGGGTGAGAAGTCAATGTATGGTAAGAAGGTGATGGGTACCATTCGTACCACCTTCATCATCAACGAGGAGGGCATCATCGAGCAGATCTATGCCGGCAAGCAGGTGAAGACCAAAGAGCATGCTGAGCAAATCTTAAATAATTGACAATTGATAACTAGGAATATGAGTTCATTTTCGTCAAAGATTGGAGTGTTATTAGCCGCGGCAGGTAGTGCTGTGGGTTTGGGAAGTATATGGAAGTTTCCCTATGTTGTGGGCTATAATGGTGGGGGTGCATTCATCATACTTTATGTGGTGTGTTCCCTGGTGTTCGGACTGCCTTTGGTGATGAATGAATTCCTGATAGGCAAACTGTCGGGCAAGAGTGCCTATGGCGCCTTTCGTGCCCTGACTGGTTCCAATCGATGGCAGTATCTATCATGGATGATAATGTTGTCATCGGTGCTTCTCACAGGTTTTTATTTCGTTGTTACGGGCTGGTGCTTCTTCTATATGGTAGAGGCAGCGATGAACACCTTTGCAGGGATGGATGCCGATGCACTGTCAGACTTCTTTTATTCTTTTGAGAATAACCCTGTGCAAATGATTATTTATGCTATCATAGCCATATTGCTTACGGCATCGGTGTTGTGGTTTGATGTCAACAAGGGTATCGAACGCATTAGTAAGATACTGATGCCAATACTCTTCTTGATGTTGATAGTGATGGCCATTCACATGGTATTTATGGATGGTGGTACAAAGGGGGTGCTGTTCTTGTTTGACCCCGACTTCTCGAAACTCACTCCGAAGGTAGTCTTGGAGGCGGTGGGGTTAAGTTTCTTTACTCTGTCAGTAGGTATGGGAATACTCATCACTTATGGCAGTTATATGCCAAAAGAAGCGTCAGACTCGGAAAAAGACACCGTCATGACGACATCGCTGCAAATGATATTACTCGTTATCTTCGTATCGTTGTTGGCAGGTATGATAGTATTCCCAGCAGTGTTTGCTTATGGATTAAGTCCAGCAGAAGGTCCGCAACTGACCTTCGTAACCCTGCCTGCAGTGTTCCAGCAGATGTTCTCGCCAACAGTAACCAGCGTTGCATTCTTTGCCTTGATGTGTGTGGCAGCCATAACATCCACCATATCAGTGATGGAGGTAATGGTAGCCTTTGTGCGTGAGGCTTCTGAAGACACCAAGCGACCACTCACCAGACATCAGAGTGTGGTGGTTGTTACCGTGATACAGGTTATTACCAATACATTGTGTGTGCTGTCGATGACAGGAGCCGTCAGTGGACTCACCGTGATGGGGCAGAATTTATTTGATGCTGCCAATAATTTCACTACCGATGTGTTGATTCCACTAGGTGCTATGGGAAGTGCAGTGGTAGCCGGATGGTTTATACCGAAAGAAGGGTATAGAGGTTCGAAAGCGATGGCAAGCGTACACTTGTTCACTTTGCGCTATATCATACCAGCAGTGATTGTTATCATTTTCCTCACATCACTTAACATCATCTAAAGGAGCCTCACCCTTAGGCGTAGGCTTAGGTACGAAGCCCAGGGCAGCCACTATGCATGACATGAATGGGCTGATGATGTTGAAGAAACAGAAAGGCAGATAAACAATCGTAGGGATGCCCAGAACGGTGCTCTGTGTCATGCCGCATGCTGTCCACGGCACCAGTACTGAGGTGACGGTGGCGCTGTCTTCAGTGCTACGGCTGAGCAGTTCTGGTCGATAGCCACGCCTTTCGTATTCCTCGCGGAATATGGATGCATTCATTATTATGGATAGGAACTGATCGCCCATAATCATATTGAGGAACACACCGCTGGTCACTGTGGTGCATACCAGGCTCGTAGTGTTGTGTATGAGTCTCAGCAACATGTGGGTGAGGCTGTGCAGCATCTCGCTGGCAACCATACAGGCACCGAAACACATAGCACATAGTATGAGCCATACGGTATTGAGCATGCCAGCCATGCCTCGTGTGGCAATGAGGTCGTTGATGGCACTCACTCCGCTGTCTATATTGGTAGAGGTGTAACAGGTTATCATGGTGCCCTTCATGAGCGAGAGGAAAGAGATGTCGCTACTGCCTGCAATGGTGGCCAGAATGCCAGGTTGCATAATGATGGCACACACACATGCAGTGAATGATGACAGCATGAGCGTAAGGAGTGATGGCACCTTTTTATATATAAGTAAACCCGTTATTACGGGCACAATCAGCGTCCATGGAGTGATGTTAAAAGTGTGGTCGAGGGTGGTGGTGTATTGGCTGATGTCGATGGCATCACCGTCAAACCAGAAACCCATAGCAAGGTATATGAGCAGAGTGATAGTGATGCTGGGCACAGTGGTGTACATCATATATCGAATGTGGCTGAAGAGGTCAGCCCTTGCCATAGTCGATGCCAGCACGGTGGTGTCCGACATAGGCGACATCTTATCACCAAAATAAGCCCCCGAGATAATGGCTCCGGCAGTATATGGAGCAGGTATGCCCAGAGCATCGCCAATGCCCATGAGAGCTATACCAATGGTGGCTATGGTGGTCCACGAGGTGCCCGTCATAACCGATATGATAGACGAGATGATGCAGGCACATGGCAAGAAGAAAGCCGGCGACATAATTTGCACACCATAATATATAAGCGTAGGAACCACTCCGCTAACCATCCATGTGCTCGACATTACACCAATGAGCAGCAGTATGATGATCGATATTGACGACTCGCCGATGGTAACATTGATGGTAGAACCGAAATTGTCCCACTTAGCCCCATAGAACAGCATTGATATAGCTATGCACACGGCACTGGCTATGAGCAAAGCTATCTGGCTGGCTCCGCTCAGGGCATCATCAGGCATAACTATGAGCACAAAGGCTATGAGCGACATAAGTACCAAGAGTGGTATTGCAGCGATAATCGGATGTGGAGTACGCATGTTATTTAGTTAAGAGTTAAAAGTTAAGAGTTAAGAGTTTTTGTTAATTAGGTGCAAAGATACATTTTTTTCCTGAGAAAACGATAAGAATTTTTTTTTATTACCATCTGGCTTATGTGTACACCCAAATCGGACAATAAGACAATAAGACATTAAGACATTAAGGTAGTTCCATATGTGCAAGAGCAAAATGTAAAGTAAAAAGTTTACATATTGTATAAATTAGTATGTAATTTATTACATAATAATATTAACATATTTTAATATTATATTATATATATAATAATATAATATTACCCATAGGATGCAACCCTCTCTGTATAGTGAAAGGTGCTTATTGTCTTATTGTCTTAATGTCTTAATGTCCGAATTTACAAGACAGTAAGGGAGTGGATTTTAACATTTCACTTTTACCCTTCTAAGCAGAGGCAATGCAAGGGGTTGCAGAGGCAGTCCCTCTGCATGCAGAAGCAGCCCCTCTGCACGCAGAAGTAATGCCTCTGCAAAGAGGGGAATGACCCCACCCCTAAATCGTTGAATATCAGCGTATTAAGATGTCGCTAATTTTGGGCAAAAAGCATCATCAATATTTCGGATTATTGTTCCGTTTTCCCTAGTCGCGTCTGTCAAATTTTAACATTTCGTCCTGGTGAGAGCACATTAAAGTAGACGTAAAAAATCTTTTATTCTTTTAGAATAAGTCGTTTTTTCACCTTTAGATAAGGTTTCTGCACTCTGCAGAGCAAAAATAAATAAATTTATTTTGTGCTTTGCCCTCGTTTTTGTACCTTTGCAGAGATATTGCATCGTAATTTTCACAAGTTGCGATGCCTGTTGGCACTAACTATCTAAACCTCAGGGAGTTAAATCAACCCTTGAGGAAATTTTGTATTATTATGAGGTGAGATAGTAGACTCAAC
>JAZLBU010000020.1:0-14677 GCA_045613845.1 Prevotella sp. | reverse complement strand
GGGTATATATATTATATATATATAATGCTAAAAATCCTTACACACCCTTACCTATTTCCATGCACCCCCACCGATAGGTGTGGGGGTGTGTAGATGGAAAGAAAAGGTAAGTATGGGTGTGTTAAGATTTCACCAGATATTTCACCAAACAATAAACAAATATGACAGAACAAGAATTTATACAAGGAATTGCTATAGCACTCTGTAGTAATCCTAAGATGATAGAAGGCGATAGCAAAGCCACTGTGGATAAAATATACTACCTAAGCAAACACATCTATAAGAAGTATGTGGAAGAAGGTATTGTAACTTTTGATATAGGCACAGACTATAGCACAGAGTTAAACAATATCCATGAAGTGCTAAAAAACTGTTGCACATGGTTTGACAATCTTTATGAAGCGCTACAAGATATTGAATTTTCCATCGGAAACTTGAAAGAGGACTGAGCACAAAGAAAAAAAAGAACCAAAAAAAAGAAATTCGGCTTTTATAGGGGAGGTGTAGTGACTGGTTCGCCAGTGCTCCGCCACCCCTTTTTATTCATGGGTGCTCAGTAATCCCAAATCCACTTGCCCTACTCGGTATTAAAAAAGTAGTTTCCTAAAATGTTAGGGTAATTTCCTACTAAGCAAACATCTATTTGGGAAAGGTTCGCACCTAACCAGACTGAGTGACACGAACAAAACGCATTCCCACTATAAAGACTTTTCACTATAGGCACAGGACACTCCGCCACCCCTTTTTTATTCAAGGGTGCTCAATAATCCCAAATCCACTTGCCTTACTCGGCATTAAGAGAAAGATATTTGGGGGGTGTACTTTTTCCCCCACTACTTAGGTGAATGTAACTCGGAACAGAGCCACACCTAAAACCGACAAAATCCACATCGGAAACGAATTACCACTTAAACGGATAAAGAGAATGTAATAGTAAGCCTACAGAGCTATTTTCTTTGATGTGTAAGAACGAATATATACGAACTATGCAGACGAAGAATTACACTACCATCGCCACAAAGATTTCTTTCACTGATAAGAAGAAACTTCTAACCATCGCTGAGGCATTTGGACTTTCCTTTTATGAGCTACTCCAGAGCCTACTCCTTGCAATAGTTAGGTACTTCGATAAAGAAGCTCTGATTACTTATGAAAATAAGATGATGGTAAACGCATTTGGAAACATCATTTTTACTCTTACAGACAGTTACAACCCACTCCAGATAAGAGGCAATGAAAGCCAGACTATCCAGAAGGCTATAGTGTTAGTAGGGAGAGCAAAGAAAAGCAAGCCTCAGCCACTCATGATAAGTAAAAACCATGATGGCAACCTTACTGAGAGCTACAACATCGACACCATGCTAAATGATTTCCTCAGTGCCAGTGATGGTGAAGCACTGGAGGCGCTGAATAACTACAGAGAGAAATATGGCTATTTCAGCCTACAACAAGCCTTGCATGACATCATACTGCAAAGAACCGACAAGCCAGATGAGATGATGAGCAAGGAAATAGGAGAAATGTTTACGGATTGCAGAACCACTACAGGCGAAATGGTTAATGATGAGGTGCACTACAAAAAGGTATATAACAAAGGAGGCGATTATACTATATATACACCTCACAAGGATATGCTTAAAGTGGAGTTACGATAAAGTAACCCTATACTGGAAAATGACATGATAAGTAGTTATAAACATTTTTTTGGTTAAGGTGGTAAGCCTCAGCGATGTTGCGAAACATTCTAAGGACTACCACCTTTTTATTGACAGGTAGCCAAAAAAAGGTTAAAAAGTATAGGGTAGTGTTGTTTTTGGCTACCCTTTGGCTACCCTCAAAAATAAAACCCCTTGAAACTCAGTAGGTTACAAGAGGAATAATGTGCCCAGAACGGGACTCGAACCCGTACACCGTGAAGTATTGGTGTTTGAGACCAACGCGTCTACCAATTCCGCCATCTGGGCTTTTGCGCTGCAAAATTACAAAAAATAATTGAACCGCGCAAATTTTTTTATGTATTTAGGAAGCGTTCGGCATCGAGAGCGGCTTTGCATCCTGTGCCTGCGGCTACGATGGCTTGGCGATAAACGGGATCGCAGACATCGCCAGCGGCAAAGACGCCAGGGATGGGTTGACCTGCGGCATCGCACACCTGCTGGGTTGTGCCGAGGGTCTGGATATAACCCATTTCATCGAGGAGTATCTTGCCCTGGAAAATATCGGTGACAGGCTTATGGCCTATGGCGAGGAAGAAACCGTCGATGGCTACATCATAGTGCTGTTCATCAGCTTCGCCCTTGCGCTTAACGAGGTGCATGCCTTCGACACCATTCTCGCCGTAGAGGCCTGTGGCATTATGCTCAAAGAGAATCTCGATGTTTGCAGCTTCGCGCACTCGCTGTTGCATGATTTCAGAGGCACGGAGGTAGGGTTTGCGCACTACGAGGTAAACCTTCTGACAGAGGTGGGAGAGATAGAGGGCATCCTCACATGCGGTGTCGCCTCCACCCACTACGGCGGTGACTTTCTTGCGATAGAAGAAACCATCGCAGGTGGCACAGGCGCTGACGCCCATACCATTATACTTCTCTTCATCAGGCAGCCCGAGGTATTTAGCTTTGGCACCAGTGGCGATGATGACGCTATCAGCCTGGATGGTGTCGCCACCGTCGGTATGGAAGGTGTAAGGACGGCTGGTGAGATCGGCATCGACGATTTCGCCATCGCGAATGTCGGCTCCGAAGCGCTCAGCCTGTTCACGAAGTTCCATCATCATCTGGTTGGCATCAACGCCCTGCGGATAGCCAGGGAAATTCTCTACTATAGTGGTCTGGGTGAGCTGACCGCCCATCTGTGGACCGCAATACTCCAATGGTGACAGGTTAGCCCTGCCTGCATAGATAGCAGCGGTGTAGCCAGCTGGTCCGCTACCTATGATTAAGCATTTTGTTTTCATCAGATTATCTCTTGTATTTTATTTTCGATAGTTGCGAAAGAGGTGTTGGCATCAAAGCGTGCTACTACCTTGCCAATCTTATTGACGAGGAACTTAGTAAAATCTTCGGTGATATCGCCAGGCGCCTTCTCGGTGAGGTAGCGGAAGAGAGGGTCAGCTTCAGGACCGCTGACCTTGACCTTTTTGAAACGTGCAAACTGAGTGTTGTAGTTGTCTTTGCAGAACTGATGCACCATCTCGTCAGTGCCTGGGCACGACTTGGTGGGTTGGTTGCTAGGAAAATCGAGCACCTCGAACCCCTGAGCGTGGTATTTCTCATAGAGAGCCTCAAGGTCAGCGTATTGTGGTGTTAGTTCGCTCTGAGTGGCTGTGTTGACGATGAGCACTACTTCATTAGCGTAGAGATTTAGTGGCACAGTGTTGCCTTTGCGGTCTTTCACTGTGATGTCATGAATGGAATTCATTGATGGATAAAGATTAAGTAATGAATATTGTTTATTATTCCTTTATTTCCTCAGCTTCTACGTCCTCGGCATTGGAGAAGTCGGGACGCTGATTGAGGTTGTAGAAGTTAGCTTCTTTTTCGGCCTTGTTGCGATTGCTGCGAGCCTTGAGGGCATTGATGCATTCCACTATGCCATAGATGATGAGGAACCATCCGATGAAGAACAGCGGTGCAGAGGCGAAGGTGGTGGGTTTGAACAGTGCTATGCCTCCCACTATGAGCAGTAGGGTGGGCATAATCCAGTAGAAGAAGCCCACACTGGCATCGCGCCTGGCTATGGCGAGGGTGACGAACTGCTGTATGGCACCAATGATGAGGAATGCCGAGATGATGTACACCAAGAAGTGGACGAACGTTTGAGGCATGAGGGCGAGAACGAGTCCGAGAATCATGCACCCTAAGCCCACGAAGGAGCCCCAGCCCCAACCTGCACGCTCGGTGGGTTCTTGTTCAACGTTAACGTTAACGGGAACGGGAACAACTTCGTCATCGTCAGCCACTACTTTCTTTTTGGCCATAGAAGCTATCATTGCTGTTAGTCCTGATAGGAAGAAGAGCACTCCTATGGCTATGGTCATCCACTCTACCATGTCTTCACGGTATTTAACGAGCAATGCGCCCACTGCTATTGCACAGAGGGCGCGGAATACGCTATATCGGATAATTTTCATGTCTCTCTTATAGAAGGAGTTAAAGGAGTTAAAGGAGTTAAAGGAGATAAAAGGAGATAGAAGGAGATTAGTGGTGTCCTCCACCGTGTCCTCCACCGTGACCACCGCTGAAGCCTCCGCCTCCGCCGCCACCGAAGCTACCGCGACTGCCTCCGCCTCCGAAGCTACCATGACTGCTTCCACCACCGAAGCTGCCATGACTGCCTCCACCGAAGCTACCACGACAGCTGCTACCGCTAGAGCCGAAACCGCTACGGCTATGACCACCACCGAAGGTGCTACGACTGCTGCTACCGCCAGAGCTTGAGCCACTGCTGCGAGTGCCACCACCCCAGCTGCCACTATTGCCACCATCACGATTGCCACCACCGAAATTGCCGTGACCACCGCTGCGGGTGCTACTCTGGCGACCGTTAATCCTTGCTCCACCATCGCTTATGCCACGATGACGAACATCGCTACCAGAGCGATAGCTGCCACCGCTTCTGTGGTGTGACGGACCAGTATAATGATGTCCGCGCATGCCTACATGACGAGGAGCTCGGAATGAAGGACCGTGGTGCACATACCATGAACGTCCACCATTGTAACGCCAGCTGTGACCTCCGCAATAGGTGGCCCAGATGACAGGACGCTCAAAGTAATAGAACGTGCGAACGGGATAGTGAGCATAAATGCCGAAATGCCATACGCCAGCGTCCCAGTAGAGCGGACGATAGAAATAGCTTGCTGCACAGAAGGCATCCCACTGCCAGTCGTAGAATATTACCTGCATATCGAGGTTGCGCTGACGCCAACATTCAGCATAGACATCGTCAACAGTGTTGACATTCATGAGGTAGTCGAGGTTGATCTCGTAAGCAGCCTCATACTGCTTCTCGGACAGGTTGAGCTCATAGGCCATCTTATCAGTAAGGAACAGAGCCTGCTCACGAGCCTGCTCGTATCCCATAGCCTTAACACCAGTCACTGCTGTGAGCAGTGCTACCATTGTCATTATAAACTTCTTCATAGTGTGCATAAAAGTTTGTTATGTTATGATTTCTGGTGCAAAGATACGTAGATATCTTGTGACCTAAAAGGGAAAAATCCCTATCTCAGTGTGGGAAAAACCCTAATTGAACTTTTGAACCCTTGAACATTTGAACTATTAAACCCTTCGACTAATAACACTGGTGCCTGTTTTCTGCGATATCTTCATGCGCATTTGCTGTACCTCTTGCAGTTCGGCTATGAGCTTCATCTGCTTATCCATATCGTCGGCAGAGAGCTTGATTTCATTGGTGAGTTGGCTTATGCGCTGCATGAGATACTCATTGAGGAAGTCGAGCAGCAGATGCTCAGCCTGTTCTCTTAACATATAAGGTGTGACCTCCATCTGCATACTCTTGGAGAGTATCACATTGTCGGCACAGAGCTTGATGGATATGGAGGAGATGTCGTAGTCGGGGTGGAGGGTGAAATATTTCTCGCTGTCGAAGTTGGCATCCTTGGAGTGCTCTACGGCTTCATGGAGTATCTGGTTATAGATGGCTTCGGCAAACTGCAGTCCGTCTTGCCTGAGGTTGTAGTCTATCCACTCAGCGAGGGTGAAGGAGATGGTGTCGCCGTCTTCAGTCTCAACATTGTCAAGAATAATGGTTCCACCGTGTTTTATCACCATCTTAATAATCAGTGATGACAGAGTGTTGAGGGCTAGAGGTTGGAGGTTTGAGTTTTGAGTTTTGAGGTTGGAAGTTTGAGTAGCCGTAGGCGTATCGTAGGAGCTATGCTCCGTATCGTAGGGCTTTGAGCCCGTATCGTAGCTGGGCTCGCCCTGCGTATCGTTTTTAATAGCCTTAGCCTTACTAGCCCTCATGCTTCGGATGTTTTCATTCATCTTAGCGGTAAGGGTTTGCTCGCTATAGCCCAGACGGACGGCGCAATCCTGTATGTAGGTGGCTCTCACTATGGGGTCGCCTATCACGCTGATGCTCTCAATGATGCTTGATATGGCCTCAGAGCGCTCGCGAGGACCGTTAGCCCCTTTGAGCAGCACATTAGTCTTAAACTCGATGAAGTCGGTTTGGTGTTCCTTGATATACTGTCTGAACTCATCAGCAGTATGTTTGCGAGCAAAAGAATCGGGATCGTCGCCATCAGGCAGGAGCATCACTTTCACGTTCATGCCCTCCTTAAGCAACATATCGGTACCCCTCAATGCCGCCTTTATGCCTGCCTCGTCGCCATCGTAGAGCAACACGATGTTCTGGGTGAAGCGATGCAAGAGGTGAATCTGATGTTCGGAGAGAGCTGTGCCCGAATTAGCCACCACATTCTCAATGCCACATTGGTGCATGGAGATGACATCGGTATATCCCTCCACCATATAGACGCAGTTCTCTTTGGCTATCGCCTTCTTAGCCTGGAACAAGCCGTAGAGCTCGTGGTCTTTGTGATAGATATCAGAATCGGGAGAGTTGACATACTTCTGGTTCACGCCCTTGGTTCTGCTGTCAAGAACTCGTCCACCGAAAGCCGTTACCTTACCACTTACTCCTATCCAGGGGAATATCACCCTACCCGAAAAACGATCGATTAAATCGCCCTTTTTGTCGCTCTCGAATGCCAGTCCGGTCTTTATGAGATACTCCTTTTGAAAACCCTGCTTCAGAGCCTCGTCAGACATAGCATGACGGTCACTCAGACAGAAACCCAACTGAAATTTCTCGATGATATCGTCTCTCACTCCACGCTGTCTGAAATATTGCATACCGATGGCACGACCGTCGATATCGTTGTGGAGTATGTTCTTGAAGTATTTAGCAGCCCATTCGTTGACTATGAACATAGCCTCGCGGTCAGACTGCTCCTTCTTCTGTTGTTCAGTGAGTTCGCGTTCCTCAATCTGTATGTGGTAGCGATTGGCTAACCATCGCAGAGCATCGGGGTAGGTGAGTTGCTCATGTTTCATGATGAACCCCACGCTATCGCCACCCTCGCCACAAACGAAGCAGTGACACGTACGGCGTGTGGGCGAAACATAGAACGAGGGTGTGTGGTCGTTGTGGAAGGGACACAGTCCGCGGTAGTTTACTCCCACCTTCTTCAACGACACGAATTCAGAGACGACATCAACAATGTCGGCTCTGTCCTTTATGCGTTCTATGGTTAAGCGGTCGATCACGTTTTGAGGAGTTAAAGGAGTTAAAAGGGGTTAGAGGAGTTATCTAAAGATGCTGAAGTTAACGGCTCCATACACACGGCGCTCGATGAAGCGGGGATGCTGCGAGAAATCATTTTGCTTGCCATGCTCAAACACCATTATGCCACCCTCCTTCAGCAAAGGCAGGGCGAGAGAGGGTATAGTTTCGAGCGTGGGGAGCGAGTAGGGAGGGTCGGCAAAGATAAAGTCGAACTGCCTCTTGCAACTCTTCATGAATCTAAAGACATCGCCCTTGATGAGGGCGTGGTTATCGGCACCCACCTTGTCGATGCATTGCTGTATGAAGCGTGCATGGTCTCTGTCGAGTTCTACGCTCACCACATCGGCACATCCTCTGCTCAGCAACTCCAGTGTTATGCTTCCTGTGCCAGCAAAGAGATCAAGGGCGCTGATGCCCTCAAAATCGATGTAGCCCGTCATGACATTGAAGATATTCTCCTTAGCAAAGTCGGTAGTGGGACGAGCCTTGAACGAACGTGGCACATCGAAGTGTCTTCCCTTGTATGTTCCAGTTATTATTCGCATATGGAGAGGTCAAAGGGGATGTTGTTCCCGTTCTCGTTGATTATCACATTGTTGACGTAAGTCTTCAGTCGCTGCTCAAGCCAATCGCCATGAGGCATGTCGCCCATAACATATAGTTCGTCGTCCATCTGGTTCATGCCCAACTGCTTCCAGATATACATCATGTAGTAGAGAGCATCATGAGCGTGGGTAGCCTGGAAGGAGTTAGCGAAGTGGATGCGATGCTGCTCGAAATTGCATATATCCACCATTTTATCGTGGAAATAGGCAAACAACTTACGCTTTCGGCCACTCTCGTAATACCTTTTATATAAGTATGGCCATACGTTGGTCATCACATTCTGCGTTTCGACAATGGGGAAATGGTCGCCTACCACCATCTGCAGGTCGCTGTTGACGGGAAAGACAGCCGTTGCGCTCAGTTCGTCAATCTGTTGTATGATTTTCACCTCGCCCTTGTGACCCGTTATGACGCTACCATACATCTCGTCAGCATCAAACTGCTCATAGTCCTCAAATTCAGCCGTAGGGATGAGCATGACAGGCGAAGAAACGGTGAGCACAGCCTTCTTAGGGGTGTTCACCAGAAAGCTCTCCTCCTTGAAAGCCTGTCGCAGGTTAGCGGCTATCGACATGCCGCTCTTCACGGCATAGGGATGGTAGGTATAGGTGCCGTCAGCCTCTGGAATCATGAATCCCAGAGTTCCCTGACCAGCTCTTATTATGATAGGCTTCATTATTTTTTTGCTTCGTTAGTTAGGAAAATCCACAAAAAGTTTGTAATTTTGCCTACAAAAGTACAAAAAAGAAAGCACAATAGCAAACAAAAACTTCACTTTTTATGACGTTTAGCGAATTTAAACGTGACATAGAGAGGCACTTTGGCCATTATCCCACAGCAGACCAAGACCATGCCATAGACGTTTTCATGAAGTTTCTGGCATCAAGAGAGTCGATGTCAGGCATGATACTACGTGGTTCGGCAGGTACGGGCAAGACGTCGATAGTGGCTGCTATGGTACAAACCCTCGCGGACTTACGTCAGAAGGTGGTGCTCCTTGCCCCAACAGGCAGAGCGGCAAAAGTGCTGGCACAAAACTGTGGACAAGCTGCAAGCACCATACATCGCAAGATATACCGTCAGAAGACGGGTAGTGCCGATTTTAGTCTGGATATAAACCTGCATGTTGACACCCTCTTTGTGGTAGATGAGGCATCGATGATAAGCACACTACCACAGGTGCAGAGCGAGGGGATACCAAACTTCATGGGTAATGGGGGAGGGGTGATAGACGACCTGGTGACCTATGTGTATTCAGGACGCAACTGCCGACTGATGCTTGTGGGAGATACGGCGCAGTTGCCACCAGTGGGCGAAGACGAGGCACCAGCCCTTCAGCGTGGCATAATGGAGTGTTATGGTATCAGGGTGTTTGAGTGCGACCTGAACGAGGTGATGCGAGTGCAGAATGAATCGGGCATACTGTGGAATGCTACGCAGGTGAGACACCTTATCACCCACGATGCAGCCACCCAACTGCCCAAGATGCGTTTTGAAGGTTTTGATGACATAGTATCACTGCCAGGCAATGAGATAATAGAAAGTCTGGAGCAGAGCTATGCCCACGAAGGGCTCGATGACACCATAGTGATAACGCGTAGCAACAAGACGGCCAACATATATAATAACGGAATACGCGCCCAGGTGTTGGGACATGATGATATGCTATGTTCGGGAGATAGAATCATGATAGTCAAGAACCATTATTTTGACGATGAGGAGAATCCGCCTCTCCCCTTCATAGCCAACGGCGATATGGCAGAGGTGCGCAGAGTGCGCAGGGTTAGAGAATTCTATGGATTCACCTTCGCCGACCTCACTCTGCAGTTTCCTGACTATAACGATGTAGAACTGGAGATGACGGCAATCCTTGACACCCTGCAAGGAGATGCTCCTGCACTCACGGTGCAACAGCAGAAACAATTGTATGATAACGTGATGGAGGACTATCAGGACCTACCACGCAAGGCAGACCGCATAAAGGCGATGAAGAAAGACATATACTATAATGCCTTACAGATAAAATATGCCTATGCCGTAACCTGTCATAAGGCGCAGGGCGGACAGTGGGCTCATGTTTACATAGACCAGGGCTATATGACTGACGATATGCTCACTCCCGACTACATCCACTGGCTATATACTGCCCTCACGAGAGCACAAAAAAAATTGTTCCTTGTAAATTGGCCCTCTGCGCAAGTTGAAAGTTGAATGTAGTTACGATTTACTGCTAAGAGTTTTCCAAATAACTTATTGCATATTACATTCAACTTTCAACCTTCAACCTTAAACTATAGAGATTCAAGCATTCGCTTGATAACTACCTCGGCACTGATTTCGCGGTTAGCAGCCTCAGGAATAACGAGTGAGTTAGGACTCTCGATAACATCATCAGTCACGATAAGACCACGACGAACAGGCAGACAGTGCAAGAACTTGCCGTTATCAGTCCACGACATGTGTTCAGCATCCACCGTCCAGTGAGCCATTTTGTGGTAGTCGTCGAGTATCTTGCCATAGTCGGCAGGATTGGTAACACCTGGGCACGACCAGTTCTTGGCATAGATGAAGTCAGCACCTTCGAATGCCTTCTTTTGGTCATATTCTATAGTGGCTCCCTTAGTGAATTGTGGGTCGAGCTCGTAACCCTCAGGGTGAGTAATCACAAGGTCAACATCAGGAGCAGCGAGCATCCATTCTGCAAAAGAATCAGGCACTGCCTGTGGCAAAGCCCTACAGTGAGGAGCCCAGGTGAGGACCGCCTTTACGCGTTCTTTATCCTTATGCTCCTCGATGGTTATGAGGTCAGCAAATGCCTGAAGAGGGTGAACAGTGGCAGTCTCCATAGCAAAAACAGGACGACCAGAATACTTAACAAACTGATTGACTATGGTCTCGGCATAGTCGAAATCCCTATCGGTAAGTCCAGCAAAAGAGCGGATGCCGATAAGGTCGCAGTAGCATCCCATCACAGGGATAGCCTCAAGCAGGTGCTCAGACTTGTCGCCATCCATGATGACACCACACTCAGTTTCTAGTTTCCATGCACCAGCATTCACATCGAGCACTATCACATTCATGCCCAGGTTCATAGCAGCCTTCTGCGTAGAGAGTCTTGTGCGCAGAGAATTGTTAAAGAACACCATCAGCAGGGTTTTGTTCTTACCCAGATGCTGAAAAGCATAACGGTCTTTCTTTACCAACTGCGCCTCTGCCAGCGCTCCTTTGATGTCGCCAAGGTCTTTTGCATTTAAAAAAGTCTTCATATTCTATATTTTTTTTGTTTATTATCTTACGCCGGACAAAGGTACGAAGAAAAAATCAAATAGTAAACTCTTCATTTTGCTTACAACGATATTTTGTCATTTTTTATAAGAAATGTTTGCGCATGTGCGAAAATATTGTTACTTTTGTAGCATGAAACATGCCGTGATGGGCATACTCAATTGTACTCCTGACTCATTCTACGAGGGTAGCAGGAAGCGAACGGACGATGAAATCGCTGCTAGAGCTGACGAGATAATCGGCGAGGGTGGCACGATAATCGATGTGGGTGCTTACTCCACCCGTCCTGGTGCGACAGCCGTCAGCGAGGAGGAAGAGATGCAACGTTTGCGTACTGCCTTAGCAGTGATAAGACGTAGGCACGAGGATGTGGCGCTGAGCGTTGACACTTTTCGCCCCACTGTAGCAAGAATGGCTGCAGAGGAGTATGGCGTAGGGATTATCAACGATGTTACAGAGGGATGCCCCGAGATGTACGAGGAAGTGGCACGATTGGGCGTAGGCTATGTGCTGATGTCTGTGCAGCCGACTGTTGACAGCATGCTCGCAAACTTCAGAAATGAGGTAGCGATGCTGAGAAATCTAGGTGTTAAGGAGATAATACTCGACCCTGGCTTTGGCTTCGGCAAGGATGTTATAGGTGGCAACTATGCTGTGTTACGTGACATGGGGAGGATAAAGGATGAGTTTCCAGAGTTGCCGCTATTGGTGGGCGTAAGCCGCAAACGAATGATATGGAAGGTGCTCGAATGCACACCGCAGGATGATGAAGCCCTGCAGGGCACTATGTTGGTAAACCTCATGGCGCTACAGCAAGGGGCAAGCATTCTCAGGGTGCATGACGTGAAGGCCGCAATTGATACTATAAAGATATATAAGAATTGTTCTTCTCTTTTGGCATAAAAGACGTAGTTGATATAGTGTTAGTGGCACTAATGCTGTATTACACCTACCGATTCATGAGAGAATCGAGAACCATTAACGTGTTCATCGGTGTGCTGTCGTTTGTGGTGCTATGGCTGTTGGTGTCTCAGGTGTTTGAGATGCGACTATTGGGTGCCATATTCGATAAATTGGTGGGTGTGGGTACGATTGCCATCATTGTATTGTTTCAAGACGAGATACGTAAGTTCCTCTATTCCATCGGTGGACACAGCAAGATGTCAACATTCTTGAAATGGTTTGTGAAGGACAATAAGGCAGTGAAGAAGCACGTGGATCGTGAGGCGATAATGCCGATAGTGATGGCGTGCATGAGTATGGCGAGGCAGAAATGTGGTGCGCTGATAGTGATAGAAAGGGCTATGCCACTGGATGATATAGTGGAGACGGGCGACCAGGTGGACTCAAAGATAAACCAGCGACTGATAGAAAACATATTCTTCAAAAACTCGCCACTACATGACGGTGCAATGGTGATATCCAAACAGCGTATAAAGGCAGCGGGATGCATATTGCCTGTGAGCCACGACCTCAACATACCACGTGAACTGGGACTGAGACACCGAGCCGCAATGGGCATATCACAACACTCAGATGCCATAGCGATAGTGGTGTCAGAAGAAACAGGACGCATATCGGCTGCTATTAAAGGGCATTTCCGCTTGCGCCTATCGGCCGAGAACCTTGAGGCGATATTGACAGAGGAGTTGTAAACTCCTGAACTGTAGATGTTTTGAACAAAAGTAATTCATTTATTCATAAATTTAAAAAATCATTACTATGAGCTTAATTGATCAGATTGTAGCGCGTGCTAAGGCAAACAAGCAGCGCATCGTCCTCCCAGAGGCTGAGGAGGAGCGTACTCTCATTGCAGCAGACAAGGTGTTGGAACAGGACATCGCAGACCTTATTCTTATAGGCAACCCTGACAAGGTGGCTGCACTGGCTAAGCAGCATAACCTGAAGAACCTGGACAAGGCTACCCTCATTGATCCAGAAAACTACGAACGTTCAGAGGAGTTGGCTCAGCTTCTGCAGAAACTGCGCGAGAAGAAGGGCATGACTATAGAGCAGGCTCGCGAATTGGTAAAGAACCCTCTCTATCTGGGTTGTATGATTATTAAGACTGAAGGCGCTGACGGACAGATTTCAGGTGCTCTCTCAACTACTGGTGACACTCTGCGTCCTGCACTCCAGATTATCAAGACTGCTCCTGGCATCTCTTGCGTATCAGGTGCGATGCTGATGATTACTGACAAACCAGAGTATGGCGAGAATGGCGTATTGGTATTTGCTGATGTAGCAGTTACTCCTATGCCTGACGCTAACCAGTTAGGTCAGATAGCAGTTTGTGCTGCCCAGACAGCTAAGAGCGTAGCTGGATTTGCTGAGCCTCGCGTGGCTATGTGTTCATTCTCTACTAAGGGTTCTGCTTCTCACGAGGTGGTTGATAAGGTAGTTGAGGCTACTAAGGTGGCAAAAGAATTGGCTCCAGACCTTAAGATTGACGGTGAACTGCAGGCTGATGCTGCCCTTGTGCCATCTGTAGGTTCTAAGAAGGCTCCTGGCTCAGAGATTGCTGGTAAGGCTAACGTACTCGTATTCCCTAACCTTGAGGTGGGCAATATTGGATATAAGCTGGTACAGCGCTTGGCTGGTGCTACTGCTCTCGGACCTATCCTTCAGGGTATTGCACGCCCAGTGAACGACCTCTCTCGTGGTTGTTCTGTTGAGGATATCGTAAACCTCGTGGCTATCACTGCTTGTCAGGCTATGGATGCAAAAAAATAATTACACCTTATTTATATATATAGGAAAGGAAAGAAAATGAAAATTCTTGTTTTGAACTGCGGTTCATCATCAATAAAGTATCAACTCATAGAGAGCGACACTAAGGAAGTTATAACCAAGGGCGGTATCGAGAAGATAGGTCTGCCTGGCGCTTTCATCAAGTATAACGCTGCAAATGGCGAGAAGAAGACCATTGAGCAGGATATTCCTGAACATACAGTGGGCGTAGAGCTTATATTCAAGGTGCTGACTGATCCTACAGACGGCGCATTGAAGTCGCTTCAGGAGCTGGACGCTGTGGGTCACCGCGTGGTGCATGGCGGAGAGAAATTTGCTGAGTCCGTGCTCATCAATGATGAGGTGCTGAAGCAGATCGAGGCTTGTAACGACCTTGCTCCTCTGCATAACCCAGCTAACCTGAAGGGTATTGCTGCTGTAACCAAGTTGCTGCCTAACCTGCCTCAGGTGGCTGTATTCGATACAGCTTTCCACCAGACTATGCCTGCGAAGGCTTATATGTATGCCATCCCTTATGCACTGTACGACAAGTATGCCGTTCGTCGATATGGCTTCCACGGAACTTCTCACCGCTATGTTTCTGCACGCGCTCTTGAGTTCCTAGGCATGAAGGCTGAGGGTTCAAAGGTTATCACCGCTCACATTGGTAATGGTGGCTCGCTTGCTGCTGTTAAGGACGGTAAGTGCGTTGATACCTCTATGGGTCTCACACCTTTGG
>JAZLBU010000019.1:0-6203 GCA_045613845.1 Prevotella sp. | reverse complement strand
TCCCATTCCGAACAGAGAAGTTAAGCCCGCCTGCGCCGATGGTACTGCAATGCAATGTGGGAGAGTAGGAGGCCGCCTTCTTTTTTTAGAAATCCGAAAGGAACAGGAGAGTCATATCAGAAATGATGTGACTCTCTTTTTGTTTTATATGTGAATAGGGCAACAGGTATTTTTCTCCCATTTCTTTGGAGTTTAGGAAAAAAGTATGTACCTTTGTAGCTGTATATATACTGAGATACACTTATGTTTAGGCAGTTTTTTGAAATAATGAAGCGCTACTTGGGACCTTATAAGAAGTATCTGGTAGGGTCGTTGGCGCTCAATATAATATCGCAGTGGTTGAACGTCTTCTCGTTTGTGGTGCTGATACCTATATTGAATATACTTTTTGAGATAGACCAAAAGGTGTACACCTACAAAGAGATAACATGGGACAACCTGAGTAAGGATGCGTTATTGAATAATGGCTATGCGTACGTACAGGAACTGATAGCTTCGCATGGGGCATTTGTTACGCTGTGTATAATGGGCTTTGGACTGGTCTTTATGACTGGTCTGAAGACTTTTTCGTATTTTCTAGGTTCTGCTACAATTTTGCCTTTGCGCACAGGTGTGGTGAAGGACATTAGGATGGAGGTATACAGAAAGGTAATGAAATTGCCTTTGGCTTTCTTCTCAGCTGAAAGAAGGGGCGACATTGTAGCCCGTATGAGTGCCGATGTGAGTCAGGTGGAGAACTCCATCACCAGCAGTATTGATTTGCTGATAAAACACCCGATAGCTATCATAGTTTGTTTCTCAACGATGATATTCGTATCATGGCAGTTGACGGTGTTTGTTATTGTTGTAGCTCCGATAGCAGGCTACATTATGGGTAAGGTGAGTAAGAAGCTGAAGGGACAGTCTGCAAAGGTACAGGCACTATGGGGCGATATGTTGGCACAGCTTGATGAGACCCTTGGCGGATTGCGCATCGTCAAGGCATTCATAGCCGAGCAGAAGATGATAGACCGTTTTGAGGCAGTAAATGACGATTATCGTAAGAATAGCATCTCGATGATACTGAGACAGTGTTCAGCTCACCCTATGTCAGAGTTCTTGGGCACCGTCATCATAGTGATAGTGCTGCTCTTTGGTGGTTGGCTGATACTAAATGGTTCGAGCATGATAGATGCCTCTACCTTTATATTCTATATGGTGATACTGTATAGTGTGATAAATCCGCTGAAGGAGTTTATGAAGGCAACATACCAGATACCATTAGGTCTGGCATCGATGGACCGCATAGACTTCATACTGAAGGCAGAGAATCCTATCAAGGAGTTACCAGTGCCAGAGATACTGACAGACTTTGAAGACAAGGTAGAGCTGAAGGATGTTTCTTTCCACTATCAAGAAGGAATAGACGTGTTGAAGCATATCAACCTAACCATTCCGAAGGGCAAGACCATAGCCTTGGTAGGGCAGTCGGGCTCAGGTAAGTCAACATTGGTAGACCTAATACCAAGATACCATGATGTGAGCAGTGGTGAATTGCTCATAGACGGCAAGGACGTGCGCAACGTGGGCATCAACGACCTACGCTCTTTGATAGGAAATGTCAATCAGGAGGCGATATTGTTCAATGACACCTTTTATAATAATATCACCTTTGGAGTTCCTAATGCCACGATGGATGAGGTGATAGAGGCTGCAAAGATAGCCAATGCGCATGACTTCATCATGGAGTCAGAGAATGGCTACGACACTATGATAGGCGACCGAGGAGGCCGACTCTCAGGTGGTCAGCGACAGAGGGTGTCAATAGCCCGTGCTATATTGAAGAACCCACCGATACTGATACTTGACGAGGCAACCTCGGCACTAGATACTGAGTCGGAGCGACTGGTGCAGGAGGCGCTGGAGCGACTGATGAAGAGCCGTACTACGGTAGCAATAGCCCACCGTCTGTCAACCATCAAGCATGCTGACGAGATATATGTGCTTCATGATGGCGAAATAGTGGAGAAGGGAACCCACGAAGAACTGACAGCACTGAATGGCTACTATAAGAAACTGAATGATATGCAGAAGCTTTAGGCTTCGCCACGAAAACGAGAATGCGAATGGACTTAGAATACGAATTCATATTAAGAATATTCTTGGCAGGCATATTGGGCGGACTGATAGGCTTGGAACGTGAATATCGCTCGAAGGATGTGGGCTTCCGCACCCATTTCCTTGTGGCGCTGGGTTCTGCTTTGTTCATGATAGTTTCAGCATACGGATTCAGTGAGGTGCCTATGACGGAAGCCCACCGTTGGGATGTGTCGCGTATAGCAGCCCAAGTGGTCAGCGGCATAGGTTTTATATGTGCTGGAACGATTATTTTTCGCAAAAGTGAGAATATGGTCAGCGGTCTGACCACAGCATCAGGAGTATGGGTAGTAGCAGCTATAGGACTAGCCTGTGGTGGAGGAATGTATAAGCTTGCCGTAGTCAGCACAATACTGGTGTTGGCAGGTTTAGAGGCCTTCAACTTCCTTCTTAAGAAACTGCATAAATAACAGCAACGATGACTTTGGCACCAATAATATTGTTTGTATATAACAGGGCAGAACTGACGAGGCTCACTGTTGAAGCACTTCTAAGAAATGAGGAAGCAGCCGAGACATTGTTGTATGTCTTTGCCGATGGTGCCAAACCCAATGCTTCGGTAGAGCAACTGGAGAAGATTGAAAAGGTAAGGAGATACATACACACTATAAAAGGATTCAAGGAAGTTATAATAGAAGAAGCCCCCCAGAACAAGGGACTCGCCAACTCCGTGATTAGTGGTGTGACAAAGGTGTTGGAGAAGCACGGCAAGGCAATAATAGTAGAAGATGACCTGCTGACATCCAAGAACTTTCTGCACTATATGAACACCTCGCTCGATATGTATGAGAACGATGATGAGGTGATATGCATACACGGCTACAGCATAATAAAGAATCCACCAATAAAGGAGAAAACCTACTTCCAAGTAGGAGCCGACTGTTGGGGATGGGCCACCTGGAAGCGTGGTTGGGATTTGTTTAATGCCGACTCACGGGCGCTGATGGATATGATATCCTCAGACAAGAAACTGAGGAACACCTTCACATACAACCATACTTATCCTTACATGAAGATGCTACGTAAGCAGATAAAGGGCAAGGTCGACTCATGGGCTATACGCTGGTATGCTAGTGCGGTGGTAAACAACAAGTTATGCCTTTACCCAGCCAAGTCCTTAGTGAAGAATGTGGGGTATGGTGAGGATGCTACGCACTGCTCCAATACTGAGAGTTATGAGGCAACGATAGGCATTGACGAAACAACGAGAGATTTTCCGAAAATAGCAACTGTGGAATCAGCAGTGATGCGTCAGGAATGGGAAAAACTCTTTAGAGAAATGTCGCGTGAGGAAGAGAAGCGCCATTCGCTATGGACTAGGATAAGGAATAGCGTTCGCAGGCAATTGGGATTATTAGACTAACCTAGAAAAAAAAGAGAGAACCATAATGATATCACAGATACTGGACCTTCCGAAGATAGCTGACCCCCGAGGCAATCTGTCAATAATAGAACAGTTGAAGCAGATACCCTTTGAGATAAAGAGGGTGTACTGGATATATGACGTGCCAGGAGGTTTTGATCGTGGAGAGCATGCCTACAAAGAGAATCAGGAGTTTATCGTGGCTCTGTCGGGCTCGTTCGATGTGGAGTTGGACGATGGTGAAGAGAGACAAACTTTTCAGCTAAACCGTTCATACAAAGGGCTTTATGTAGCAAAAGGCATGTGGCGCCGAATGACCAATTTCTCCACCAATTCAGTAGCGCTTGTGCTCTCGTCAACAGAATATGACCCCAGCGACTATATATGGGACTATGAGGAATTTAAGCGATGGAGCAAGGACAAGACCATCGAGACTAAGGCTCCCAATCCTGAGACATCGGTCGAGGTAAGCAAGGGCACCAATCTGTTTAAGGCAGGCGAGGGAAAAAGCGTCTTCGACTGCTCCTTCTGTCAGCTTAATAAGATGCACGATGTGGAGGGCAACCTCACCTATATGTATGAGAACGTGCATGTACCATTCCCCATTGACAGGGTGTTCTACCAGTATGACATACCAGGAGGCGAGGATCGTGGAGCCCATGCCCATAAGGAGTGCCACCAGTTTATCGTTGCAGCATCAGGCGCCTTTGAAGTGTTGCTCGATGATGGTGTGAACAAGCGAACCGTCACCCTCAACCGTCCGTTCTACGGACTGCATGTGCCACCAGGAGTGTGGTCGTCTGAACAGGGTTATTCCTCAGGCAGCATCTGTTTGGTACTTTGCAGCCACGGATATGATGAGGGCGATTACATAAGAAACTACGACGACTTTTTGAAATATAAGGGAATAGAGAAATAATGATAAAGTTACTCGACCTACAAAAGATAACAGCCGAACATGCCGAGGAATACAAGGCAGCAGCCCAGCGTGTCATAGACAGTGGATGGTTTCTGCAAGGCGAGGAGAACAAGCGCTTTGAGGACGATTATGCCGAATTCATCGGCACCCGAAACTGTGTGGCAGTAGCCAACGGACTGGATGCGCTGAAGTTGATAATCAGGGCATACAAAGAGTTGGGCATTTTTCATGAGGGTGACGAGATAATAGTGCCAGCCAACACCTACATAGCCACTATCCTCGCCATCTCCGACAATAATCTGGTGCCAGTGTTGGTGGAGCCAACATGGGAGCATCTGGAGATAGACATCGACCGCATAGAGGAGGCTATAACCCCCAAGACGAAGGGCATAATGATAGTCCACCTTTATGGCCGTAACGCCTACGATGAGAAACTAAAAGAGCTATGCCATAAGTATGACCTGAAGTTGATGGAGGACTGTGCACAGGCGCAGGGAGCGAAGCCTACCCCCAGCCCCTCCCTGAAGGGAAGGGGGATCAGTCCTAATGAGAGTGGAGGGTATGCAGCAATATATGGTGCGCATACAGCAGACCCTACTATGTATGGGCTATTAAAGACCTACGCTCAGGAAAATAAAATGAATCCGACAGAAGCAGAACGAGCTATGTGGCAATTGCTCAAAGCTAATAATGTAGGACTTCATTTTCGCAGGCAACACATAATCCAAGACTTTATTGTAGACTTCTACTGTGTAGATAAGGGATTAAGTATAGAGTTGGATGGAGGTTATCATCGCATAGCTGACCAAATAAATGCTGATAAATATAGGACAGAGCAACTAGCGAAATTAGGCATTACTGAGTTAAGGTTTACAAACGAGGAATTGCTTCAGACTCCAGAAAACGTGTTGGAGAAAATATTATCCGTTGCGGCTGGTCTCCCTTCCCTTCAGGGAGGGGCTGGGGGTAGGCTCGGCTCCGTAGGCGACGCAGCTGCTCATTCATTCTATCCAGGCAAGAATTTGGGAGCATTCGGCGATGCAGGAGCTGTTACCACTGACGATGATGAACTGGCAAGCGTGATAAGAGCCCTAGCCAATTACGGCAGTCAGAAGAAGTATGTGTTTAAGTACATAGGCATGAACAGCAGAATGTCTGAATTGGATGCTGCCGTGCTCGATGTGAAACTCAAATACCTGGACGAAGACAACCACAGGCGTCAGCAGCTTGCAGCATACTATTACGAACACATCAGCAATCCGTTGATAACCCTGCCTAAGAGAATAGACGATGCCATGAATGTCTATCACCAGTTCCCTATATTCTGCGAGCGCAGAGACGAACTGCAGGAACACCTCAAGCAACAGGGTGTGCAGACCTTGATACACTATCCTATACCACCACATAAGCAGGAATGCTATAAGGGTGCTGGGGGTAGGCTTATATATTCCTCCCTCCCTATCACTGAGAAGATACATGCTCAGGAGTTGTCTATCCCGATGAACCAGGTGCTGACAGAGGAAGAGGCAAAGGCTGTGGTAGAGGCAATAAACAGTTTTAGATAGAAGAGAAACGCCGAATGACCAAGTACAAGAAAGCATATTATATCTCATACGCCCTCTCTAAGTTGCCGCTGGGGGTGCTCTATGGCATATCCGACTTTGTGTTTGTCATCATGTTCTATGTGGTGCGCTATCGCAGGAAGTTGGTGAAGAAACACCTCAAAGACTCCTTCCCTGAGAAGACCGAGAAGGAGCTGAGAGTGATAGAGAAGAAATTCTATCA
>JAZLBU010000018.1:0-5532 GCA_045613845.1 Prevotella sp. | reverse complement strand
GTCCTCTGCACGCACCTCGTCAGGTGTTGCCGTAATACCACAGAGGTATATAGCCTCAACCCTGAAGGCGTCTGACGTACGGAATACGCTCCCCACATTATATAAGGAACGTACATCGTCGAGCACCACCACGAGTGGCATCTTTTTCGCCTCGTGGAACTCCTCCACGCTCAGGCGTTTCATCTCTATGATTGAGGTCTTTTTCAATTGATAATTGAACTCCGAGCTTTGCTCGCCTGAGCACCTACGGAGCGCAAGAATTGATAATTAGGGGGTCAAAACATAGTGCTTACTCTCTTTATGCCGCTGACCAGAACATCAATCTCCTCCTTGGTATTATATAGCCCGAAGGAGGCTCGCACTGTACCATTGATACCTAACCTACGCATCAGCGGTTCTGCACAGTGGTGACCCGTTCTCACAGCTATGCCTAAGCGATCGAGCAGTGTTCCCATATCGAGGTGGTGAATGTCACCCACAAGAAAACTTATCACCGCATCACGCTTGTTGGCATTGAGCGGACCGAATATGCGCATCCCCTCTATGGTTTGCATCTGTTCCAAGGCGTAGCGGGTCAGTTCTCTCTCATGCTCCTCTATCTTGTCCATACCTATATTGAGCATATAGTCAATGGCTATTGCCAGTCCGTGGGTGGCTATATAGTCGGGGGTGCCTGCCTCAAACTTATAAGGCAATGCTGCATAGGTCGTTTTCTCAAATGTCACCGTACCTATCATGTCGCCGCCTCCCTGATATGGTGGCATCTGCTCCAGATACTTCTCTTTGCCGTAGAGCACACCTATGCCCGTAGGACCATACATCTTATGACCTGAGAAAGCGTAGAAGTCGCAGTCTATCTCCTGCACATCTATCTTCATGTGTGGTGCCGACTGTGCACCGTCTATCATACAAGGCACACCATTCTCATGAGCTATCTGCACTATCTCCTTCACGGAGTTCACCGTTCCCAGCACGTTACTCACATGGGTAACGCTCACCAGTTTGGTCTTCTCGCTTATCAGCGCCTTGTAAGCCTCCATGTCAAGTAAGCCGTCATCGCTCATCGGTATCACCTTCACCATTATACCCTTCTTCTCTGCCTGCAACTGCCAGGGCACTATGTTTGAGTGGTGTTCCATGGTGGATATGATAACCTCGTCGCCTGCTTTCATGTATGCCTCCACAAAACTTGAAGCCACAAGATTTATAGCCTCCGTAGTACCACGTGTAAAAACTATCTCTGAAGTCTTCTCGGCATTGATAAACTGTCTCACCTTCTCTCGTGCTCCCTCGTGCAGGTCGGTAGCCTGTTGCGATAGGTAATGCACCCCACGATGCACGTTGGCATTCACATTGAGGTATTCCTCACGCATACCGTCAAGCACACAGAGCGGCTTTTGCGTAGTCGCTCCGTTGTCCAGATATACCAAAGGGTATTTGTCGTATATTTTTCGCGATAATATGGGAAAATCCTGCCTATTCATTATTTACATATCTTACAAGTGCCACATCGCTCTTCCTTACTCAATCGCTTATCTATGAGTATGTGCAGACGATCGCGGAAGGCTGTCCATTTCATCTCGTCTATCACCTGCGAGATGAAAGCATTCTTCAGCAGGGTCTTTGCCTCTTCATTCGGTATACCACGCTGCATCATGTAGAACAGTGCTGCTTCGTCCATCACGCCCACGGTTGAGCCGTGAGCACACTTCACGTCATCGGCATATATCTCAAGCATCGGTTGGGTGTACATCCTCGCATCGTTGCTTGCCACCATATTGTTATTTGTCTCTTGCGAATAGGTCTGCTGTGCTCCTTCCTTCACCAGAATCTTACCTGCAAAGGCACACACTGCCTTGTCGTCAAGCACATATTTATATAGTTCATTGCTCTGGCACTGCTCCACCTGGTGCTCTATCACCGTATTGTTGTCCACATGCTGCTCCCTGTCGGCTATCACGGCACCGTTGAGTGTCACCTCCGACCCCTTGCCCTGCATATACACGTCAATGCCGTTGCGAGTCACACCGTTTGATATCGTCAGGTTGTTATGGCGCACCACCGCGTTGTTCTCCGTCTTTATATACAGGTTGCTGAAACGGTTGCACTTGTTTGAGGTTTCCTCCATCTCATACAGGTCCAGGTGTGAGCCCTCTTTGCACACCACCTCTACCACCTGCGATGTGAGGAAAGCCTGGTCGCTCATCACGTGGTCAACAAAGAATATCGTTGCTTCGCTCAGTTCCTCCATCACTATGAGCACACGTCTCACCACCATAGTGTCCTGTTCGCCATTCAGCACATTCTCTATGCGTATTGGCGTCTCAGCCTTCTTGCCCTTTGGCACATATATCACGAGTGCATCATGAGCCAATGCCGTATTGAGGGCTGTCAGGGCATCGCCTTTGCTGTCTGCCACCTTATTATAATAAGGTACTATATCTATCGGCGCTTCCTTTGCAGCATATACATACTGCACATCCTTTATGGTGTATGGAGCCAAACTCAGTCCGTAGTTTGGTGCGAATGCCTCGGCCACATCGGTATAGCGGTATCTCTCCACCTTCTTGGTGGGGAAACCCATAGCCTCAAACTGCGTCATGGCTGCCTCGCGCTCATTGTTGAGTGCTTGGCACGATTGCCTCTCCAGCAGTGGCTTTACCTCTTTATATAGTTCTACGTATTGATTCATTTAATAAAGTCAAATCCCTCGTTCTCTATCTTCACTGCCAGTTCCGGACCGCCAGTCTTCACTATCTTGCCGTCTATGAGCACATGCACCACGTCAGGCTTTATATAGTCTAACAGACGCTGATAGTGTGTTATTACCATTGCCGACGTCTTCTCTGTGCGCAGTTTGTTGAAACCTGTTGCCACTATGCGCAGGGCGTCAACGTCCAGACCTGAGTCTGTCTCGTCGAGTATGCAGAAGGTTGGTTCCAGCATAGCCATCTGGAATATCTCGTTACGTTTCTTCTCGCCTCCTGAGAATCCCTCATTCACCGAACGCTTTATCAACTTCTGGTCTATCTCCACCAGTTCACGCTTTTCCTTCATCATCTTGATAAAGTCGCCAGCCTTCATGGGTTCCTCGCCTCGTGCCTTACGACGTGCGTTCACCGCTGCCTTCATGAAGTTTGTCATTGACACTCCAGGTATCTCCACTGGCATCTGGAACGACATGAATATGCCTGCGTTGGCACGCTCGTCGGCAGTCATCTCGAGCAGGTTCTTTCCGTCGAATATTATCTCACCTTCTGTCACCTCATAGCGTGGGTTGCCCACTATGACGTTGCTCAGTGTTGACTTTCCGGCACCGTTAGTACCCATCAGCGCATGTATCTCGCCATCCCTGATGGTGAGGTTTACGCCCTTCAGTATTTCCTTTTCTTCTACCCTGGCATGCAGGTTTCTTATTTCTAGCATAATTCTATTAGCCTCACCCCGACCCTCCCCTAAAGGGAAGGGAGAAACTTTCTTGCAAATTATTCTTATTTCTTTTACGCCTATCCCCTTCCCTTTAGGGGAGGGTTAGGGAGAGGCTATTTATCCCACTGAGCCCTCCAGGCTCACGCTGAGGAGTTTCTGCGCCTCCACCGCAAACTCCATCGGCAGTTTCTGCAACACCTCTTTAGCATAGCCGTTCACTATCAGTCCTACGGCTTCTTCTGTTGATATGCCTCGCTGGTTGCAGTATAGCAGTTGTTGTTCGCTTATCTTTGATGTCGTTGCCTCATGCTCCACCACCGCGGTGTTGTTGTGTATGTCCATATATGGAAAGGTGTGGGCACCACATTGGCTACCCAGCAACAGCGAGTCACACGATGAGTAGTTCCTTGCTCCGTCTGCCTTTGAGGTAGCTCTGACCAAACCGCGATATGAGTTCTGTGAGTGACCTGCCGAGATACCTTTTGATATAATGGTCGATTTGGTGTTCTTACCCATGTGTATCATCTTGGTGCCTGTGTCAGCTTCCTGATAGTTGTTTGTCACTGCCACGCTATAGAACTCCGCTACTGAGTTGTCGCCACGCAACACGCATGAAGGGTATTTCCATGTTATCGCCGAACCTGTCTCCACCTGTGTCCATGAGAGTTTTGACGATTCGCCTCTCAGGTCGCCACGCTTTGTCACCAGATTGAGCACACCACCCTTGCCGTTCTCATCACCAGGATACCAGTTCTGCACAGTAGAGTATTTCACCTCTGCCCTGTCCTTCACTATTATCTCCACTATGGCGGCATGCAGTTGGTTTTCATCGCGCATAGGTGCCGTACATCCTTCTAGGTATGACACGTATGAGTCGTCGTCGGCTATAATCAATGTTCGTTCAAACTGTCCCGTACCTGCTGCATTGATGCGGAAGTATGATGACAGTTCCATCGGACAGCGCACTCCCTTTGGTATATACACAAACGATCCATCTGAGAACACTGCTGAGTTTAGTGCTGCAAAGAAGTTGTCCCTATATGGCACTACCGTACCCAGATATTCCTTTATCAGGTCAGGATGC
This sequence comes from Prevotella sp., assembly GCA_045613845.1. GTDB lineage: Bacteria > Bacteroidota > Bacteroidia > Bacteroidales > Bacteroidaceae > Prevotella. Next base: position 1,019 of record JAZLBU010000018.1, on the reverse strand, counting down.
TCTTTTATCGCCTCGCCTATCGACATGAATATGATACCCAGTTCCTTCAGTTTGTCTTTATAGGTGGTCTTCACACTCACCGAGTCCATGATGGCATCCACAGCCACACCGCTCAGTGCCAGTCTTTCCTCCAGTGGTATGCCGAGTTTGTCGAAGGTTTTCTCCAGTTCAGGGTCTATCTGTCCGTCTTCCGTCAGGTTAGGGTTCTTTTTCTTTGCCATCGGGTCGGCATAGTATGATATCGCCTGATAGTCTATCGGTGGCACGTTGACATGCCCCCAGTCGGGCTGTGTCATCGTCTGCCAATGGCGAAAAGCCTTCAGGCGGAACTCCAACATCCACTCTGGTTCCCCCTTCTTTTCTGATATGAGTCTCACCACATCCTCGGTCAGACCAACAGGTATTATGTCTGTGTGAACGTCAGTGGTGAAGCCGTATTCGTACTTCTGCTCCGCCACTTGGCGCACAAATTCATTCTTTTCTGCCATAGTAGCAATATTTCCTCAAAGGCAAATTTAATAACGCCAACCGGCAATTTTATCAAGGTACATTCTTACCGTATTTCCTTTATAATTGAATACCGCATCCAACTTCCTATTTCCGTCATAAACAGACCAACTGTCAATCCAAACAACCACACGTGGATTTTCATAAACTAATTTTATACGACCATCAATCACTTCATATACAAAATTGCTTGATGCAACAAGGCGACCATACTCATCATAGTCACGCTCATAACCCGTTCCTCTACCGTATGAAGAACCCTTTACAAATCTAAAATCTACGTAGTTAAATGACTCACCTAGCCAGCCAAAAGATTCCACTGTACCTGCCCAATAGCCATCAAGCAACCAAGCATCATAGTCATCATTATTGCATGACGAAAGTGTCATGCTGAGCATCGCCACTATACCTATAAACAGATAGTTGTAAACCTTTTTCATAATTCTTTTCACCTTTATATTATCTAAATTCTATGCAAAATTACGAAAAATTCTTCATTCTTCACTCTTCAT
>JAZLBU010000017.1:0-8747 GCA_045613845.1 Prevotella sp. | reverse complement strand
ATAGCCATTATGGCGCACTATGGTAGAGGTGAGGTCAACAGCCTTATACACCACCTCAGCACCCTCCACCATATAGAGCCACAGAGCCACCTTAGAACCATCGAGGGGTGGTTGCTGAATGAATGAAACGGTGCACTCGTCAGCATCCTTTATCAATGGCACCTGATTAGTAGAATCAGAGAGGAAATAGCGTTTGAACACCACCTGTGCCCCTTTGAGTTCGGCGCTCTCACGCAGTAGTTTCTCAGCCTGCTGAAGGCGAGTTATCTGTTCAGTAAACGTATCGCCAAGCGACTGTACATGCACCATAGCATGATATTCAGCCACTGCGCCATCAGCAGGTTTGAATGACGTCAGTTCTGCTGTAGCGTTATAATCATCGAATGTGTATTTCATCTTTTTTGCGAAAGTTGAATTATTGTTTTGCTCCCCCATCAATCCAGGAGCGGAGAAGGGTGAGTAGGCGACCGTTGGTGTCGCCAGCAAAGAAGCCTGTGTGGTCCATGTGGGGCAGGATGTTGTTAGCCATAGACTGATAGAGCAGACTATTGTCAGCATCGCCAGGCACCACACGCTGAATGTTAGCATCGTGATTAGACGCCACACCAACGAGTGAGGCATAGCTCTCGCCCTCAACCAGACTCAGTTTGCCAGCACCAGTAGAGGAACGATGACAGCGATAGCAGTTCATGTCGGTCTTTTCGAAGATATTCTTCTGTATGGCCGTAAACATAGAACCATCCACCGTACCGAGGTCGAGGGTCATCGTTTCGTAGGGTCGCTGATCATCAGGTATGGTGTAGCTATACAGCGAGGCATACTTGATGCGTAGGCTGTTGACAGCGGCTATCTCGATGGTCTTGGTATTGATAGGAATGCCCGAGAGCGAGATGTTAAACTGATTGTCGTCAGTTAGGGTGATTCTCTTCTGGATGGTGGAATAAGCACTCTCATCATTAAAGCCACCCAAGATAACATGGTAGCCAGAGCTCCAGGTATCCATGCCAGTGAGTGTGCCCTTGACCACCACGCTATACGTTTCGGTGGTGTCAGTATATGATTTCTCAGTCACACTGCCATCGTCGCAGGAGGCCATTAGCAGCGCCAACGCTATAGCAAAGCTATAGTTGATAGTTGAAAGTTGAAGGTTGAATGTTGAAGGTAATATGCTCATCTTGAACTTTTGAACCTTTGATCTTTTGAACTTTTGAACCCTTAGAATGTATATTGCAACATGACGGTAGCACTGTGCTTAGCCACACCGAGGTCGTCGTTGTCACGATCGAGTTGGGTTTTGTGGCCTGTGCGACCAATGTACTGATACATGGCAGAGAGTTTGAGTCCGTATTCAGTGATGAAATAGTTCAGACCCACAGCAGGCATGTTGAGTATGCCATCCTTGCCTGTTCCATTGCGATCCATGAAGTCATAGCGCACAGCCACCTGAAGGGGTTCGAGCACGAAGTAGCCAGCCTGAGCATAGGCGCCCCAGTAGTTGAATGATTCGTCAATCTTCTGACGCTTAGTGAAACCCACATGCATGAGGTATGCCTCAGCACCCAGGTACCAACGATTATGCAACCATGAGAACTCCAGTCCGTAGCGAGCATCATTGGTGCTCTCGCTCTCACTCTCCACATTGATGCTGGCAGAAGCAGCCACGAGGAGTTTATTTTCATGCAGCAACTTAGGATTGCCCTGAGTGGCAGGCATCTTGCCCTTAGGTTCCCAGGTCAGTCGGCCTGCATAGAGCATAGAAGGGATGTGCCAATCGTCAGAGAATGTCTTGGTGGCAGTGTTGATGTTAGAGCCTGTGCCATTGAATATGCCAGCCTCATAACCAAACTGACGGTTAATCTGACCATGAACCATAACACCGAGGTCGAAGCCCGTGCCGATGTTAGGAGTTACGGCATTGAGGCTATAGGGCATGATGACATTAGCCGTGAGCGAGGTGGGCAGTTGTGGGAAGAGCGTCTCGCCCAGAGTGGTGAGGTAAGCATGAGAGAAGGGAGTCTTGAACTTACCCGCCTTGACAGCGAAGCCCTTGCTGAACTTAATGTCGAACCATGCCTGCTGGAGCAGTGCGCCACCAGACTTAGAGGCATTGACAGAGAGGTTGTAGGTAACCTTGCCGAAAGCCTTACCCGTGAAACCCAGTACGGCATAAGGGAAGGAGAAACCACTGTTGGCAACATTGTCCTGATTATACGCCTTGTCCAGTCCCTCATCGTCATAGTAGTTGTAGTTGCCCGTCATCTGGAGCATGAGGTAGGGTTTGAAAGAGAACTTATGGTCTTTGCTCTCAATCTGGAACATACGGTCGGCACCGATGGTTACCACACCGTTAGCAGAGTCATACAGACTGTCGATACTATTTGCAGGCTCCTGCGCCATAGCAGGGAGAGCCATCATTGCAGCCAGAGCTGCGAGGGAGGTTATTATTTTCATTTTAGGAGTTAAGGAGTTATGGAGTTAGAGGAGTTAAGACATATGAAGAGTGCCTCAGCGAAAGGGGCTATAAGCTTTCGAGGAAGCGTAGGAGTGCCTGACGGTCGGCCCTGTCCATCTTCATAAACAGATTTTTGGATGCTTCGCCCTCGCCACCATGCCAGAGGATAGCCTCGGTGAGGTTGCGCGCACGACCATCATGAAGGAAGAAAGTGTGACCATTGACCTTACGCTGCAAGCCGATGCCCCAAAGAGGGGTGGTGCGCCATTCATTGCCACGAGCCAGACCGCTGACATAGTTGTCGTTAAGGCCTACACCCATAATCTCAGAGCCCATATCATGAAGCAGATAGTCGGAGTAAGGGTGTATGGTTTGGCTACCCAACCAAGGCAGGGAGGTGCCATTAAGCAGTGTGGCACCACGCTTGCGAGTGTGGAGGGTGGTAACATGGCACAGGTGGCACTTAGCCTGATAGAACATCTGCTCGCCACGCTCTATTGCCTCACGTTCGGTCATGGTGACGGTGGAGCCATTGCTCTTGGTGAGGGTGACATTGAGCGACTTGCTGCCCAGTCGGCGAGCAGGCACTCCGAGAGCGTGCAGATAGAGGTCAACACACTCCATATCCTCAGTAGAAACATCGAGTTTGTCATAGGCAAGTCCCATCATAGAGCCCTCCTGCATCTGTGACTGACCCTCACAAATCTCTTCAGGATAGCGAGAGTTAGTAGCACCCATATCGCTGGAGAAACCCAGTTCGACGGTGAGATCCTGATGCTGAGCCTTATTACCTGAGAGGCCTATATCATAAACGCCACGCTCAGTGATGTAGTTGCACCTGCCGCTGATGCCATATTCAGGATAGTTGCTCTGAGCAGCGAGTTGCTTTATCTCATCGCGGTCGAGGGCCATCATCTGTCCCATACCCACATGGCGCAGAGGAATGCGAACGGTGCAGAAGAGGTCTTCGGGCTTTATGTCAACATACTTGCCCTGCACATCGTCCCACATCTGCTTATACCACTCAACGATGGTGTAGTTAGGGTGAGCCAGTTCATACTCCTCGCCATCAGGGAAGGAGCCTTTCTGGTAGTTGTAACGCACCTCGAGTTTGCCCTCACGAGTGACGCCATAGATAGCCTGGTCATGAAGCACACGACCATAGCCTTGGAAGAAGACGCCATTCTTACGAGCCACATATACCAGCATAGCCGACATGCCATTGGTGCCAGAGCCATAGACAGGATTACCATCGGCATCGTCATAGAGTTTGTTCCACACACCAGGGTTGGTGCGACCAGCATTCATGTGGCATGAACCACACGAGAAACCAGCATACACAGGACCATAGCCATCAGTGACATTATCGTAAAGGCGGTCGCCATTGCGCCAACGGCTGGCATAGGAGCCTGAGAGCCATTCCGCCTCAGTGTCGTATGACTTAGAGGAGTTGGTGAAGATGGTTGACGTGCCAGCCGACAGGGCATAGTCGGCAAGCTCAGCGGCATGCTCCTCGTAAAAAACGTTTATGTTATCCGCCTCGTTGTCAGAACAAGCGGATAACATAGTAACGGTTGCGAAAGAGAGAAACAGAAATGTCTTATTCTTCATCTATCATCTTTAGTTTACCTTACGAGCCTGACCATTCTTGAAGACAAGGAACTCGAGAGTGTGGAAACCACGAAGAGCCTGTGCAGCCTCCTGAGCCTCGGCATCATCGCCTTCGCCCCACTGCATATCGCTCCACTTCTGAGACTTCAGCAGATTAACGATACCCACTGGATCGAGTGGCCATGAGTCCATGTTAGGATCAAGACCGAGTTCGTCAACAGGACCAAAGAGGAATGCCTCAGAAGACTCCCAAGGAGCACGAGCCACGAGCCACTTAGCAGCAATGCTCTCGAAGCCAGAGTTAGTAGGATTATCCTTGAACTGCTTTACCAAAGCGGTCAGCTCGTCAACCTCATCTTTCAGATCCTTGTATGTAGGAACTACCACAGCATCAACATACTGATTAACTATAGCCTGCATTTCAGCATCAGAAACAGGAGAGTTCTCAGCCACAACAGCAGCCTTGAGTGCCTTCAGACTTGCTTCAAGATTAGAACAAGCATCCATAGCCAGCAGAGCCTCGTTAGAACCTATGTTACTACGGAATGGCTGTGGGATATTGTCGATAGCCTGCCATGCTGTGCAGATATTGCTCAGCACATCAGCAGTCTTGTCACTCAGAGCAGCCTTAGAAGAGCATACCTTATAGAGGCTGTTAGCATTAGCCTTGCTTGCTACAGACTCGGTGAGTTTCTCATTATCGCCGAGTGCGATGCGAGCGCCGAGGAATGAGTTAGCGATAGAGAGGATATTGTTCTTATAGTCGTCGCGAGAGTGCCATGAATACCATGACTCCACAGCATAGAGAGCCTTGTTGGTAAGACCTGCATTCCAGTAGTCCACTGGCTCGCCAATCTTAGCAGTACCCACCTCGTTGGCAATGTTAGCACAACCATCGAAAATCTCTTCTACGCAAGACTGTGGTGAGGTGTAGCCTGAGCCTGCTGTCTGATTCTTGAAATCATCAGCAAATCCATCGTTCCACGCATTGTAAAGTTTGGTAGCATCAGCCTGCAACAGCAGTGCAACGTTATAAGCATAGTTGCCCCAAGCATCAGCCATGTCAGCTGAATAATCGATGTTCTGAGCAGCTATCTCCTCAGCTGTAGCGCCACCTGTGTCAGATGAACCACCACTGTTAGATGAACCATTGTCATCACCACATGAAACCATGCCGAGGCTCATAGCGAGAGCCATCAGACCAGCAAAAAATAAATTCTTTTTCATTTTCATTATTTTGTTAAATTATTACTTTTTAATTATTACTTTTTACTTATTCAGAAACCATGCAGCCCATGCCACACCAACGGCAAACTCGTTCTCAGAGTTGTAATTGCCTGAGCCGATGCTACGAGTGGTGTAGTCGGCCTTAACCACAAGGTTAGGCAGGGCACGCCAATTGGCACCAAAGGTCCACATGCTCACCTTGTTGCGCTCCTCAGCAGTGTTAGGTTCCAGCACATGCTCCTGTGGGTTGTAGTACTCATAGCGTACGAAAGGAATAATGTCAGGCATCTTCTCGCAGAGGAAGAAGTTCTTCAGTCGCAGTCCAGCCTCGCCACCAAATGCCACAGCCTTGTGAGCTACAGGGATGATGCGGCTGTAAGGTGACTTGTTTGATAGTTTCACATTCTTAGACGACACTGCGTAAGAGTTGCCCAGATTGCCCCAAAGGAAATTGGCGCGAGCCTCTACATAACGGTTCTTATACTGTCCCTCGAGGTTGTAAATGCGCACGGGTATCTTACCCACATCGCCGTAGGTCTGGCTCTTATCAGCATTGCTGCCAGCATTGGCGCAGTAGTAGAACGAGCCACTCAGTCGCAGTCCAGGCACACCTGTATAGTTGAGTCGCAGAGCATAGCCAGGACTGGTGAAGTTGTCTTGCTCAAAGAATTTCTGCTTGCCTTTCTTCACCCAGTTGTTGCGGTCAAAGCCGTTGGCATTGAGTCCTGCCACCACCATAGCCTGATAGCTGAATGAAGAGTAGCCCTTGCCTATCTGTCCGAAGAACTCCAGACCCGTTTCGTGCCATGTGTTAGGGATGATGCTTGTCTCGCCCTCAGGACGCACGGTGCCAAAGAAGTTGATGGGTTCGTGGTGGGCATTGTTCTGTCCCACAGGCACAATGATATGACCAGCCCTCACATTGAAGGCAGGCATGATGAGACGAGTGATATGAAACTGCTCAATGGCTACCTCGCCACCCTTCTCTACCTCAGTCTCGTATTCGCCATTCTCACTGTTTTCGAGTTCGTAGGCAGTACCTGTGCCACCATATTCAAACTCCACCTCGAGACCGATTATCCACTTGCTATTGAACTTATAGTCGCCGGCAATTACCAATCGCGGTATGCTGATAGTATTGCGATTCTCCTTAGAGTTGCCTTCAGGATGGCCATAGAAACGGTTGGTGCCATAATCCTTGAAAGCAGCTACCATCTCGCCATAACCGCCTACGCGATATTTATCGAAGCTTGCATATTCAGCTATCTCGTCACCATTCTGTTGAGCCGATGCGCCAAGAGCAACAGCCGATGCGAGCATTGTTGTAAAGAGTAGTTTTCGTGTCATATAATATATAATAATGTGTAGTAATTTTGCCTAAAAAAACGCTCTGCAAAATTACTCAAAACACGAAAACTGCGCAATACTCAAATTTTATGAAATTATAACAAAAAAAAAGACCTCGAAAGGTCTTTTTAATTATGAATTAGTAATTAATTATGAGGAATGAGGAGTTAAGTATACAGTCCTCCATTGATGCTTACCACTTCGCCAGTGATGTACTTGGCCTTGTCAGAGAGCAGGAAGCAAACGAGGTCGGCCACCTCCTCAGGTTTGCCGAAGCGCTTGCATGGCACCTGCTGCTTCAAGGTTTCAACATCGAGGTCCTTGGTCATATCACTCTCTATGAAGCCAGGCGCTACGGCATTGACGGTTATGCTGCGAGCAGCCACCTCCTGAGCCAGCGCCTTGGTAGCACCAATGATGCCAGCCTTAGTGGCACTGTAGTTAGTCTGACCAGGCAAGCCCTTAAGTCCTGAGAGTGATGCCATATTGACTATGCTGCCTCCATGTTTGCGCATCATCATCTTAGGCAACAACTTACGGGTGACATAATACAGACCGTTGAGCGAGGTGTTGAGCACAGCATGCCAGTCTTCCTCAGGCATCATGAACATCATGTTGTCTCTGCGGATGCCAGCATTATTCACCAGATAGGCGATGTAGTCGTCAGGATGAGCTTCCTCCCAGCCTTCAATTGCTGCATCAACCTCCTTGATGTTGCCAGTGTCAAACCTCAACAACTCGGCAACCCCCTTCCCTTCAGGGAGGGGCTGGGGGTAGGCCGCCTCAACAAGCGCCTTCACTTCCTCCGCCGCCTGCTGGTTGTTCACATAATTTATCACTACAGGTATTCCCTGTTCTGCTAATTTAAGGCAGATGGCTCTGCCTAATCCGCGAGAGCCACCTGTTACTAATGCGTATTTCATTTTTTACTCACTACGTTCGTACGAAACGCAACTTCGTTGCTACGATACGGGGCGATGCCCCTACGATACGCTTCGCTACGATAACTATGAATTATGAATTAAGTTTTTCGCGTATCGCCTTTGTTTCTGCCTCGTAGCCTGGCTTCTCGAGCAAGGCGAACATATTTTTCTTGTAAGCCTCAACACCAGGCTGGTTGAATGCATTCACGCCAAGCAGCTGACCAGAGATGCCGCAAGCCTTCTCGAAGAAGTATATGAGCTGACCGTAGTTGTAAGCGTCCAGACGCTCGATAGAGATGAGGATGTTAGGCACACCACCATCAACATGAGCCAGACGGGTTCCGAGCTCAGCATTCTTATTCACCTCGTCGATGCGCTTGCCAGCGAGGAAATTCAGTCCGTCGAGGTTCTCCTCATCACTTGGGAAGAGAAGTTTCTTCTCTGGATTCTCAACGCTGATGCATGTCTCGAATATGGTGCGCTCGCCTTCCTGAATCCACTGACCCATAGAGTGCAGATCGGTGGTGAAATCGCATGAAGCTGGGTACAGGCCTTTGCCGTCCTTACCCTCAGACTCGCCGTAGAGCTGCTTCCACCACTCAGCGTAGTAGTGCAACTTAGGCTGGTAGTTGATGAGTATCTCTATCTTCTTGCCTGCCTCGTAGAGGGCGTTTCGCGTAGCAGCATAGATAGCTGCAGGATTCTCCTCAAATGGCACGTCGATGCCACACTGCTTCTCCATAGCCTGAGCACCTGCCACGAGCTGTTCGATGTCGATGCCAGCACAAGCGATAGGCAACAAGCCCACTGGGGTGAGCACAGAGAAACGACCGCCTACGTCGTCAGGAATTACGAATGTCTTGTAACCCTCCTTATCGGCACATGTGCGTGCAGCACCCTTCTTAGCGTCAGTAACAGCCACGATGAGATCCTTAGCCTTAGCCTTGCCCACCTGCTGCTCGAGCTGTGTCTTGAGCAGACGGAAAGTCAGCGCCGTCTCCGTCGTGGTACCACTCTTTGATATGTTGATGATAGAGAATGTCTTGGTCTTCAGATACTCCGTGAGCTCTGCCAGATAGTCCTCGCCGATGTTGTTACCAGCAAAAACTACGATAGGGTTCTTCTTATCCTGGATAAGCCAAGCGAAGGTATTCTGTATGCCCTCTATCACGGCACGCGGACCCAGA
>JAZLBU010000016.1:0-1844 GCA_045613845.1 Prevotella sp. | reverse complement strand
CATCCATTAGAGTAATGTTTGGTGTGGTAGTTATAGTCTGAATAGCTGTTTCGCCACATCTTTATCATAATATATCCGAAGAGCATACCACCCAGGTGAGCCACATGAGCCACACCATCGCCACGCTGTGATAGGGCTGAGAGCAGTTCAATGACTACATATATCATAACAAACCACTTAGCCTTCAATGGTACGGGCAGTGGGAAAACAAACATGCGCTCCTCAGGATAACACATACCAAAGGCAAGCAATATGCCATATATGCTACCTGAAGCACCCACAGTGGTGAGGTTGTTGAGAACCATTCGATCAGCTGTAGAGAGGTTGAACAGGTCATTAAGAGTGGCACCCTGTGGTGCTATCATAGAATAAACCTGTACGGTCTGTGACACCTCCTGACACAATGCAGCACCCAGTCCGCATATCATATAATAAAGTATAAAGCGCTTCTCGCCAAAGGTGCGCTCTATGATGCCACCAAACATCCAGAGGGCAAACATATTAAAGAAAAGGTGTGTCCATGAACCATGCATGAACATATATGTCACCAACTGATAAAGATGAAAATTGGTTGCCTGCCAATAATGCAGTCCGAAGATTTCATTAAAGTTAAAGCTACTACCCATCACCGTTGCTCCTAGGAAGCAAATGATGTTGATGATGAGCAGATTTTTTGTTATCGTAGGAATTTGTGCCATTACCTTAGTGTTTATGAGAGTTAAGGCCGTTTAAGCCCTTTACGGCTGCAAAGTTACTAAAAAATGCCGTCTTTAGGGCACTCAGATAAGCAAAAATGGGTAATTTGGTGGTTTTTTTAGGCAAAAAAAGCATTTTTTTTTTATTTTTTTTGCGTGAAAAAAAAAAATCTTATAACTTTGTGGGTGAAAGATACTTGAAACTATCTTATAATTAACTCAATAACTAATTTAAACAAAAATTTCTACCACTATGAACAAGTCAGAATTGGTAAAGGCTATCGCTGAGAAGGCAGGTATTTCTCAGGCAGCAGGTAAGGCAGCTCTCGAGGCTACATTGGAGTCAATCGCAGGTGCTCTGAAGAAGGGTGAGAGCGTTCAGCTCATCGGTTTCGGTACATTCTCAGTTGCAGAGCGCGCAGCTCGCAAGGGTAAGAACCCACAGACTGGTCAGGTTATCAACATTCCTGCAAAGAAGGTTGCTAAGTTTAAGGCTGGCGCTGGTCTTATCTAATAGATAGCAGATTGAGACAATAAAATATCCTTGCGGTCAATGACTGCAAGGATATTTTTTTGTAGGCTGTCAAGGGATTACTTCACTACTATATTGATAATCTTACCAGGCACCACAATGGTCTTGATGATTTGCTTACCATCAGTGTATTTAGCAGTGCGCTCATCAGCTAAGGCGAGTTTCTCCACATCATCCTTAGAGGCATCAGCAGGTATCTGCATGGTGAAACGAGTCTTGCCACAGAACTGCACAGGCATAGTAATCTCTGAGTCCTTCATCTTGCTCTCATCCCACTTAGGCCACTGGGCATCGAAGACGCTGCTATCCGACGCTGACGCATCGGATACAGTGGCAGCGTTCCCGTTCAATGTATGCCACAGCTCTTCAGCTATGAATGGAGCGAATGGTGCTATGAGCACTACGAGGTCACGGAGTATTGCCTTAGAGTGACACTTCTGCAACTCGCCCACTGCTATCATGAAGGCAGAGATAGAGGTGTTATAAGAGAACTGCTCTATATCCTGCGTTACTTTCTTAATAAGTTTATGCAGTGACTTCTCCTGTTCAGCTGTTGGAGCATCGTCAGTAACGATGTAGTTGCCCTCACGGTCGTAGAACAAGCCCCACAACTTCTT
>JAZLBU010000015.1:0-4321 GCA_045613845.1 Prevotella sp. | reverse complement strand
CACAGATGGCTACCGTGCGCGAGGGCGTGATGAAGAAAGAGGTGCTCGACGAGAACTACAAGGGCGTGGTCATCAGGCATGACGTGGCTAAGTACGTGCCTGAGACGGAGTATGTAGTGAAGGTGCTCGACCGCCATGTGGAGCAGGCTAAGCACAACCTGAAGGGTTCGCCAATCATCGTGGCTGGTGGCTACGGCGTGGGTTCGAAGGAGGGTTTCGACAAACTCTTCGAACTGGCTAAGGAGCTGCATGCCGAGGTGGGTGCCTCACGTGCTGCTGTGGACGCAGGATGGGTGGACCACGATCGCCAGATAGGTCAGACGGGTGTAACGGTGCGTCCTAAGGTGTATATCGCTTGCGGTATCTCTGGTCAGATACAGCACATCGCTGGTATGCAGGACTCAGGCATCATCATATCAGTGAATAACGACCCTGACGCTCCTATCAACACCATCGCCGATTATGTAATCAACGGCACGGTGGAGGAAGTTGTTCCGAAGATGATAAAGTATTATAAAGAGAATAATAAATAGTAGAAATCAGGAGTTAAAGGAGTTAAAGGAGTTATCGCGGCTTGCAGCCGCTTAGGAGTTAAAGACAATAGCTATGGCGAGCAAGAGTTTCACTGATATCGTAGCTTGGCAGAAATCTCACGAATTTGTCGTGAAGGTTTATTCTGTGTGCCAAAAGTTTCCCGAATGGGAAAGATTTGGTTTAGTATCACAGTTTACGAGAGCTGCAGTGTCAATACCTGCCAATATAGCGGAAGGATATAGAAGACTGTCAAAGCAAGAGAAACTTAGATTCTTAAATATTGCTCAGGGAAGTCTGGAAGAATGTCGATACTATATAATTCTAGCAAAAGATCTGAATTATGTGTCTGATAGTGACTGTACAGAACTTGAGATAATGATTGAAGATTCTAGCAGATTGCTAAACGCTTATTCACGAGGTATTGAGAATTTCTCAGCTGTCCATCAATAACAATTTCTATTGTCTTTAACTCCTATAACTCCTATAACTCCCCAACTACTACAAATAACCACAGAAATGGCAAACTTTTATACTGACAATCCCGAGATTAAGTTTCACTTGAGCCATCCTTTGCTCAAGCATATAGTAGAACTGAAAGAGCGTGGCTATGCCGATGCCGAGAAGTATGATTATGCTCCTGCCGACTTTGAGGAGGCAATGGAGAACTTCGATAAGGTGCTGGAACTGGCTGGCGACGTGAGTGCTAACGTGATAGCTCCTAACGCGGAGAGCGTGGATGCTGAGGGTCCGCGATGCGAGAACGGCAGGATGATATATGCCTCAAAGACCTACGAAAACCTTGACGCAACCATCAAGGCGGGTCTGAATGGTGTGACGATGCCTCGCCGCTATGGCGGTCTAAACTTCCCAATGGCTATCTATTCAGCCATCAACGAGATGATAGCAGCAGGCGACACAGGGTTTGAGAACATCTGGTCGCTGCAGGACTGCATAGAGACTCTCTATGAGTTTGGCGACGAAGACCAGCGCCAGCGTTTCGTGCCACGAGTGTGTCAGGGCGAGACGATGTCAATGGACCTCACAGAGCCTGACGCAGGTTCCGACCTGCAGTCTGTTATGCTCAAGGCTACATACGACGAGGAGAACAAATGCTGGCGACTGAACGGCTGTAAGCGTTTCATCACCAACGGCGATTCAGACATACACCTGGTGCTGGCTCGTTCGGTAGAGGGCACTCGTGACGGTCGCGGACTGTCAATGTTCATCTACGACAAGCGTGACGGAGGCGTTGATGTGCGCCGTATAGAGAACAAACTGGGCATACACGGTTCACCAACATGCGAACTGGTGTATAAGAACGCTAAGGCAGAGCTTTGCGGTTCAGAGAAACTGGGCTTGATAAAGTATGTGATGGGACTGATGAACGGTGCCCGTCTGGGTATTGCTGGTCAGTCAACAGGTACCAGCCAGATGGCATACAACGAGGCTCTTGCCTACGCTAAGGATCGTAAGCAGTTTGGCAAGGCTATCATCAACTTCCCAGCAGTATATGATATGCTCGCAATAATGAAGGCGAAACTCGATGCAGGTCGCTCATTGTATTACGCTACCTCACGATTCGTGGATGTATATAAGACCCTCGAAGACATAGAGCGTGAGCGCAAGGAGAAGGGCGAGAAGCTGACAGCTGAGGAGAGGGCAGAGTGTAAGGCTTTCTCAAAGCTTGCCGACGCCTTCACACCTATTGCCAAGGGTATGACATCAGAGTATGCTAACCAGAACGCTTACGACGGCATACAGGTGCATGGTGGTTCAGGTTTCATGCTGGAGTATGCTTGTCAGCGTCTGTATCGTGATGCCCGTATCCTCACCATTTATGAGGGAACAACACAGTTGCAGACCGTTGCAGCAGGACGCTACATCACCAATGGCTTCTATGGTCAGATAATCGAGGGCTTCCTGGCTCAGGGAGAGGCGGGTTACTCACTTGCTAACGCAAGTTCGTACGAAAACGAAAACGAAACGCTTCGCTACGAAAACGAAGGCGAGTGGTGCTCTGAAGAGCTGATGCCTCAGAAGGAGCGCATAGCCAAGATGGCAGAGAAATATAATGCTGCTGTGGCTTACGTGAACGAGCAGAAGAACGACGAGCTGAAAGATCTGTGCGTACGTCACCTATACGAGATGGCAGGTGACATCATCATGGCGCTGCTACTGGTGGGCGATGCCAGCAAGGATGCTGAGCTCTTCAGTAAGTCGGCTAAGGTATATACCCGCTATGCTGCCGCTGAGGTGGAGAAGCATTACGACTTCGTAATGTCATGCACAGAGGCAGATCTGGATGACTATCGTAAATAGATACAAAAAAGGGACTTCAAAACGAAGTCCCTTTTTTTTGAGTAGTTAAGTAGGCAGTAGTTAAGGAGTTAAGACATATGCTTTGACTGGTGAGGTCTTATGTATTGTCTTAACTACTTATCTCCTTAACTCCTTAACTCCTCAATACTTATAAAAATTCCACATCTTACCATCCTTGCTAAGGATGAGGTGTTTGTCGTCGAGCACCTCTATCTTTACGCGTATATCGTTGAATGGCTTCATCTCGTAGGTGTCCTCTATCAGTTCTGTGTCCGTAGCCTTCTGTTCCTCATATATGGAGTAGCACTGGATGAACAGGCTGTCGGCAACGTGTTGGAAATTGCCAAAGACATAACGCTTCAGGGCTCCGTCCTGAACATGTCTAAACTCAGTGATGGAACCAGAGAAACTGATGTACTTAGAGTCAGAATCGGCCATGCGCCACTGACCCAGCAGGTCGCCAGCCTCACGTCCCTCCTGACAGGAGGATAATGCTAACGATAACGTTAACGTTAACGATAATGATAACACTTTCAACCTTAAACTTTCAACTTTCAGCTTACAATATTTTGCCATGATAACCTATCTTAAAGTTAAACGTTGAGCAATCACCATAGATGTTGCCCTTATCGAAAGCGTATGCAGCGCTGAACTGCCAGGGTCCGAGGGAGTAAGTGCCTTGGAACATAGCATCAAAAGAATGGTGCTTGACGGAGAGAGGAACGTTATAAGTGCCCCATCCCTCACGATAAGAACCCTTCACCAGATAAGACAGACGAGGGGTGAGTTCGCCGTTTATGCCCAGATGCCACGCCTTGATACGATTGTCACGATAGCGTGAAAAACCATCCTTATTATATATAGGTGAAGGAATGAGGGCATTGCCTGGCGTCATGCCGTAGTAGGAATAGCCATTATAGAAGAGGTGGTTGTAATAGTCGTCATTGCCTGTCACCATCTCTGTTATCTGACTGCGTACGGGTTCGGGATAGTCACCCTTGTCCCAATGCAGCGGACCAGACTGGTTGGTGGTTTGGAAATACTCAAACACAGCCCCCCTGACATACTGCACACCCTGCTTCTTGGAATTATAACGCAAGCCCCACAGACCGTCCCAGCCATTGCCCTTGCGCATGCCTGAACCATCCTCAAAAGGTACGTCGAGATAGGCCTCGAGCAGATGCTGCTTGTCAATATTCCAACTAATCTGGTAGGTGATAATGCCCAGGTGGTTGCCATATACCCAGTCCTCCATAGCATCATGTTCGTAATAGTTCTTATCCTCCTTCTTCAGCAGAATATCCCAGAACGCCTTGAGGTTATGAGGCTTGGTCTTGGTGATGAGGTTGCCCTCGCTGTCGTAGCTGTATTGTGTGCCACCAAACTGTGCCACATGTTCCAGACCAGCAGTAACATACACCACCCAGTTAGGGTTAGAGCGGAAGTAGAAATGCTTCTGGTGGTAGTA
>JAZLBU010000014.1:0-9849 GCA_045613845.1 Prevotella sp. | reverse complement strand
AAGATTTTTCTTAAATATCCAAATTTCTTTCCTATTTTTTTTGTTTGTGTTGTGTGAATAGAGTTAAATAAGTATCTTTGCAGTCTGAAACAAGTGAATTATGTGCTAATGAGCAACAAGACACACATAGTGATGATATTGCTAACGGCTCTGCTGATAGCTACACAAGCGTGGTGTGGCGACAGACGCTATGTGGTGGTGTCATATAACTGCGAAAACCTCTTTGATACAACGCATGATACACTGAAGAATGACAGTGCCTTCCTGCCCGAGGGTGTGAGACACTGGACCAAGGGCCGATACTGGAAGAAACTGAATGACGTAGGCAGGGTGATACTGCAGTGTGGAGGCGAGAAGAGTGATTGGCGACTGCCCGATATGGTGGGACTGGTAGAGGTGGAGAACGACAGCGTGCTATTGGCACTCACCAATCGCAGTATGCTTCGCAGTGCCCACTATCGTTATGTTATGACCCACTCGCCCGATGTGAGAGGAATAGACGTAGCACTGATGTATAACCCCTACAGGCTGCGACTGGTTCATGATGAGGAGATAGAGATACCCAAGAAGGAAAACAGGCGCCGAACGCGCAACATACTCTATGCTACCTTGCTGACTGAGCAGGGTGACTCTCTGCATGTGTTTGTGGTTCACGCACCGAGTAGGGCAGGAGGCACACAACAGACGGAGGGCTACCGAATGGAGGTGGCTGACAAGCTGATTCACAAGACCGACTCCATACGCCAGACTTCGGCTACTGCCAACATCATAGTGATGGGCGACTTCAATGATTATTCTGTTGACCGCCCTATCAAGAGGATTGTCAGTGCTGGGTTGACTGAGGTGTCAGCCAGCGAGAAGGCGAAGTATCATCCAGGCAGGGTGCAGGGCACATATTTCTTTCAGAATGAATGGAACAGTCTTGACCACATATTCGCTTCAGGCACACTGCAACCCATAGACTGTCATATACACGATGCTGAATGGCTATTGGAAAAGGATTCGCAAGGCTTCTACAAACCTCGCCGAACCTATGTGTGGGAGTTTTATCATGGTGGAGTGAGCGATCACCTGCCTTTGGTGTTCATATTTCTGATTACTGAGTGACAGAATCCTGCTTCCGCTTCTTGTATAGT
The DNA here is from genome assembly GCA_045613845.1 of Prevotella sp. Classification (GTDB taxonomy): domain Bacteria; phylum Bacteroidota; class Bacteroidia; order Bacteroidales; family Bacteroidaceae; genus Prevotella. The sequence continues at coordinate 8,713 of JAZLBU010000014.1, read as the reverse complement.
TGATAAGAATTTACTACGTTATGCCAAATAGAGTAGAATCCGCCAGCAGTGGCTGAGATAGGACACATAAAGGTGTAACCCAGCCAAATGATGAAGATAGTGTTCTTCTGTCCCAGAGCCTGTCCTGCCTCCATAGAACATCCGTAACGCCTGCCAATGTATTTGCCAAACCCAAACTGAAACAGGCAGGCAAGCAGAGAAGCTATGGCAATAGCGAGAACGGTCACCATGCTCTCTTGACTGTTCACCAGCGCCCTGCAACTGATGGCAATAGCCAGCGAGAGCGACACAGCCCAAAGGTAGAAAGCCAGGTCGTGAACAGAGAGCAGCATAGCATGAAACTTAGGTAGCATATAGCGTGTGGCCCATGCCAGGAACAAAGGGAGCATAAGCAACGGAAAAACCCTTTGTATGATGGCGCTGAAGGCAGTGAGGAAGGTGAGGTGCGACTGACTGTGCGTTATGGGTAGCAATAGTGGTATGAGTATGGCCACCGTCAGGTTGATGATAATGGTGTAGGTAGTAGTGGTTGCTGAGTCGCCTCCCAATTTCTGGGTTACCACAGCGCAGGCGGTTGCTGTGGGGCAGATAAAGGCCAGCAACAGTGCCTCTATGAAATAATGCAGCGAGGGGTTGGCATTAGGGAATAAGGTGGAAAGGAAACGCATAGCCACACAACACACCACAAACAGCGTAACCTGGGTGAGCAACAGCCACGCCTGCCACCTGTGTGGACGCATCTCTGAGGGTTTCACCTTGCAGAAGGCTATGTATAGCATCACTGCCAACAGCACTGGTTGCACCGTCTCAATGATATGGAGCATGTCGCCCTTTGCCTCAGCCGATAGTGGCAAGGCACTGCCTATGAAGTAACACAACACTCCGCTGACAATGCTTATGGGGAGTGTCCAGTTTTTTAGGAATCTGAGTAACAACCTTTGAACTCTTGAACTTTTGAACTATTGAACAACCTTAGGAAGCACCTGCCTGATGTTTTGTTCACGATGGAATAGGCGCACCTCCACACCGAATTTCTTGTTCAGGTGTTCGGCCAAGTGCTGGGCTGAATATACTGAACGATGCTGACCGCCAGTACAACCAAAGCAGAACATAAGACTTGTGAAACCACGTTGCAGGTAGCGCGTAACGTGGGCATCGGCCAGTTTGTACACACTATTTAGGAAGGTGAGAATCTCGCCATCGTCTTCCAGAAAACGTATAACGGGTTCGTCAAGTCCGGTGAGTTTCTTGTAAGGCTCATAACGTCCTGGGTTATGGGTGCTTCGACAGTCAAACACATAGCCACCGCCATTGCCTGAGTCGTCTTCGGGAATGCCCTTATGAAAAGAGAAACTAAACACCTTCACCACGAGCGGTCCGCTACCATCATATTTAGAATATGTAGCCTTACCATCTGAGGGGTTAACCTTGTATGGATTGTTGTCGGTAGTCTTTAGTCCGTCCTTACGTTTTGCTGGTTCCTCAGGTTGCTCGGCATATTCAGGCAGTGAGGCGAGACGCTTAAGTACGCTGATGAGGTAAGGGTAGGGGAAATCGTTCTCTTTGATAAGTTCGCGAATGTTGCTTATGGCTGGCGGAATGCTCTGCAGAAAGTGCACCTTACGCTCAAAATAGCCTCTGAACCCGTATGCTCCCAACACCTGCAACATACGGAAAAGCACAAAGAGTTGCAGGCGATCGCAGAACTGCTTGAACGGTGGCACCTCCACATAGTGACTCAGTGATTTGTAGTAGTCCTTGATGAGTTCCTGGCGCAGTGTCTTGCTGTATTTGGCTGATGCCTGCCATAGGAATGATGCCACATCATAATAATACGGACCCTTTCTGCCTCCCTGAAAATCTATGAAGTAAGGCTCATCCTCACCCTTGGCATTCTTCACCAGCATCACATTGCGTGCCTGGAAATCACGATACATAAAGCAATAACCATTATCGTTAAGGTTAAGGTTATGGTTAAGGTTATCGTTCGTCAGATCCTTTGCCAGCAACTTAAAACTTGCTTCAAGTTTTAGTTCGTGAAAATCTATGCCCGTAGCCTTGAGAAAACAATACTTAAAGTAGTTGAGGTCGAATAGCACATTAGCCTGATCAAACTCTGGTTGGGGATAGCAAACGGAGAAATCCAGTCCTCTGGCACCACGAATTTGCAGGTTAGGCAGTTCGCGTATGGTCTTCTTCAGCAGTTCTTTCTCCTTCAGCGTATATCGTCCGCCAGCATCACGACCGCCCTTGATGGCATCAAACAGCGACAGTGCTCCGAGGTCTTGCTGAATGTATCGCAGTTCGTCGTCACTCTGTGCCAGCACCTGTGGCACGGGCAGTTTGCGTTTGGTAAAATGACGTGCTATGCTTAGAAAGGCGTGATTCTCCTCCTTCGAGGTACCCACGCATCCAATGACGTGATTGCCCTCAGCATCGGTCATACGGTAGTATTCCCTGTTGCTGCCAGCTCCAGGCAGTTTCTCCATCATGGCAGGTTCGCTACCGTGCCATTCGGTATATAGGTCTTTAAGTAATTGCATGAATTATAATGTGTTACGTATGGTTATGAGAGTAACAGATTGCTAAGGTTCTCATCGTCGCCAAGTTTGCCGTTTATAAGGCACACCACCTCAACCCTGCCTTTCAGACACAGTTGCTCATCAGGCAGACGGTATATGTCCTGAAAGAACACATAGCGCAGTCCTTCCTTTTCCAAGCGGGTGCGCACAGCGTATTCATCCATACCTCGCAGTGGGTATTTGAAACGCATATCCACGCGAGCCACCACGCAGTCTATGCCTTGCTCGTGTAACTCACTGAAACTAATGTTCTTAGTGCGCAGAAACTGATGGCGCGCATGCTCCAGATAGTGCTGGTAGTTAGCATTATTCACTATGCCCTGAATGTCGCACTCGTAATCTCTTACTCTGTCCTTATGTTCGTATATCATATTAACCTTAACGTTAACCTTAACCTTTAACCCTTAACCTTTAACCGTTACATCACCATCCAAACGCTTTGGCTGATGACAGCCAGTGACCCTGAGCGCGAAGCACCTGCTCTATGATGTCGCGAGCACATCCCATACCGCCCTCGTGTGGACTCACATAGGTGGATATCGCCTTGATGTCGCTGCAAGCGTCAGCGGGGCAACACGGACAGCCCACCACCTGCATTATCTCGTAGTCGGGTATGTCGTCGCCCACATATATTACCTCGTCGGCCTTGAGGTCGTTGTCTGCCAGGTATTGGTTCAGCACCTTAATCTTAGTGCTGCATGACATGAATATATCCTTCATGCCCAGTTTGCGATAGCGTTCCTCCACGCCCTTGTCCGTACCTCCTGATATGATGGCAAGTCTTAGTCCCATCTTAACAGCCAACTGTATGGCATAGCCATCCTTAATGTTCACCGTGCGCACAGGCATACCCTCAGCACTCATCTGTATGGTGTTGAGTGACAGCACACCGTCAACATCAAATATTATAGCCTTTACCTTGGTTAAGTCGTAGTTTATCATATTGTAAAGAAATTTATGCAAAAGTAATGATTTTTGTCAAGTTGTGCAATAAAAAGGTGGAAAAAGTAATAATATGTGGAAAAAAAATTGTACTTTTGCAAACGTTCAGAATAATAAGTAATAAGGTATAAAGAAATTAAGGTAAAAAGATGAATATACATGATTATGATTTTGAAGGTAAGAAGGCAATAGTACGTGTTGACTTCAACGTCCCATTGGATGAGAACGGAAAGATTACGGATACCACACGTATTCGTGGTGCTATGCCAACGCTCAAATATATACTTGATAATGGTGGTGCGCTCATCATCATGTCTCACATGGGCAAGCCCAAGGGACAGGTTCGTGCCCGTCTGTCACTCTCGCAGATTAAGGAAGTAGTTTCCAACCGTCTTGGTAGGAATGTGCTCTTCTGCTCTGATTGTGCAAGGGCAGCTGCTGATGCCGCTGCTCTGCAACCAGGTGAGGTGCTGTTGCTCGAAAACCTCCGCTTCTATGCTGAGGAAGAGGGCAAGCCTTCAGGCGATGCCAACCTGCCAAAGCTCAAGAAGGGCACACCAGAGTATGAGGCTGCCGAGAAAGACCTGAAGGAGCGTCAGAAGAAGTTGGCTAAGACCTTGGCGTCATACGCTGACTGCTACGTGAACGATGCCTTTGGTACTGCTCACCGTAAGCATGCTTCTACAGCTATCATCGGCGACTACTTCGATGCCGACCATAAGATGCTCGGCTTCCTCATGGAGAAAGAGGTACGTGCCGTAGAGAAGATTCTCGGCGACATCAAGCATCCTTTCACAGCCATCATGGGTGGTTCAAAGGTGTCAACAAAGATAGGCATCATCGAGAACCTTATGGATAAGGTAGACAATCTCATCCTCTGTGGTGGTATGACATTCACCTTCGCTAAGGCAATGGGAGGCAAGGTAGGCAACTCACTCTGCGAGGACGAGCAACTCGACCTGGCACTCTCCATCATGGAACAGGCTAAGAAGAAGGGTGTCAACCTGGTGCTCGGTACTGACTGCGTAGCAGGCGATGCCTTCGACAATAAGTGTAAGACCGTAGTATGCCCTGCTAACGACGTGCCTGATGGCTATATGGGACTCGATGCAGGTCCTGAGAGTCAGAAGCAGTTTGCTGATGCCATCTCTGGTGCCAAGACCATACTGTGGAACGGACCTGCAGGCGTCTTTGAGTTTAATAACTTTGCCAAGGGTTCACGTGCCATAGCCAAGGCTATCGCTAAGGCAACCAAGAATGGAGCCTACTCCCTCATCGGTGGTGGCGACTCAGTAGCATGTATCAACAAGTTTGGTATGTCTGAACAGGTCAGCTACATCTCCACAGGCGGTGGTGCACTGCTTGAGGCTATCGAGGGCAAAACCCTCCCAGGCGTAGCAGCGGTACTCGGCGAGTAAGATGATAGATTAGAGATTAGAGTTTAGAGATTATAGATGATAATTTAATATTCAATTTTAATAAATTTTTCTCATGAAAATTTCAGATTACAATTTTGCAGGTAAGAAGGCCATCGTACGTGTTGACTTCAACGTACCTCTTCAGGATGGCAAGATCACTGACGACACACGTATTCGTGGCGCTCTGCCTACACTCAAGCTCATCCTTGAGAAGGGTGGCTCTCTTATCATCATGTCTCACATGGGCAAGCCAAAGGGCAAGGTAAAGCCAGAGATGTCACTCGGTCAGATTGTTGACGCCGTTTCTCAGGCTCTCGGCACACCAGTACAGTTCTGCGACGACTGCCAGAAGGCTGACGCTCAGGCAGCTGCACTCAAGCCAGGTGAGGTGCTCATGCTTGAAAACCTCCGTTTCTATGCTGAGGAAGAGGGCAAGCCAGTAGGTATCGACAAGGAAGATCCTGCATACGATGAGGCTAAGAAGGCTATGAAGGCATCACAGAAGGAGTTTGCCAAGAAGCTCGCTTCTTACGCTGACTGCTGGGTAATGGACGCCTTCGGTACTGCACACCGTAAGCACGCTTCAACAGCCGTTATCGCTGACTATTTCGATGCTGACAACAAGATGCTCGGCCTTCTCATGGAGAAGGAGGTAGCAGCAGTTGACAACGTACTCTCTAACATCAAGCGCCCATTCGTAGCCATCATGGGTGGTTCAAAGGTATCATCTAAGATTGGTATCATCGAGAACCTCCTCGGCAAGGTTGACAAGCTCATCCTCTGTGGTGGTATGACCTACACCTTCTCTAAGGCTCACGGTGGCAACATCGGTAAGTCTATCGTAGAGCTCGATAAGCTCGATGTAGCACTCAACGTAGAGAAGATGGCTAAGGAGAACGGTGTAGAACTCGTTCTGCCAGTTGACTGCGTCACAGGCGACGATTTCTCTAACGATGCCAACCAGACCATCGTACCAGTTACCAACATCCCTGACGATGTAGAGGGTATGGATGCAGGTCCTAAGTCACGCGAGCTCTTCGCTAAGGCACTCGATGGTGCTAAGACCATACTGTGGAACGGTCCTGCAGGTGTCTTCGAGTTCGATAACTTCTGCGCTGGCTCACGTGCCATCGGCGATGCTGTAGCTAAGGCAACCGCTGAGGGCGCATTCTCACTCATCGGTGGTGGTGACTCAGTAGCTTGCGTCAACAAGTTCGGTCTCGCTGACAAGGTCAGCTACATCTCTACAGGTGGTGGTGCCCTGCTTGAGGCTATCGAGGGCAAGACCCTCCCAGGCGTAGCAGCAGTACTCGGCGAGTAATTCTGTATATTATATAAAACATCAACAGCTCCTATCCTTTAGAAGGGTAGGGGCTGTTTTTTTTCTTTCCTCCAAATTTTTCTCGTTTGTGCTCTTCATTCCAGCAGGTTAGTGGGACTAAACAAGACAAAGGGGTGACCATTTCGTCCACCCCTTTTGTTCTTGACAACCACCATCCCAAAATGGGAGGGTGCCCTGAGTCCGCGATTTGCGGAGTCATGTTTAATGAGGGGTGTCCGTAGTAATGCCCCCCTCTTTGTCAACTGTCGATGGGGTAACGTTTCGTTACCTCATACACCCAGGGGGCACTGATTCAGTGCAGTGCTTGACAACCTTTTTCTAGGGAAGTACAACCTTCGCTAAAGTCCTTGTGTGCAACAGCTATACTGAGCACCTGCTCTGGCGTTCGAGTACAAAAGTAACAATTATTTTTGAAACAGCAAAGAAAGAGTGGGACGTTCTTCGTGGCCTTTGAAGTGTCCGTCCTAATTCTGATACAAAGGTACAAAATTAACTTAAAATACGCAAGAAAAATGAGATTTTTTTGCACTTTTTTTGACTGTGCCTTAGCCATAATCTTTAGATTTCCATGCAAAGGTAATAAAACGAGAGCAAATGACAAAATAAAATTATTTATTTTTCTTTTGCAGAGTGCATAAACCTTATCTAAAGGTATAAAAAAAATTATATACACAAAATATTTTGTTACATTTGTTATCATTGCACTCATTGCACTCTTTGCACTCTTTCTATATTCAAGAATACTGATAGTTAGTGAAACATGATGAGTTTGTTTTTTCAGAATAACAGGGTAAAATAAGAAGAGAGAAACCATTAAAGGAAAAGAGATATTTATATTATATATATATTATACGCGTGAGATGAAACACGATGAGTGCAATGAGGACAATGAGGACAATGAGGACAACAACCTCCTGAATTGTTAAAAATTGGTTGCACATTTTGAGGATTTTGGGCAATTTTGGGCAAAAAGTGCAGTTTTTTGAAAAAGTGCATATTGCCCTTGTAACGTGCTATTATTCAGCTATTTACAAGCGTGTTTTTGGTTCAAGGAGTTGTTGCATTATTTTAACAATTTCTGGCATGGGTTTAACAAGTTGCGGCGTGGCTTCAACGGCTTGAAGTAATGCTGGAAATTTACCCCGTCAGGAGGTGCATCACGGAAGTGTTAGAAGTTGGTGATTTCTTGCGTATTTTAAGTTAATTTAGTACCTTTGCATTGTCATTCGAAAGGAATGACACGGGAACGGGCTCCGCGAAGCGCCTGAGCACCAACTGGAGCGCAAGAACGTTAACGGGAACTGAATTTTAAAGGCCACGAAAGGAAGTTCCAGAGCGATCTTTGACACACACAAAAAACATAGCTTCATGCCGAAGCAGAAGCTATGCCTGAATATTTGGTTTAGAGACTTTACTTAGCGTAAGCAACCTTGATAGTCTACTTAGCGTAAGCAACAGAGCGAGTCTCGCGGATGACGGTAATCTTAACCTGTCCTGGGTAGGTCATCTCGTTCTGTATGCGAGTGGCGATGTCATTAGAGAGGGTTTCAATCTCGGCATCGGTAATCTTGTCGGCACCCACGATGACGCGGAGCTCACGACCAGCCTGGATGGCGTAAGTCTTGGTGACACCAGGATAAGACATAGCGATAGCCTCAAGGTCGTTAAGGCGCTTGATATAAGCCTCGACAATCTCACGACGTGCTCCTGGACGTGCGCCTGAGATGGCATCACAAACCTGCACGATAGGGGCGAGTAGGGAGGTCATCTCCATCTCATCATGGTGAGCACCGATGGCATTGCATATCTCTGGTTTCTCCTTATACTTCTCTGCTATCTTGGCACCATAGAGTGCGTGAGGCATTTCAAGTTCTTCATCAGGCACCTTACCTATATCATGCAACAGACCAGCGCGCTTTGCCTTCTTAGGGTTAAGACCGAGTTCAGCAGCCATAACGGCACAGAGGTTGGCTGTTTCGCGAGCATGCTGAAGAAGGTTCTGACCGTATGAGGAACGGTACTTCATCTTACCAACGATGCGTACGAGTTCTGGATGCAGACCGTGTATGCCAAGGTCGATGGTGGTGCGCTTACCTGTCTCGATGATTTCTTCGTTAAGTTGTTTTTTAACCTTTGCCACAACCTCCTCAATGCGTGCTGGGTGGATGCGTCCGTCAGTCACGAGCTGGTGAAGTGCCAGACGGCAGGTTTCACGACGTATAGGGTCGAAGGCTGAGATGACTATAGCCTCAGGGGTATCATCAACAACTATCTCAACGCCACAGGCAGCTTCAAGGGCACGGATGTTACGTCCCTCACGACCGATGATGCGTCCCTTGACCTCGTCGTTGTCAATATGGAATACCGACACAGAATTCTCGATGGCAGCCTCAGTGGCAACACGCTGAATGGTCTTGATGACTATCTTC
>JAZLBU010000013.1:0-1958 GCA_045613845.1 Prevotella sp. | reverse complement strand
TCACCAGCCATGATGGCAATCCTGTTGAAATCTTTAATCATATCTTTACACCCATTTTTCAGTAAAATGTGTCGCAAAGGTACTGCCTTTTGTTCTAACGGGCGGTAAATTGTTCTATATTTCTACATGGCAAGATGCATTTGTTTAACAATATTAACAAATGCACGAATTCTTTTGCTAGTTTTTTATAGCGCTAACTATCCTTTCCTTACCAAACTCGTCTTTCGTCGTTTTGACATCGTGGAAGGAGCGATTGGCAAGGAGTTGCTGTGTTTCCTTGGAGTAGATAGGGTTGATTTCGAATGCTATCAAACCATTGCTGCGTAGTGCTTTCTCAGCATAAAGCGTAATGGCACGATAGAATAACAGTGGATCGTCATTGGGCACAAAGAGGGCAAGGTGGGGTTCATGGGCGAGCACGTTTTGCTCCATACTCTCAGCCTCTTGCTGACAGATGTATGGGGGATTGGATACGATGACATCATATAATAAGGTGTCAGCGGGTGGGTTGAGCGCATCTTGATGTACTAATGTGACGTTAGCTCCGAGTTTTGCAGCATTAGACTGGGCTATTGCCAAAGCATCGCTGCTGATATCCCATGCTGTGATGCTGCTTTCAGGCAGTTCCTTTGCCAGCGTTATGGCTATGCATCCGCTTCCTGTGCCTATGTCGAGTATCGATGGATGTGTTACTTCCCTCTGCCTAAGATTCTGCAACACAACATCAATAAGTGTTTCGGTCTCAGGACGGGGAATGAGCACTCCTGGTGCTACACTGAATTCCCTACCATAGAAAGAAGCTTTTCCTGTAACATATTGAACTGGCTCGCCATTCTCCAGACTCTGCATCAGCAATTCCAGGCGCTCTTTCTCAATGGGTGACAAGCGGTCGAGGGCACCACTGCATATATCGGTAAAGGTGAGGTCGAAACAATCGTTAAGCAGGAGGCGCACTATACTGCGTGCCTCCTGCTTGTCATATTGCGTAAGTCTATTTGCTAAGGAAGAAAGGTTCAACTCTTAACTTTTAACTCTTAACTCTTAACTGCCTTCAGGTACTCAATGCAGTCTTCGAATGTCTTGAATGTCTTGTCCTCAGCCACCACCATTGGTATGAGGTGCATCTTGTGCATGATATAGCTTGGCTGAGGCTGTATGATGGTCATAAGCACCTCAATGCCTTTTGCCTGCAAGTCTTTTACTGCACTCTCCATAGCGTATGCACCTGACTGGTCCATGAAGTTTACTCGCTTCATACGTATTATTACGGTGTTGATTCCTTCGGGCACATCATGCATCACTCGGTTGAAACCTGTTATGGAACCAAAGAATACAGGACCTTCAAGACGCTGTATATAGATGTGCTTCTTCATCTCTTCTGTCACACCTGTCTCATCTTCCCAAGGCGTATTTTTGTCGAATCCATCGGTCAACACGCCTCCCTCATACTGTTGCTCGGCAAGGTCTCCTGCACGCTTCATAAACAATACGCAGGCTATAACCATACCTATGCCTACTGCAGTGAGCAAGTCTACAAAAACAGTGGTGAGGAACACTACGATAAGCACAAAGGCATCGGCTTTTGGAATACGAGTAATATCCTTGAAACCACGAAAGTCTATGATACCCCAGCCTACGGTGATAAGAATGCCTGCCAATACTGACAATGGAACGTATTTCACCAAACTGCCCAGTCCTAAAAGGATGGCGAGAAGGAAGAGGGCATGCACCATACCTGATATCTGGGTTCGACCACCTGATTTCACATTTACTACGGTACGCATAGTGGCTCCTGCACCTGAGATACCACAGAATAATCCTGCTACGGCATTACCTATACCTTGACCTATTAGCTCTTGGTTGGAGTCGTGCTTGGTTTTGGTGATATTATCTGCAACTATTGAGGTTAGCAGGGTGTCTATTGAACCCAAACCAGCAAGTGTCAGACCAGGAATAAT
>JAZLBU010000012.1:0-8058 GCA_045613845.1 Prevotella sp. | reverse complement strand
GATTAAGGATATAGACACAGGGTGTGGGTGTACTACGGCAAATTACACAAAGGATAAATTGATGCCCAATGCCAAGGCGAATGTAACCCTGACGTTTGATGCCAAGCAATTGGGACATTTCTCTCGAGTGGTGAGAGTGTTTACAGAACCTGACAGAGGTGGCACACCAACAGAGATTGTAGTTAGTGGTGTGGTGGTTACTAAGATAGAGAATTACTCAGGAGAATATCCTTGTCGCATGGGTTCTCTGCTTGCTGATAAGGATAATGTGGAGTTTGATGATGTTAACAAGGGACAGAAACTGACCCAGGAGATTCACATAATGAATCCCAGCTCTCAGAATGCTACACCAGTGGTTCTACGACTCCCGTCATATCTTACAGCAGAGGTTACTCCAAAGGTGTTAGGTCCAAGACAGAAGGGCACTGTCAAACTCACCCTGCACTCAAACAAACTGCTTAGCTACGGACTTAACCAGACCACCGTTTATTTAGGTAAGAACAGAAGTGACAAGGTGAGTCCTGAAAAGGTGATTACAGTATCAGCCATATTATTGCCTCCAGCCCTTGCCAAGGATGATGTGAAGCGGGCAGTCGCTCCTCGTCTTGAGATGTCAAGGAAATATATCGATATGACTCCGCTTGCCAGCAAGTCGAAATATAAGGATGAGGTGACATTGAGCAACAATGGTCGCACAGCTCTCGAAATACAGTCTTTGCAGCTATTCACCACAGGCATAAACGTGTCACTCGATAAAAAGAAAATAGAACCAGGTGAGACGGCAAAGCTGACCGTGACATGTAAGGCAAAGGATCTGAAGAAACTTCGTATGCGTCCACGAATCCTCATGATTACCAATGATCCAAACCATCAGAAGGTAGTGTTGGAGATTAAAAGATAAACAAGGAAAATCCTAAACTATAATATGGAACATCCAGAAAACAGCTCTGAATATCAAGGCTTACAGGTCAATCAAGGCATAGTAAAGCCAAGCAGCATAAATCCGTATCTTGATCCTCACCGTTTCAAACGTAAAGAACACTCAGTCGATGATATAGTCAGTGGCATACTAAAGGGTGATGTCACTATGCTATCACAGGCTATCACGTTGGTGGAGAGTATGATACCAGATCATCAGACGAAGGCTCAGGAAGTGATAGAGAAATGCTTGCCTTATGCTTGTAATTCTGTAAGAATAGGTATTAGTGGAGTACCAGGAGCAGGTAAGTCAACATCTATTGACCAGTTTGGACTTCATGTATTGGATAACTATGGAGGAAAACTTGCCGTGTTGGCTATCGACCCTTCTTCTGAGCGCTCTAAGGGAAGCATCCTGGGCGATAAGACCCGTATGGAGAAACTGGCTGTTCATCCTAACGCTTTCATTCGTCCCAGTCCCTCAGCTGGCAGTCTGGGTGGTGTGGCTCGTAAGACTCGTGAAACCATCATACTCTGCGAAGCAGCTGGCTTCGACAAGATATTCGTTGAGACCGTCGGAGTGGGACAGAGCGAGACAGCCTGTCATTCTATGGTCGATTTCTTCATGCTGTTGCAGGTAGCTGGCACAGGTGATGAGCTGCAAGGCATAAAGCGAGGCATAATGGAGATAAGCGATGCCATACTGATAAACAAGTGTGATGGCGACAATGTGAAGCGTTGCGAGATGGCTGCTCAGGGCTTTCGTAATGCACTTCATTTCTTCCCTCTGCCTGAGAGCGGATGGCAACGTAAGGTGTTGACCTACTCAGGTTTTTACGGCTATGGCATAAAAGAGGTGTGGGAGATGGTGTATGAGTATTTCGACTTTGTGAAGAAGAACGGATACTTCGAGAAACGTCGTCATGAGCAGAACAAATACTGGATGTATGAAACCATCGACAATACCCTTCGCAGCAGCTTCTACAATAATCCTGTTATTAAGAACGCTATGAAGGGAATGGAAGAGAGTGTGCAGAATGGTGAGAAGACCAGTTTCATTGCAGCTCATAACCTGTTGGATCTCTACTACAATATTCTCCACAAATAATCTACATCATTTTACGTTCAACTTTCAACCTTCAACCTTCAAAAAAACGTGATAGTCGAGATAGATAACGGTTCAGGTTTCTGCTTTGGTGTAACAACAGCCATAAAGAAAGCAGAAGAGACACTGGCAAATGGCGAGAAACTATATTGCCTGGGCGATATAGTACACAATGGTATGGAGTGCGAGCGTCTGCGTGGCATGGGGTTGATAACCATTGACCACAATGAGTTTGCCCAACTCCATGATGCCACCGTATTGCTTCGTGCTCATGGCGAACCACCAACCACATACGAACTTGCCAAGAAGAATAACATCACCATAATCGATGCCACTTGTCCTGTGGTGCTGGCCTTGCAAAAGCGTATAAAGAAGAAATTTGCCACCACTGACGATGGGTCTCGCACTACTGACATTGTGATATTCGGCAAGAATGGTCATGCCGAGGTGCTTGGACTGGTGGGACAGACGAATGGAAAAGCCATTGTCATAGAACATGCAGAAGATGCTAAGAAACTTGATTTCTCGCATAACATCTATCTGTATTCGCAGACCACCAAATCTCTTGATGAGTTTCATCAGATTATAGACTACTGCCAACAGCATATTGAGGAGGGGGCTACTTTTCAAAGCTTCGATACCATCTGTCGTCAGGTGGCCAACCGTATGCCTAACATCTGCTCCTTTGCTACCAGGCACGATCTCATTCTCTTTGTCTGTGGACGCAAGAGCAGTAATGGTAAGGTGCTTTATAATGCCTGTCTTGAAAAGAATCCTCGCAGTTACCTTATTGCTGGTCCTGACGAGATACAGGCTGAGTGGTTTGAGGGCATCAATAGTGTGGGAATATGTGGTGCCACTTCCACACCTACCTGGCTGATGGAACAGTGTAAGGAAAAAATATTGAAGTATAAAGTATAAGGTATAAAGTATAAGGTATAAAGAATTTTATGAAAAAGATTACTATAGCAATAGACGGTCATTCCTCATGTGGCAAGAGCACTATGGCGAAAGACCTTGCAAAGGAACTGGGTTATATATATGTTGACACTGGTGCCATGTATAGAGCTGTTACGCTTTATGCCATGCGTCATAATCTTTTTGATGCTTCAGGCGAGGTGATGACTGATGCACTGAAGGGTGAGATGCTCAATATCAACATCAGTTTTAAGTTTAATGCTGAGGCTGGCCGACCAGATACTTACCTCAATGGCGAACTCGTTGAAAAGGTGATACGTTCTATCGAGGTGTCCAATCATGTCAGCAAGATAGCCACTATTCCGTTTGTTCGCGAGGCTATGGTAGAGCAACAGCGTGAGATGGGTAAGGAGAAGGGCATCGTAATGGATGGTCGTGATATAGGCACCACTGTTTTTCCTGATGCCGAACTCAAAGTGTTTGTTACAGCCTCTGCTGAGGTTCGTGCCCAGCGACGTTTTGACGAACTGAAGGCTAAGGGTATGCCAGCTGATTTTGATGAGATACTCAAGAATGTGCAGGAGCGTGACTATATCGACTCACATCGTGAGGTGTCGCCTCTTCGCCAGGCTGATGATGCTCTGCTGCTTGACAATTCCAATATGACGATACCTGAGCAGAAGGCTTGGTTGCTTAATCAGTATAAGTTGAAGGTTGAATGATAGTTTGTATAGCTGAGAAACCCAGCGTGGCTCGTGAGATAGCCAGCGTATTGGGGGCAAAATCCTCACGTGAGGGATACATAGAGGGTAATGGTTATCAGGTCACCTGGACCTATGGCCATCTGTGCACCCTCAAAGAACCTAATGACTACCAAGAGATGTGGAAACGATGGTCATTGGGCTCTCTGCCTATGATACCACAGCGTTTTGGCATAAAACTCATAGAGCAAGACCACATAAAGAAACAGTTTGCTATAGTTGAGAAACTCTTTCAGAATGCTGATGAGATAGTCAACTGCGGCGATGCTGGTCAGGAGGGTGAACTCATTCAGCGATGGGTGATGCAGAAGGCTGGTGTTAAGTGCCCAGTTAAGCGCTTGTGGATTTCCTCTCTTACTGAAGAGTCTATTCGTGAGGGCTTTCAGTCGCTGAAAGATCAAAAAGACTATGAACCACTCTATTTGGCTGGTCTGTCTCGAGCCATCGGCGACTGGCTTCTTGGCATGAATGCCACACGTCTCTATACCATCAAGTATGGTGACAACAGCCAGAATCGTAAGGGTGGGGCAGGAGTACTCTCTATTGGTAGGGTGCAGACTCCCACGCTTGCTATGATAGTCAATCGTCAAAAAGAGATAGACAACTTCAAACCAGAACCTTACTGGGTGCTCTCCACCATTTATCGTGACACTCTCTTTACAGCTTCTAAAGGTAAGTATACTTCTAAGGAGGAGGGTGAAGAAGCTTTCAAAACCATACAGGATAAGGAGTTTGAGATTACCAAGGTGACGAAAAAAGATGGCACAGAGAAACCTCCTCAGCTCTTCGACCTCACCACGCTTCAGGTGGAGTGCAACAAGAAGTTCTCCTATACTGCTGAGACCACTCTCTCACTCATCCAGAGCCTGTATGAGAAGAAGGTCACCACATACCCTCGTGTTGATACTCAGTTTCTTACTGACGATATCTATAAGAAGTGTCCCCAAACCCTCAATGGTGTCTTCCAGGTTAAGTTTAATGGTGTGGCTCCCTATGCCGACCTCATTCGTGCCATAGGAGGCAAACCATTGAAGAAGAGCAAGAAGGTGTTTGACAACTCTAAGGTGACTGACCACCATGCCATCATACCTACAGGAGTGGTGCCAGCTGGACTTAGTGATATGGAGCGCAAAGTCTATGACCTTGTGGCTCGCCGTTTTATAGCCGTTTTCTATCCAGACTGCAAATTCTCCACCACCACTGTGGAAGGTAAGGCTGGTGATGTGGCTTTCAAAACTTCAGGTAAGGAAATCCTTGAGCCAGGTTTTAGAGTTTGTTTCGAAAAGAGCAAGGAGCAATCAGAACCTGCTGATGATGAAAAGAAGAAGGATGAGGTAGAAGAGAAACTCCTTCCCACCTTTGTAAAAGGCGAGACAGGTCCTCATCAGCCAACCCTCACTGAGAAACAGACCACCCCTCCACCTTATTATACAGAGGCAACCCTGCTCAGGGCTATGGAGACAGCTGGTAAGTTTGTTGATAATGAGGAACTCCGAGCAGCTATGAAGGAGAATGGCATAGGTCGTCCTTCCTCGCGCGCGAACATTATAGAAACATTGTTCAAACGTCACTATATTCGCAGAGAGCGCAAGCGAGTGGTGGCTACCCCCACAGGCATCGAACTCATAGACCTCATTCATGAGGAACTGCTTAAGTCGCCTGAACTCACTGGTCTGTGGGAGAAGAAACTGCGTGACATAGAGCACCAGAAGTATGATGCTGGCACATTTATCAATGAACTGAAGCAACAGATTACTGATATAGTCAATCAGGTGTTGGCTGACAATTCTAATCGCAAACTAACCATCACTGATCAGTAGTAACACACTATAACATACGCACTTAACAACCATATCTTCAAGAGGACAGAGCAAAAAAGGCTTTGTCCTCTTTTGTTTTTGTATATTTTTTGTCTAATTTTATAGTTTTAAGCGCCTTAAATGTGAACGTAAGTTAAAAATTAACAGAAAAACGGGCGAATTTATCAAATTTCTCTTAAAAAGTTTGGAAGAATAAAGAAAAAGTTCATAAATTTGCAATCGGAAATCAAAATGTAAATTGACTAAACCAAAAAGGGAAACCCGAAAACCTTTAATCGAGTAGGGACTATAAAAACATTTGAAATTATGAAGAAGATTTTTGTAATGGCAGTTATGGCTGCAGCAACTCTCACAGCAAACGCTCAGTGGTGGGCAGGTGGTTCTTTCGGACTTGACTTCTCAAACACTAACAAGGCAAATGGTGATGAGAACACTACATCATTCGAGATTGCTCCTGAAGTAGGTTACAACCTTTCAGACAAGTGGGCAGTAGCTCTCGCAGTAGGTTTTGGAACTACCAACAACACTAGTGTAATGACAGGTTGGGGTAATGGTATTGATGTGATTAGTGATCAGTCTACCATATCTGGACGTAAGATGGACGAGTCTCGTAACTACTTCAGAATTGCTCCTTATGTACGTTACACAGTATGCAAGACTGCTCCTGTATCATTCTTCGTTGATGGTGGATTTGGCTTCAAGTTCTTTAGCAATGAGGGTGGCAACCAGATGAGCATTGGTGTTCGTCCAGGTATTGCTTTCTCTGCTACAAAGAAACTCTCTCTTGTTGCTACAACAGGTTATCTTGGATACCTGAAGAACAGCGAGAAGGCTGGTGATGGTTCTAAGTTCAGCCTTGGTGTGTTCAACGGCATCAACTTCGCTGCTTACTACAACTTCTAAGAATAGAAGCGTTTAGGATTTAATCTAAAAAGCATAGATTATTAGGCTCGGACTTAGGTTCGAGCCTTTTTTTTTGTATCTTGCTGGGGTGTAACCTGTTAAAGCAATGCTTTTGGTGTAGGAGGCTAAGCTTTTAACTTTAGAGGCTATGCTTTTAACTTTAGAGGCTATGCTTTTATGGTGTAATTGCATTGCTTTTAAATAACAAAGTAGGTTAGTTTGTTTATCAAAGTAGGTTAGTTTGTTTATCAAAGTAGGTTAGTTTGTTTATCAAAGTAGCCTAGTTTGTTCATCAAAGTAGCTTAGTTTGTTATTTAAACTAAGCTATTTTGTTAGTCAGAAGCATTGTATTTACTAGTTAAAAGTAGTGCTTCAGCAGATAAAAGCTATGCTTCAGCAGATAAAAGCTCCACATTATTAATCTAAATAAGTATAAAAAAGTGTTTTTCTTTTGTGTGGGTGGAAAATTATTTATAATTTTGCATTTTAGAAGTATAACTTAAAACATCATAATAATATGGCAGAACTAGATTGGGGTAACCTGGGTTTTGGTTACCGTAAGACAAATTACAACGTTCGTTGCTATTATCGCGACGGCAAGTGGGGTGAGATAGAGGTTTCTTCTGAAGAGACCATCAACATGCACATGGCAGCTACCTGTCTGCACTATGGTCAGGAGGCTTTCGAGGGACTGAAGGCTTATCGTTGTCCTGATGGCAAGGTGAGGGTATTCCGTTCTGATGAGAATGCTGCTCGTTTGCAGTCCACCTGTCGTGGTATTTTGATGCCTGAACTGCCTACTGATAAGTTTAATGAGATGGTTGATAAGGTAGTTCGCCTCAATCAGGAGTTCATTCCACCATACGAGAGTGGTGCTACGCTCTATATCCGTCCACTGCTCATCGGCACATCGGCTCAGGTGGGTGTTCACCCAGCTACGGAGTATCTATTCCTCATCTTCGTAACTCCAGTAGGACCATACTTTAAGGGTGGTTTCTCTACCAATCCATACGTTATCATCAGAGAGCATGATCGTTCGGCTCCTCTTGGCACTGGTATATATAAGGTGGGTGGCAACTATGCTGCCTCTATGCAGGCTAACAAGAAGGCTCACGACTTGGGCTACGCTTGTGAGTTCTACCTCGATGCTAAGGAGAAGAAATACATCGACGAGTGTGGTGCAGCCAACTTCTTTGGCATCAAGAACAACACCTATGTCACTCCTAAGTCAACCTCTATTCTTCCTTCTATCACCAACAAGTCGCTCATGCAGCTGGCTGAGGATCTGGGCATGAAGGTGGAGCGTCGCCAGATACCTGAGGAGGAACTCTCAACCTTTGAGGAGGCTGGTGCTTGCGGCACAGCAGCTGTTATCTCACCAATCTCTAAGATTGACGACCTGGAGACAGGCAAGACTTACAGCTTTGGCGACAATCCAGGTCCTTGGTCAGAGAAACTCTACACCAAGCTTCGTGGCATACAGTATGGCACAGAGCCTGATGAGCATAACTGGACCCGTGTGGTAATAGAGTAATAGATGGGTAAGGGAAAACTTGCTAAATTTGCTGATATGGAACGCTATGAGAATGTGTTCCAGTATCCATATAGTGTTGTCGACAACGTGCCTTTTGAG
>JAZLBU010000011.1:0-8102 GCA_045613845.1 Prevotella sp. | reverse complement strand
CTGTGAACTCGTTCACAAGGAAAGAATGCAGGAACAACATCAGGGGGGAAGCCCTCAACATGGAAAGCGGGTTTTAAAGGTTTTGGTTAAACTAAAACATAGTGAATCGCATGGTGACTAAAGTTTGCAGAGGCATTACTTCTGCACGCAGAGGGGCTGCTTCTGCACGCAGAGGCATTACTTCTGCAACTAGAAGCGAAGCCTCTCCCTAACCCTCCCCTAAAGGGAAGGGATTTTTGATTCCTATACTAATCCATCCCCCTTCCCTTTAGGGTTTCAGTCCCCCGCGAAACGGGGGAACTGAAGGGGGTTATAAGACTATTGACGAGCTGGGGGTAGGCTTTTTTTTTCGCGACCAACCTCCCTATTTTGCCCTCATCCCGCATGGTTACTGGGCTGAGCATAGGGAGGTAGGGGCTCCAAACCTCCCTATACACCTCCCTATAGACCTCCCTATGAACCTCCCTATATTAGGAGTTCAAGTCGCACCTTTGGTGCTAGTTCTTGCGCTCCAGTAGGTGCTCAGGCGTTTCTGCTCCCCGCTAACGGGGAGACCGAGAGGGGTGTAAAGACTATTGACAGAGCTCGGAGGTTCCTAGTTGTCGTCTATTTTATTTGATTTGGATCGATTTGTACGATTTCTCGCCGTTAGGCGACTCCGTGTTTATCCGAGAAATCCGTGGTCTTTTTATCTTCAAGTAATGAACTGCCTTAGTTAAAAAAACTTAACAAAAAGGTAACTTTCAACCTTCAACTTTCAACTTTCAACTTTTCTTAGTACCTTTGCAACCACTTTGCGATTTTCCTACGGAATAATTGCACTCAAAACCGCAACCGCTGGCGCCGACCAAGTTGCGTACTATTATCAACATTTTAAACCAATTTAGAGAAATGGATTTAATCAAAGTTGCTGAAGAGGCATTCGCTACTGGCAAGCAGTTTCCTAAGTTTAAGGCTGGTGACACTGTAACCGTAGCTTACAAAATCATTGAGGGTACTAAGGAGCGTATCCAGTTGTATCGTGGCGTAGTAATCAAGATTTCTGGTCATGGCGACAAGAAGCGCTTCACAGTGCGTAAGATGTCTGGCACCGTAGGTGTAGAGCGTATCTTCCCTATCGAGTCTCCTAACATCGACTCAATCGAGGTGAACAAGGTGGGTAAGGTACGTCGCGCTAAGCTGTACTACCTGCGTAACCTCACTGGTAAGAAGGCACGCATTCAGGAGAAGCGTGTGGTAACTTCAAACAACGATTAAGATGCGTAGCCTGTGGGCATGAGTGCATCATGCTGACTGGCTCGGGCAAATTAAGAACAAGCGGTTTGGTCTCTAACTGAGACTGAACCGTTTTTCTTTGTCTTAGCCCGATTTCATGGGGCTATTTCCCGCTATTTGGGGCTTTTATGGAGGCTGAGGCTGAAAAACCTTTGGTTTTATTGTGTGATTTCGTGATTTTTTTTGTAACTTTGCAACGGATTATACTATCTTGAAACGAATGAATATACTACTCACTGGTGGCGCCGGATACATAGGCAGCCATACTATCATAGAACTGGACAAGGCAGGACATAGCGTTGTTGTGGTGGATAACCTTGTGAACTCTAACCCCATAGCGCTGGAACGCGTGGCTAAGATTACGGGCAAACAGATACCTTTCTATAAGGCTGACGTGAGAGACCGTGAGGCTATGCAGAGGGTGTTTGACGAAAACCAGTTTGATGCTGTGATACACTTTGCCGGACTGAAGGCAGTGGGTGAGAGTGTGGAGAAACCTTTGGAGTATTATGAGAACAACATGAATGCTACATTCGTATTGCTCGACGTAATGCGCACGAATGGTTGCAAGAACATAATCTTCTCATCAAGTGCCACAGTGTATGGCGACCCTGCTATCATTCCTATCACGGAGGAATGTCCTAAGGGACACTGCACCAACCCCTACGGCCAGACGAAGTCGATGCTGGAGGAGGTGTTGATGGATGTGCAGAAGGCTGACCCTGAATGGAATGTGGTACTGTTGCGCTACTTCAACCCCATAGGGGCTCACCAGAGTGGTACGATAGGTGAGAATCCTAACGGCATTCCTAACAACCTGATGCCTTACATCACACAGACAGCGGTGGGCAAGCGTAAGGAACTGGGAGTGTTTGGCAATGACTATGACACGCCTGATGGTACTGGCGTGCGCGACTATATCCACGTTTGCGACCTGGCTGCTGGTCATGTGGCTGCTCTGCAGGCTATACAGCGTAAGGCTGGGTTGGCAATATACAACCTAGGAACGGGTCACGGATACTCTGTGCTCGATGTGGTGAAGGCTTTCATCAAGGTGAACGGGGTGGATGTGCCTTATTCCATCAAACCTCGTAGGGCTGGCGACATAGCTACCTGCTACTGCAACCCTGCCAAGGCTAAGGCCGAACTGGGATGGGAGGCTCAATACGGCATCGAAGAGATGTGTCGCGACTCGTGGAACTGGCAGAAGAATAACCCAGAGGGGTATGTTTGACCTGCTCCTCCCTCGCTACTGCATAGGATGCGGCAGGAGACTGACAGAGAATGAAAGGAATCTGTGTCTGCACTGCATGATAGCATTGCCTCGCACCCATCTGTGGCTCAACCCCCATGAGAATGCTCTCGCCAAGGCTTACTGGGCAAGAACAGGGGCTGTGGAGATAGAGAAAGCTGCGGCTTACCTCTCATACGGACCTGCTACACTGGTGGGCAGAATGGTGAAGAGCTTCAAATACTACGGCAACCGCGACCTGGCATGCGACCTCGGGAGCATGATGGCGCAAGAGCTGATGACCAGTGCGTTCTTTGACGATATTGACTGCATAGTGCCTGTGCCGATAACCCTCAGGCGAAGGTGGCACAGAAAATACAACCAGACGGAATATCTGGCTAAGGGCATAGCTAAGGCTACCCAACTGCCTGTATATAATAAGGTGCTCACTCGCCATTCGTTCAGCGCTTCGCAAACTACTCGCCACACCATGATTGAGCGAATTGACAATGTGGCTGATGCATTCGCCATCAACCCTAAGCGAATGGAGGAGTTGGAAGGGAAGCACATACTGCTGGTTGACGATGTGATAACAACAGTGGCTACCACAGTGGCATGCATTAGGCAATTGGCACTGATACCAGGAGTAAAGGTCAGCGTGCTGGGCTTCTCCACCGTGCAGTCGGGCGACGTGAGAATCGAGATAGACAAGAAATAGAAAGAAAAAAGTATATATACAACAATGAAAACAGTAATCAGAACATTAACATTCGCTGTCGTTGCAATAGCAATGATGGCTTCATGTGCCTCACCTAAGAAGGTGGCTTACTTTCAGGATGTGGCTAACAAGGACACTGTGCTCCAGACGGCCATAGCACAGGCTCTGCGTATTCAAAAGAGCGACCACCTGATGATTGCCGTGCATAGCCGCGACCTGCAGTTGGCTGCTCTGTATAACATGCCTGTAATAGGTACTCGCGTGGGTATGCAGAATTCTGCACGCACTTCTCAGGCTAACCTTGCCTACACCGTTGACTCTAACGGACAGATTGATTTCCCCGTGTTGGGTAAGATAACCGTTGAGGGTATGAAGCGTGATGAGGTGGCTGAGTATGTTCAGAACCGACTCATAAACGAAAACCTCTGTAAGGATGCTATCGTGATAGTCGAGATGGACAACTCTTATGTCAATGTGCTTGGCGAGGTGTCTCGACCTGGTCGCTATCCGCTGACTAAGGACAATATGACGCTGTTTGATGTTCTGGGAACTGCAGGCGACCTCAATATTCAGGGCAAGCGTGAGAATGTGATGGTGGTGCGCACCTCAGCTGAGGGTCAGGCTTCTACCTACATCCTCAACCTCAACAACCTGGAGCAGGTAGTCAAGAGTCCTGCATACTATGTGCAGGAGGGCGATGTGGTGTATGTTGAGCCAAACTCTTACCGCAAGCGCCAAACGTCTGTTAATGCTAACAACATGCTCTCAACAGGCTTCTGGATTTCAGTGGCTTCGCTCACCACTTCTATCGTGAGTCTGGCTACTCGTAGATAATCCCCTAGCATAAATATAAGTACACGTACATTATTCATATATAGACCAGTATGGAAAATTCAAAAGTTGAGGAGTCAGTAAGCCGTCAGCAACAGCAAGCGGTAAACTCTATAAATATCAAAGACCTCTACAGCATGTGTCTGCATCGCTGGTGGTGGTTCGCTATCTCGGTGTTCTTCTGCCTGTCGGTGGCTACCTACTATCTGCTCATCACTCCTAATACCTACACTCGTCGTGCGGCTGTGATGATTAAGGAGGACAACCAGCGCAGCACCCGTTCGTTTGCCAGCCAGCTGACTAACATGGGTTCTATGGGTATGTTCAATGCCACCAGTGATGTTAACAACGAGCTCATAACTTTCCAGAGTCCCGCCCTCATGCTTGAGGTGGTGAAGCGCCTGCATCTTGATTATGAGTATGCCAGCGACGGAGTGTTCCAGGATAAGACACTCTATGACAAGTCTTTGCCTGTTACTACCTACATTCCCGGACTGCTTGATACTCAGGGCGTTTCGTTCACTCTGACCCTCAGTGGCAACAATGTGCAGATTACCAAACTCAAGTCTGTACGCGAGGGTAAGGAGATTAAGAGCAGCGACACTTGCAAAGGCACCGTGGGCGGAAAGATTAAGACTCCTGTGGGCGATATTCAGGTGATGCCTACCGCATTCTTCAATCCTGGTAGCAAACGCGAGATTCTCGTTACTCGTCTGCCTATGCTCGCTGCATTGGGCAGAAGCCAGAGCCGTCTGAATGTGGCTCTGAGCAACAAGATGTCTGCTGTCATCGACCTCACTTATAACGATGTGAACATTCGTCGTGCCGAGGATGTCATCAACACCCTCATCGATGTGTATAACGAGTCTTGGGTGAAGGATAAGAACCAGATAGCTGTGGCTACCAGCGAGTTTATCGGCGAACGCCTGAAGATGATTGAGCAGGAACTGGGTGGTGTGGATAACAAAATCTCTACCTACAAGAGCCAGACTCTCACTCCTGACCTCGCTGGGTCAACGGCTTTGGCTATGCAGCAGGCTTCGGTGTCTGACAATAAGGCTCGCGAACTGGAGAACCAGCTCTACATGGCTCGCTACATAAAGAATGCCCTGCAGCATGATGGTGCTAAGCACAGCCTCATGCCTGCTAACACTGGGGTGGGCGATGGTGCCGTTGAACACATGCTCTCAAGCTATAACAGTCTGGTGCTGCAGCGTAACAGCTTGGTTTCCAACAGTTCTGATAACAACCCCCTGGTTACCGATATCGACAAACAGTTGGCTAGCATGAAGGGGTCTATCATCAACGGACTGAACAACGATATCACCAGTCTTAACACCAAACTGCGCAGCGAACAGGGCAATGCGGCTCAGAATACGGGCAAGATAGCTCAGAGCCCTGTGCAGGCTAAGAACCTGCTCTCTATCGAGCGCCAGCAGAAGATTAAGGAGAGCCTATACCTCTATCTGCTCCAGAAGCGTGAGGAGAACGAGCTCAGCCAGGCGTTCACTGCCTATAACACTCGTGTCATCACTCCTCCTATGGGTGGCAATGCTCCTTCTTCTCCTCAGAAGGCGAAGATACTGGGCATAGCACTGCTCCTCGGACTGCTCATTCCTGTGGCTATCCTCTATATCCGCGAGATGCTTAACACCACCGTGCGTGGTCGTCGCGATCTGGAGAACCTCACCGTGCCTTATCTGGGTGAGATACCTCAGTACCAGACTAAGGAGATGATCAAGAAGAACCGCTTCCGTTGGTTGCGTAAGGCTGATAACTCTCTGGGATACAAGATATTGGTTAAGCCACGCAGTCGTAACATCATCAACGAGGCTTTCCGCGTCATACGTACCAACCTCGAGTTCATGATTAACAGTACGGGCAAGGATACCAAGGTCATCATGGCTACCAGCTTCAACCCTGGCTCAGGTAAGACATTCCTGCTGGCTAACATAGCATCCAGCTTCGCTATCAAGGATAAGAGTGTGGTGATTGTCGACCTCGACCTCCGTCGTTCTAGTATGGGTGAGTATATCGGCAATCCTACCAAGGGTATCTCTGACTACCTCGCTGGTACTATCGACACCTGTCCTGTGGTTAAGGCACCTAATACCGAGAACCTGAGCATCATTCCTGTAGGTTCTATACCACCTAACCCAACAGAGTTGCTCTACAACCCTCGTCTCGATGCTCTCATCAAGGAACTGCGTGATAAGTTCGACTATGTATTCATCGACTGTCCTCCTGTTGATATCGTGGCTGATACCACTATCATCGCTAAGTGGACTGACATGAGCATCTTCGTGATTCGTGCCGAACTGCTTGAGCGTGAGATGCTTCCGATGATTCAGACATACTATGACGAGAAGAAGTTCAACAACATGACAACTCTTCTCAATGGCACGTCGAATGGTCACGGACGCTATGGCTACCACTATGGCTACAGCCGTTATGGCAGTCAGGGCTACGGCTACGGCAAGAGCAATGGCTATGGCTATGCCGTGGATGATGAAGAAGAGTAATGTAGCGTCAGCGTTTCGTACGAACAAAGTGAGTAAAAAGTATGTTCTTCTGGAACTCGTCAATAAAGGTTTCTGATAGTGGACTGCTTCAGGGCTACACTGATCACCATTGCCACCTGTTGCCAGGTGTGGATGATGGTGTACAGAAACACACTATGACAATTGACCTTCTTAACCTCATGCAACAGCAGGGGGTTAAGAAGGTTTGGTTTACCCCCCATGTCATGGAGGATATGCCTAACACACCCGAGAGCCTTCAGGAGGTATATAACGACACACTCGATATCATCAGGGAAAAAGGCGGATGCGACATCGAACTCCATCTGGCTGCTGAGAATATGCTCGACAACTTCTTCTCTCTCCCAAGGGCTAAGAAGCTGCCCCTGCCTGATAACCATCTGTTGGTGGAAACGAGCTACTTCACTCCACCTTATAATATGAAGGGAATGCTGCATGAGATAATGGCCGACGGCATCTACCCGCTGCTGGCTCACCCCTGCCGCTATCAGTATATGGACGAGAAGGACTATGAGGAACTGCGCGGTATGCGCATCCATTTCCAACTCAACATACCAGCCGTCAGCGGGCTCTACGGCGAGGTGGTGCAGAAGAAAGCCTTCTGGCTTCTCGACCACAACTACTACACTTTCACGGGCACCGACACCCACTCCCTGTCGCAATACCAGCGTTTCCTCGAAACCAAACTCCCACGCAAGCGCCTCCAACAACTCGAGGCCCTGCTGAACTCGAATTATAATTAACATAAATGAACTATCGTGCAAATGAGAGCAGAGTAAAGTTTACTTTAACTATGCCGAGTGCAGCCGATAGTGCATGGTAAAACGAAGTTTTAACATGAAAGGTATCGTCCTCGCCGGAGGCAGCGGAACACGCCTCTACCCAATCACCAAAGGCATCTCCAAACAGTTGATGCCTATCTATGACAAACCCATGATCTACTATCCGATATCAGTACTGATGTTGGCTGGTATCCGTGAGATTCTCATCATCTCCACACCGTTCGACCTGCCAGGCTTTAAGCGCCTGCTGGGTGATGGCTCCGACTATGGCGTGCACTTTGAGTATGCTGAGCAACCCTCTCCTGATGGTCTGGCGCAGGCTTTCACCATCGGCAAGGATTTCATTGGCAGCGATAGCGTCTGTCTCGTGCTTGGCGACAACATCTTCCAGGGTGTTGGCTTCACCCAGATGCTGCAGGAGGCTGTGCGCACAGCAGAGGAGGAGCATAAGGCTACCGTCTTCGGCTATTGGGTTAACGACCCCGAGCGCTATGGCGTGGCTGAATTCGACAAGGAGGGCAACTGTCTCTCTATCGAGGAGAAACCTTCTGAGCCTAAGTCCAATTACGCTGTCGTGGGCCTCTATTTCTATCCTAACAAGGTGGTTGATGTGGCAAGCAAAATCAAACCTTCTGCTCGTGGCGAATATGAGATAACTACGGTCAACCAGTGGTTCCTCAATGATAAGGAACTGAAGGTGCAGACCCTCGGCAGGGGTTTCGCAT
>JAZLBU010000010.1:0-9129 GCA_045613845.1 Prevotella sp. | reverse complement strand
GTGAGAAAGTTAGAAAGTTCAAAAGTTCGAAAGTTTAAGTTGCTCTCCTGCCTCGCAGAGAGCACCGTACCACTCCTCGCCAAAGCGACGGATGAGGGGTTCTTTTAAGAACTTATACAAAGGCATCTGCAACTCATTGCCTTTCTTCACTGCATCCTTACAAACATGCCAGCGATGGTAAGCCAATGCGGTCAGTCCGTTGCTGAGGGTGTCTTCACGAATAGGATAAAGGGCACACGACATAGGTTTCTGCCATCCTATCTTTCCTTCCCTATAAGCCTTTTCGTATGCACAGAGACAACAATTTTCTACGGTTTCATCGTTAATTTCTATATCCTTATAACATGTAAAGACACAATCCTTGCCATTCACTATACTGGTGACAAGGTCGCCCTCCTTATCAGTATAAGCCACACCCTGAGCCTCAACAACGAGTTGGGCAGGCACTGACATATCATGCCTGACGGCATCGAGATGCTCCTCTATCTGTTCCAGTTCGTCAAGGGTGATAGGAGCTCCTGCATCGCCCTCTATACAACATTCTCCCTTACACTTGGTAAGGTCACAACAGAAATTCTCCGTCAGGATATCTGATGATACAAGTACGTTGTCAATCTGAACTATCATTACTACTTCTCAATGCCATTGCGGTATTCCGACGGACTAACACCCACATTCTCCTTGAAATACTTGCCAAAGAAAGACTGTGAAGGGAAGTTCAGCTCCTCAGCTATCTCAAACATCTTCATGTTGGTGTGACGCAACAGGTTACGCATCTCAGTAGTAACGAATTTGTCTATCCATTCGTTAGGTGTACGACGGCTGACAGTGGATATCACCTCACTAAGATATTTTGGTGTGATATTCATTTCCTTAGCATACCACTGCACCTGGCGCTGTTCACGGAAATTCTGCTCTACGAGCTGAACAAAGTTTACAAAGATACGCTCACCCCTTGACTGCTTCTCCTCCTTTGATGGCTTATTAAGAACATTCTCAAAGGCATTGTCGAAATCATAGAGCAGTGAGAGAATCTGCAGACGCACCACTTCCTTACGAAAACGATGCTCAGGCATATTTATGCGATTAAGTATAGTGCTGAAATACTGGCGAGCTATCTCTATATCAGACTCCTGAACATCAAACACTGGGTGGTTATGACTCAACAGGAACAGGTCGCTCATGTATGACACATCCTCCAATATGTCATGCAGCATCTTATATGATATGAAGATACCAAAACCGTTGAAGTCGTCACTAACCCTCATACGGTCAATAACTGACTCGTCAGTAACAATCATCACCGTCTTGCTGCTTGCGACACGTTTCTTGCCATTCACTTCAAATGTCACGATTCCATCGGTACAAATGCCGATGAAGAGACATAGCGACATACGACGAACCTCCAACAAAGGCTGAAGGTCATGAAGTGATTCAACCAGAACTATATCATCGCCTACATGTGGTAACGGGTATTTATTTACTACACCATCAATGGTAAGCGGACTAATATCTTTTTTTCTCATGCCTTATGCGTCAATGTTAGCATACGTAGCGTTCTCCTCGATGAAGATACGACGTGGTTCAACATCATCACCCATCAGCATAGAGAATATCTCGTCAGCATCAGCTGCATTCTGTATGGTTACCTGCTTGAGCAAACGTGTTTCAGGATTCATAGTGGTATCCCAAAGCTGTTCTGGGTTCATCTCACCCAGACCTTTGTAGCGCTGAGTGTGCAGACGACTGTCGTCAGCATCGCCATTACAATATTTCTCTATGAAACGGATACGATCCTCCTCAGTGTAGCAATACTCCTTATTGTTCTTGTAGGTACACAGATAGAGAGGCGGAGTAGCGATATAGAGGTGTCCTTCCTGTATCACCTTAGGCATGAAGCGGAAGAAGAGTGTCATGATGAGGGTGTCGATATGTGAACCATCGACATCGGCATCGGTCATGATGATAATCTTGTCATAACGCAGTTTGTCGATGTTTGCCTCCTTAGAATCCTCGCCATCCACGCCAAAGCGCACTCCGATAGCCTGAAGGATGATGTTTACTGACTCAGCCTCGAACACCTTATGCCACTGAACCTTTTCCACGTTAAGAATCTTACCACGCAGTGGGAGGATAGCCTGGGTGTGACGGTCACGTCCCTGCTTAGCCGAACCACCTGCAGAGTCACCCTCGACAAGGAATATCTCAGTCTTCTTTGGATCACGACTAGAGCAGTCAGCCAGTTTGCCTGGCAGTCCACCACCCGTCATTGGATTCTTACGCTGTACACTCTCACGCGCCTTACGTGCTGCGATACGTGCAGTAGCAGCCAGTATCACCTTCTCACAAATTGTGTGTGCCTCCTTAGGATGCTCTTCGAGGTAATTGTTCATTGCCTCACCAACAGCCTGTTGCACTGCACCGTTCACCTCCTTATTGCCAAGTTTGGTCTTTGTCTGTCCCTCAAACTGAGGCTCAGCAACCTTAACAGAGATGATAGCAGTCAGTCCCTCACGGAAGTCGTCAGGAGCCACCTCAATCTTCGCCTTGTCCATCTGCTTGCGCAACTGGTCGTCCTCATCAGCATACTTCTTCAGCGAGCGTGCCAGGGCAATACGGAAACCAGTGAGGTGAGTACCACCCTCGATGGTGTTGATATTGTTGACGTATGAGTGTATATTCTCTGAATAGTCGTTGTTGTATAGCAGAGCTATCTCAATAGGAATGCCTGCCTTCTCAGTCTTCAGGCATATAGGGTCACCAATAATAGAAGTACGATGGCGATCAACGTAGCGCACAAACTCCTTCAGACCTTCCTTAGCGTGGAACACCTCGGGCTGGCGCAGATTTCCCTCCTCATTAGGACGCAGGTCAGTCAGCGTGATGGTGATGCCAGCATTCAGGAATGCGAGCTCACGCATACGGCGAGCCACGATGTCATACTTATACACCGTCTCAGTGAAGATGGTAGCATCAGGCCAGAATTGCTGACGTGTACCACGCTTATCAGTCTCGCCCACCACCTTTACTGGGTAGAGAGGCTTACCCATCTCATATTCCTGTTGGTATATCTTACCATCACGGAACACCTGAGAGAGCATGTGAGAGGACAGAGCGTTAACACAGCTCACGCCCACACCGTGCAGACCACCTGACACCTTGTATGAACCCTTATCAAACTTACCACCAGCATGGAGCACTGTCATTACAACCTCCAGTGCCGACTTATGCAGTTTAGGGTGCTCATCCACAGGGATACCACGACCGTTATCCTCCACGGTTATAGAGTTATCGGCATTGATTACCACCTGTATGTCAGTACAGTAACCTGCCATAGCCTCATCGATAGAGTTATCTACGGTTTCGTTTACGAGGTGGTGCAATCCCTTCTCTGAGATATCACCTATGTACATAGCTGGACGCTTACGTACTGCCTCAAGTCCCTCAAGCACCTGAATGTTTTTACCAGTGTAGTTTGCTTCTTTGTTTTGAATTTCTTCCATTAGATTAGTGACATTGAATTTATTCCATGCAAAGTTAGCAAAAAATTATGAAATAACCAAATAAAAAAGCACAAAAAAATAAGGGTTGCTACCCCTCACGAGCTGCAACCCCTTGAAAAAAAATTATTATGGAAACAATCTTGTGTTCTAATCAAGTCCAGAACTTAACCAAGTTTCTGGATGTGAAGTGCAAGACTTGACTTGATGTTTGCTGCCTTATTCTTATGAATAATGTTCTTCTTTGCAAGCTTGTCAAGCATCTTCTGCACCTTTGGATAGAGTGCTACTGCCTCTTCCTTGTCTGTTGTAGCACGAAGCTTACGAACTGCGTTACGCATAGTCTTTGCGTAGTACTTGTTGCTCTGAGTCCTTGCCTTAGTCTGGCGGATTCTCTTTTCACATGACTTGTGATTTGCCATTTTTTCTTTTCTTTTGGTTTTGTGTCAGTCTTTATTCAACTGACGGTTTACATTAGCTTATGGGTCTTGCGCCACTACAGCTGCCCTGGGCGGAAAATCAGGTTAGGCATCGATGCCCTTGCCCCTCTTTTCCTTCGCCACCACTGTGAATATCGCTATCCGATGGCGAATAATTTTTCTTTGTAGCGCGTAGGGGAGTCGGACCCCTCTTGCAAGAATGAAAATCTTGAGTACTAACCGATATACGAACGCGCCAAACCATTCTGACTAAGAGTTGGAAGCGATGCTTTTTCAAAGGCACCATTTCTCTTAGCGGGTGCAAAGGTACAAATAATAGTTGAAAGATGAAAGTTGAAAGTTGAAAGATGAAAGGATTTTAAGATTTATTAAGAAAATCTCTCCCCTCTCCTTCCACTTCTTTCAACTTATATTGTTACTTTTGCAGTCAGAAAATGGAGAGTAAGACTCGTTGCATAGTGCTCAGGACGGTGAAGATTAACGACAACAAAATCATCGTCGATTTCCTTTCAAGGGAGGAGGGAAGACTGTCTGCCGTGTGGAAAGTCACCACATCGAGAACATCGAAGGTGCGCAGGCAGTATTTTCAGCCTATGACCATACTGAACGTAAACCTTGAGCGCTCGCCTCGTCAAAACATATCACGCATAAAGGAGGCACAGATTGCCATACCTTATTCTTCTATATCTCTTGATGCGAGCAAGATGGCTATCACGTTTTTCTTGGCAGAATTTCTTAATTACGCCACTCGCAGCATGCATACCGATGCCTTGCTATATGATTTTGTGGAGCAGAGCCTCACCTGGCTTGATGCAAGCAATAAGGGCATAGCCAATTTCCACCTTATGTTTATGGTGAGAATGTCTCTCTTTCTGGGTTTCCAACCTGACATGGCAAGCTACGAGGAGGGTGCGCTGTTCGACCTTCGCGAGGGTGCTTTCTGCCCGTCTGCCCCACTCCACTCCGACTTTCTGAGTGCTGAGGATGCAAAAAAGATGCAGATCATCATGCGTATGTCGCCTTCTAATCTACATCTTTTTCCTTTATCTCGCAATGAGCGCAATCGCATCATTGACATTACTCTTATGTATTACCGTCTTCACATCCCACAGTTTGGCGAAATGAAGACACTCGAAGTGCTCAGAGAACTTTAGAAGTTCAAAGGTTCAAAGGTTCAAAGGTTCAAAAGTTCAAAAGTTCAAGACTTCTTAATCTCCTTCACCACCTTGGCTGCTCCGCTTGTGAGGTTGAGCGACTCAGGGTGTTGCTTAACGAACGACTCTATGTGTCTCACTCGTTTGCTTTCGAGTATCTCGTCAACAGCTATCAGTATGCCTGTCTCCTCCACATCGCCAAAGCCGTAGTTTATGGCTGTGCCAAAGAGTTTCATGGTTGGAGAGAGGTTCATATAGGCATTCACCAGTGGGGGGATATTGAATCCCAAAGCCCTGATGCCACCATTAAGAATACGGTAGTCTTCCTTGAAGTCTCTACCACAGAACACCTGCGCCAATTCCTCTTCTGGAGTATCCAATTTCAACGGTTTCATCGGATAAATCAGCCCTTCCTTGTCGTCAAAATGCTTCTTGAGGAAGTAGAGTATCAGGTCTCTGCCAAAACGTATGTAGCTAGGATACATCGTCATCTTGCCAAAATAGTATTTCATCTTGGGGTTGATAACTGTCAGTGCACCCAGTCCGTCCCACAGATTGTCGAGGGCAAAGAGGCTCTTGGCGCCCATCTTGCTGCTCTGATATTCTGGTGTTACGAATGAACGTCCCAACTCTATGGTGTATGGAGCATATTCCTTAATAAACTTCTCCGAGAACCTAAACAGATGGCTGGTAGCGAGTTCGGGCTGACCATTCTCGTCATAGGTCCACTCATCACCCATTATATAGCGATAGCCTCCTATTATCTCCTCTGACTCAGGGTTCCACACTATGAGTTGCTTGTAGCAATTCTCACAGGTGTCATACTCGTCCCAGTCAAGTTCTTTGCCTGTACCTCCTCCTGCCATGCGGAAGGTTATCTCACGCAGACGACCTATCTCACGCATCAGGTTGGGAGAGTCGTGATACGTGAAGATGTATATCTCATTGTTGCTCTTATTGGTCATGCGCAACTTCTTCTCAGGAGTGAGTTCCGCCTTTATGAGCTCAAGGGGTACGGGGGCTATTATTTCTGCGTCCATCTATTATATATAGTTGAAAGTTGAATGTAATATGTTTGGGCTATTTCAGTTTATAAACCCTGTCTTCCACCCACTGGGCCCATTCGCTATGCGATTTTGTCTTGTCGAATGTTTGCCAGGGTATGGGTTTGCCTATGCTCACCTTGAATGTCTTGCCTTCATTCCTGAACATCTCGTCCACCAGATAGAGCATGGCTATGTTCACCTTCAGGTGTAACTTCTTGCATATATTGGCTATGCGATAGAAGCGCTCTGAGTTTCTGCCCTCAAAATATATGGGCACCACATCGCGCTGGGTTTTCACGCTCTTGGTTATGAAGGCTTTCTTCCAAGGCAGGTCGTGGATTTCGCCGTCTATCTTTCTTGAGCACAGACCTGCAGGAAACATCAGTATATGCACATCCGACTCAAACACGCCATCTACCATCTTGGGTAGGTCTCGGCTCTGTTTCTTGCCTGCTACGTTCACTGGCACGCATAGCGGAGCAAGTCCAGGAAGGTTCATCAACAGGTCGTTGACCAGATATTTGTAGTTCTCGCCATATTTTTCTCCTAACACAGTGCCTATGGCTATGCCGTCAATGCCACCAAGCGGATGGTTGGAGACGAATGTGTAGTGCTTGCCGTCCTGCGCATCAGGCAGGTTTTCCTTTCCCTCTACTATTATCTCGTTGCCCAGATACTTCAGTGCGTGCTTCAGCCAAGGTGTGCCTACCTCATGACGTGCCCCCCACAGAAAATCGTTTACCCTGTCTTGCCAAATGAGTTTCTTCAGCCATTTCACCATGAAGCGAGGCACCCAGCGTGCCTTGTCGCCCAGTTTTGAGCGCAATAGCTGGTCTATGTCAATGGTCTTTTCTGTTACTTCTATCATGAATTGTCTGCAAAGTTACAATATTTTTTTTAAATACCCAAAACCTTTCTCTCTTTTTACTTTGACCAATGTTATCCCAACTCTATGACTTCCAAATCTTTCACTTGATCGCCGTCTATAACAAAGCGTACCAGTGTGCGCACTGGTTGCTGACCATACAATCCAGCTGCTCCAGGGTTTATGTGGAGCACATGCAACTGGTGATCAAACATCACTTTGGTTATGTGCGAATGTCCTGAAATAAAGAGTTTTGGGGGTTTACTGTATATCTGTCTCGCTATGGAGCGGTCGTACCTGCCTGGGTAGCCTCCTATGTGCTTCATCAGCACATCCACATCCTCACATTTGAAGCGCAACACCTCAGGAAACTCCCTTCTCACCACATCGCCGTCTATGTTGCCATACACCCCTCGCAGAGTGGCTATCTCCCTCAGCTTGTCGGCTATCTCTATAGTGCCAAAATCACCCACATGCCATATCTCGTCACACCCCGTGAAATACTTCACATAGCGTTCATCCCAGTGTGAGTGGGTATCTGACAGCAAACCTATCTTTTTCATCTCACATCCTTCTTACAAAGATGAATCCTTCAAGTCATGATTGGTCATAGCACAGACGCATGAATCACTCCATACGTTGACTGCTGTTTCTATCATATCGATGATGGTGTATATAGGAAGTATGATGCCTAACACAGCGATGGGAGCATTGATGCCTGACATCAGCGAAAGAGTGAGGAAATAGCACCCCATAGGCACTCCTGCATTGCCTATAGCTGAGAGCACACTGATAACAAGCCATGTGAGCATGGTGACCCATGTGAGTTGCATGCCTCCTTGTTGCATTACGAATAATGAGGTGACCAGAATGAATGCTGCACAACCATTCATATTGATAGTGGTACAAATAGGCAGTACGAAACGTGCTATCTTGGGTTGCACACCCAGTCGCTGCTCCGCTGTCTGCATAGTAACTGGCAGTGTGGCTGCACTACTCTTGGTGAAGAGTGCCATCAGCACTGCAGGCATCATCTTGCTAAGCGTACGGAAAGGATTCAGTCCTCGTAGCAACAGAAACAGAGGTAACACAACGAAGAACTGCAACAGGTTGCCTCCCAGAACCACTGCAACATATTTTCCGAGCGAATCAGCTACCACCCCCGCACTGAGTTGGGCTGAGAGCTGGGCTGCAAAAGCTACGATGCCTAATGGCAATGACCAGATGAGTCCACGAATGAGCATGAAGAGCAAATCTTGCAAACCATGCAGAAAACGTATGACCGTCTGCTTGTTATCAGACTCTGGCATTCGTGCCAAACCATAACCAGAGGCTGCTGCTAACAACAACAGTGACAGCACGTTACCCTCTAGAAATGGCTTCACAATATTGTTAGGTATAATGCTGAGTATATGGTCAGAATAAGACAGTTGGGTGTTCATGGTTGACAACTGCGAATCCACTGTCAACTCACTCACTGCAGGCAATGTACCTGGGGCTATGACCACAAAGAGCATCAGTCCCACTGCAGCTGCCACTATAGTGGTCAGTAGCGTATAGGTGATGGTATGGCGGAAGATGCGTCCTGCCCCCTGTCCCTTACCCAGCGATGCCAAAGTGGTGGTGACTGCCAACACAATAGTAGGCACTGCCAACAACTGGAACAGTCTGGTATAGACCGTAGCCACAAAATTTGCCACCGCATCGATGGCACCCACCTGCATCAATCCAAGAATGGTACCCACCACAAGGGCACCAACCCATAGTATAATCTGTCTCATCCTTTTTCTTTGTTTCTCGCAAAGGTACAAAATTTTGCGATAAGAACAAAATAAAATCCTTTATTTTTTTCATTGTCGCCATTGTCGCCAATGTCGCCAGCAAGATTTTGCAAATGCAACAGATAATAGATTATAGATGATGGATGAGAACTGCTCTCCTAAAAGAAGAGAGAAACCATTATAAGGAAAAGAGATATTTATATTATATATATAATAACCTATACATGCACGTACGTAACAGCGTTGGCGACATTGGCGACATTGGCGACATTGGCGACATTGGTGACATTGGTGACCTCGTTACTTGCTCAAATGTTAAAATGTGGCATGCTATTTTAGGCTA
>JAZLBU010000009.1:0-9841 GCA_045613845.1 Prevotella sp. | reverse complement strand
TCGCCTTTTAATTTGCATATCTTCAAATCTTTTTTATAGGGTCACACGTAAGTCCGACACCAAGCTTCTTGAGTATCTTGCGGTCAACCTCTGACAGCATTACTGTGGCATGAGCCTGACAACCTTTGAACAAAGGTAATTTCTCCAGTGCCTTAACGCAGGTGTCGTTTACCTGTGACAATACAGAGAGTGCAACGAGCACCTCATCAGTATGCAGACGAGGATTTTTGCCTTGCAGGTATTCAACCTTCGTTTTTTGTATAGGCTCTATCATGTTCTGAGGAATCAGTTTCACAGAATGATCTATACCTGCCAGATGTTTCATCGCATTGAGCAGCAATGCCGCACAAGAACCGAGCAAATCACTTGCCTCAGCTGTAATGATAGTGCCGTCCTCTAATTCCATTGCCGCACTTGGTATGCCTCCGTTCTTAGCCTTACGTTCCCTCGCTGCTACAGTAACCTTTCTATAGTCAGTGTTTATCTTTGCCTGATTAAAGAGCAGCTGAATCTTCTGCACCTCTGCTTCGTTGCTGGCACCATTCGCAAATTTATTTGTTGCGTCATAGTAACGGCGTACTATCTCATTCTTTGATGCCTCACAACATACCTCGTCATTACTGATACAGAAACCCACCATATTAACACCCATATCAGTAGGCGACTTATATGGATTGTGACCATATATACCCTCAAACAATGCGTTAAGCACAGGGAATATCTCAATGTCGCGGTTGTAGTTGATAGCTGTCTTACCGTAAGCCTCCAAGTGGAAAGGGTCTATCATATTGACATCGTTAAGGTCTGCCGTTGCCGCCTCATAGGCTATGTTTACTGGGTGTTTCAAAGGCAATGACCAAACAGGGAATGTCTCAAACTTAGCATACCCTGCCTCTATTCCACGCTTATGCTCGTTATACAACTGTGAAAGGCACACCGCCATCTTACCTGAACCTGGTCCTGGAGCAGTAACTATCACCAACGGACGTTCTGTAACCACGTAATCATTCTTACCAAAACCATCGTCTGAAGCTATCAGTTGCACATTATGAGGATAGCCGTCAATGAGATAATGAACGTATGACTTTATCCCCATGCGTCCCAAGCGCTTACGGAAATCATCAGCAGTATGTTGTCCATTGTAATGTGTGATAACTACCGAACCTACCATAAATCCACGTCCAATAAACTCATCACGAAGACGCAACACATCCTCATCATAGGTTATACCGAGGTCAGCACGCACCTTATTACGTTCTATATCCTCAGCACTTATTACTATCACGATTTCTATCTGGTCGCTAATCTTACTGAACATACGTAGCTTTGAGTCAGGCTGAAAACCTGGCAACACACGGCTTGCGTGATGGTCATCAAATAGTTTGCCACCCAGTTCCAGGTATAGTTTACCTTTAAACTTTGCTATACGTTCCTTAATGTGTTCAGACTGTATACTAAGATACTTGTCGTTATCAAATCCTATTTTCATCATCTATCTATTAAATCTTTTTACCTTTATTCCTGCACCATCGAAATCAGCCGACATCGGTGCTCCTATTTTTCTAATATCTATTTCTACGGCCTCTGCCTCGTCATACTTGGCAAAAACAGCATCAATTATTCTGCCTGCCACATGTTCAAGTAAGTTGCTGGGGATCTTCATCTCCTGCTTTACTATATCAACGAGCGATGCATAGTTTAGCGTATCGTTTACATCGTCGCTCTGACAGGCTTTTTCTAAAGGATAATCCACGCACACGTTGACAACATAGTCGTTGCCAACAACACGTTCCTGCTCATTCACACCATGAAAGGCATGCATACGCATATCCTTTATATAAATCTGTCCCATATCCTACGCCTCTCCCTGACTTGCACCAAACGGATTGGCTGTCTTGGGAGCGGCACCCTGAGGAGCGTTACCGATGTTTATCTTGCCAAACTCCTGCTCATATCGCATAATGTTATCCTGTAATGCCATAGCAAGACGCTTAGCATGTTCAGGAGCCAGCACTACGCGACTAACCACTTGAGCCTTTGGTGTGCCTGGCAATGTTGAAGCAAAATCCACTATAAACTCAGCGTGAGAATGAGATATGATAGCAAAATTACTATACACGCCCTTAGCTATTTCCTGTTTGATATCTACCTGCAGTTGCTGTCCCTGTTGGTTGTTGTTATTCATTTTCTTTATCTATTTAGTTTTTAAGCCTTGTCGTCGGCAGTTTTCATTTTAACGTCGCAAAGTTAATGATTTTATTCTATAAATAAATAAGGTGTACTTGTATTTTTTTTGCAGTTTCTTAATAAAAATTAAAAGTCATATAGCGCTCACCTTATTTTCTATATTTTTTGTACCTTTGTAATCCAAAAACGATACCATCGTGATGAAATTAAGGCTTATCATATTAGTAATCAGCATACTTACCTTTATTCCCAATATCAATGCCAAGAGATTTACCCTTGTCATCGACCCTGGGCATGGAGGACATGATGCTGGTGCTGTGGGCGCCTTCTCTAAGGAAAAAGATATCAACCTCAAGACAGCGCTTGCTCTTGGTAAATATCTTGAGCGATACAGTCCTGATGTAAAAGTCATCTTCACACGTAAAACTGACGTTTTTGTTACGCTGCACGGAAGGGCTGATATAGCCAATAAAGCTAAGGCTGACCTCTTTATAAGCATACACACGAATGCGGCTCCTTCCAGACCATCTTCCATACGAGGCATGGAAACCTACACTCTGGGAATGCATCGGGCTGCTGACAACCTTGCTGTAGCTAAGAGAGAGAATGAAGTGATATTGCAGGAGAAAGACTATAAAACCCGCTATCAAGGTTTTGACCCAAATAGTTCTGAGAGTTACATCATCTTCGAGTTTATGCAAGACAACAACATGCATAAGTCTGTTGATCTGGCAAAATATGTACAACGTAATGTATGCTCTACAGCAGGACGTCCCGACAAGGGCGTAAAGCAAGCAGGTTTCCTCGTATTACGCGAAACATCCATGCCCAGTTGTCTGATAGAGTTAGGCTTCATCTCCACACCAAGTGATGAACAGTTGCTCAACGATGAGAAAAAGATTGACGACATTGCACGTGGCATCTATCAGGCTTTCGCACAATACAAAAACAAATACGACGACGGTATTACAATACCATACAAGCCTGAGGACATTGATCCTATAGTGCATAGTCGCTCAGACTTCAGACAGGAAGTCGCACCACAGGGTAAACCCGAGTTACCACCAGAGGTCAAACCTAATTTTGACAGCAAAGCACAACAGGAGAACATTGATTCCCCTACCCCTGAACCCAAGAAAAAGATTTCAAAGAATGTGCCTCTGTTCAAGGTTCAGATATTTGCCGTTGACAAGAAACTGCGTTCCAACGATGCACGTTTCAAGGGCAGAAATGACATTGAGCATTATAAAGAAGGTGGAATGATAAAGTACACCATAGGAGAGTCAAATGACTACAATGAGATAAACCGATTGAGAAAAGAACTCAACGCTCTCTTCCCTGGATGTTTCGTAATAGCATTCAAAGATGGTGACAAGATGAATATCAATGAAGCTATAAGGGAATTCAAACAAAACAGATAAGCAACACTTTCGAATTTACATTATAACATGAACAAAATATTCACCAAAGAAGTAAAAATTGCTATTGTAGCTATCGCAGCTCTCGTTGCGCTGTACTTCGGAATGAACTTTCTCAAGGGACTGAGTGTTTTCTCCGACACCTCTACTTATAAGATGAACTTCAGCAATCTGAAAGGATTGTCAAGGTCAACACCTATATATGCCGATGGCTATAAGGTGGGTACTGTAACCGATATCATATACGACTACAATACAAACGGCAATATTACAGTAGAGGCAGAGATTGACCCTAAGCTGCGCATTCCTGCAGGTTCAACAGCAACGATAGAAAGCGATATCATGGGCAATATCAAGGTAACGCTATTACTTGCCAACAATATGCGTGAGCGCATAGAACCAGGTGGTATCATTCCTGGTGCTGCGGAAAATGGTGCTATGGCACAGATGCAAGCTATGATACCAGCTGTACAGGCCATGCTGCCAAAACTTGACAGCATCATGGCATCACTCAACAAACTGCTTGCTGATCCCGCCATCGCAGCCACTCTGCATAATGCTGCAACCGTTTCAGCAAATCTTACAACAACCACTTCTGAACTTAACACACTCCTTGCTTCACTCAACAACAGTGTACCTGGAGTGATGGAAAAAGCTAATAATACCCTTGCTAACACCGAAACCCTTACAGCTAATCTCAATAAAGTGGATATCGAGGGCACTATGGCAAAGGTGAACAATACATTGAATAATGTAGAGCGCATAACCTCTGCTATCAACAACAGAGAGGGTACGCTTGGATTACTCATCTACGACAAAGGACTTTACAATCATTTAAATACGACAGTAAGCGATGCCGATTCACTTATGATCGACCTCAAAGCACATCCAAAGCGTTATGTGCACTTCTCAGTATTTGGAAGAAAGGACAAATAGTTTTACACAACTGACTACTATCACTCTGTGAGAGATTCCAAGGCACTCTGGCGATCATGCCAGCAGTACATAAACGAAACTATCGGGCAGGAAGAATATTCCCGCCTGTTCTCTCATGTCGAGTTCGAAACCTTTAAGGTTGCAACATCGACATTGGTACTTCGTGTACCCAGCAACTACATTTGTGAGGAGATTGAGAGCAAACATCTCGACGTACTAAGAGTAGCCATTGTCAATACTTTTGGTAAGATACGCCTTGATTGGAATATCATGCTTATTGAGGCGACAAACAATAATAAAGGCAACA
The DNA here is from genome assembly GCA_045613845.1 of Prevotella sp. Lineage (GTDB taxonomy): Bacteria > Bacteroidota > Bacteroidia > Bacteroidales > Bacteroidaceae > Prevotella. Next base: position 4,993 of record JAZLBU010000009.1, on the reverse strand, counting down.
GACTCGTCGTTGAGAGTAACGATGACACTTTAGCCCCCGACCAAAGCATCCTTACAGCTAAGGCTCGCATAGAGAAAAATTTGGGACATGCTCCTGGCACGCCACTCGAGAGTAAGTTGCCACAGATTGACTCACAACTAAACCCCAACCAGACTTTCCGCACATTCATCGAAGGTAAGAGTAACAAACTTTCACGCTCCGTAGGACTGTCAATAGCTGAACATCCTAATAATACGCAATTTAATCCGATGTTTATCTTCGGACCATCAGGATGTGGTAAAACCCACCTCGTGAATGCCATTGGCAACCACTGCAAGAAAATCTACCCTGAGAAGAGAATTCTCTATGTTAGCGCACGAACATTCCAGTTGCAGTTCACCAACGCCGTCCATACCGGTCAGGAGAATGACTTTATCGCCTTCTATCAGACTATCGACATGCTCATCGTTGATGACGTACATGAATGGATGACTGCAGCAAAGACGCAGAATGCTTTTTTCTATATCTTCAACCATCTCTTTAAGAATGGCAAACGCCTAATACTCGTAAGCGACCGCACGCCAGCAGAGATGGAGGGTATGAACAGACGTCTGCTTACACGCTTCTCATGCGGACTTCTGGCAGAAATGTTAAAGCCTAACAAGCAGCTCTGCATCGATATACTTAATAAAAAGATCGCGCGCGATGGACTATCCGTACCAAAGGACGTGGTGGAATACATCGCGAAAGTTGCCGATGGTTCTGTCAGAGAACTTGAAGGCATTATCAATAGTCTTATGGCATACAGCGTGGTTTACAGTTCCAATATTGACATGGACTTGGTAGAACGAGTAGTAAAACGTGCCATAAAGACCGATAATATCCCACTTACCGTTGACGATATCCTCGAACATGTGTGTAGCTTTTATGGTGTTACACCAACTGACGTAAAGGGTAAGTCACGCAAACGTGAAATTGTAGTTCCTCGTCAGTTGTCTATGTATCTGGCTAAGAAATACACCAACATACCAATATCCCGTATCGGTAAACTTATCGGTTCACGAGATCATAGCACAGTGCTTCATAGCATAGCATTGATAGAAGAAACTATCAATAACAACAAAGCTTTTGCCAAAGAAGTGAAAGATATTGAGCACAACCTCGACATTAAGAAAAAGTGATATAAGTCAACACGTCTCTTAAAAAACATTAAAACCAACACGCAGGTGTTAATAAATCAAGTCGTATAGCACATTTATCATTGCTCTATGGCTTTTTTTTTATACCTTTGCACCAATTATTGAACTATTTCAGTAAAAATTGTGCGCGCAAACAATAAATGTGCAAAGGGCGCGTTACATTAACAGTTGTACTAACGATAATAAGGAGTTACTAACCAATGAGTTTGAAGAAAATACATTTTATATTTACAATAGCATTATTGACCCTCGTGTCGATACCTGCGCTTGCACAAGATTTGCTTGCCCGCCAGGCTCCAGTAGATCGTCGCATGCGCTCACTTGATACTCTCTCCCTCCGCTCCGCTATAGAACGTGAGGAAGCTCGCACTCCTGCATCACAACTTTATGATGATTGGAACAACACTTACGCACATCGTGCAACAGAACTCCCAGACTCTTTCCGTATAAATCTCAAGCATTTCTGCATGCCATGTAAGAGCCGCGTTGTTACAAGTAACTTCGGCGCTCGTTGGGGAAGAGCACACAAAGGCCTTGACATTAAGGTTTATATCGGCGATACAATACGCGCTGCTTGGTCAGGCAAGGTACGCATCGTGAAATACGAAGGCGCTGGATATGGAAAATATGTCGTGATTCGTCATAACAACGGACTCGAAACAATATACGGACACATGAGTGCTTGGTTGGTAGAAGAAAACCAGACCGTAAAAGCAGGACAGCCTATTGGCCTCGGTGGCAACACTGGCCGTTCTACAGGCTCTCACCTTCACTTTGAAACCCGCCTGTGCGGTGTAGCACTCAATCCTGCAATCTTCTTTGACTTCCGCAATCAGGATGTCGTAGCAGACTACTACATGTTCCGCAAGTCAACCTACGAGCATGAGGCAATCGCTGCCAATGCTCTCCGTGGCAAAATCGGCGATGGTGGCTACAATGCTTCCGACGTTCGAGGCGAAACAATACCTGAAGGCGGTGCTGTAGCACAAAAGAGCACACCAGCCAACCGCATGCAGAATGCTGATATACGCTACCACAAGGTGGCTGCTGGCGAAACCCTTTACAGAATTGCCAAGAGACGCGGCCTTACTGTTGACGAGCTATGCAAACTCAACCATCTTTCTAAGGATGTCAAGGTTCGCCCAGGACAGTTGCTCCGTTACTCTTAATTATTTGAAATCTCCTTTCATAATCATAAAACATAACTTTGCATTGGACCTGCTCAGACGTGAGTCTCGGCAGGTTCTTTTTTTAAAAACTTTACTTATTTATGGAAAAGATTACAAGTCTTCAAAACACCAAGATAAAACATCTGCTTGCACTGCAGCAAAAGGCGTCCTTACGTAGGGAAGAACAACTTTTCGTTGTAGAAGGACTGCGTGAACTCACCCACTGCATCAAGGCTGGCTATGAGATTGACAGCGTCTTTACCGTTTCCTACGACGACTACCTGATAAACATTCAGGTGCCATACCTCACACTCGCTCCCACCACACCAAGCGTTTACGAGGTGTCAGCCAAGGTTTATGAGAAGATAGCCTATCGAGGATCTACCGAGGGTGTTATAGCCATAGTAAAGGCAAAACAGCACACCCTCGCTCAGTTTGAAAATACCGCCAAAGCCAATCCTGTTTATATGGTGCTTGAAAGCGTCGAGAAACCAGGCAATATTGGTGCCATTCTGCGTAGTGCTGATGCAGCTGGAATAGATGGAGTAATAGTTTGCGATCCACTAACCGACCTCTATAATCCCAACCTCATCCGCAGTTCCATTGGTGCCGTCTTCACCGTCCCCATCGCTACATGTTCCTCTGAACAGTGCATCGCCTTCCTCAATGAGCACGGAATACAAATCCTTACAGCTCAGCTGCAGGACTCCAATCTCTATTATGAGCAGGATATGACCAAGGCTACTGCAATTGTGATGGGTACAGAGTCAACAGGACTCACCGACACTTGGCGCAAAGCGGCCTATGCCCACATACGTATTCCTATGCTCGGCAAACTCGATTCACTCAATGTTTCAGTTTCTGCAGCCATACTCATGTATGAAGCAGTAAGACAAAGACAAGGTAATGGTTAAAAGTTAAGGTTAAGGTTAAACAAAAAAGCGAAGCTTTGAAGCTTCGCTTTTTTCTTTATACATTATACTTTATACTCTATACCTTATTCTTTAGGAGCCTGACCTATAAGACTCATAAACTCATCCAGTTTCGGAGTAATAATTATCTGAGTGCGACGATTCTTCGCCTTTCCGCTTACCGTAGTGTTGTCGGCTATTGGGTTATACTCACCCCTACCGCCTGCAGTAAGTCTCTTTGGATCCACACCATACTTGTTCTGCAAAGCCTGTACCACACTTGATGCACGCAGACATGACAAATCCCAGTTGTTTCTGATGTTAGCCTGCTTTATAGCGTCAGTATCGGTATTACCCTCTATCAGAACGTCATAATCCTTATAGTCTGTGATAATCTTTGCTATCTTTGACAGCGTAGCATCAGCAGCATCACTAATCTCGTATGAACCACTCTTATAGAGCATATTGTCAGACAATGAGATGTACACCACACCCTTCAACACCTGCACGTCAACATCCTTCAAGTCTTCCTTTGACAGAGAACGTGTAAGGTTATTGGTCAGAACCAAGTTGAGCGAGTCACTCTTTGACTTCACCTCTACTAGGTGGCGTATATACTTATTTGACTCATTTATCTGGTCCACCAGTTTGGTGATATTCACATTGTTAGAGTTTGAGTTTGCCAAACTCTTCTCCAGACTGCTCTGCAGGGCAGCATTATTGCCCTCACATGCAGCCAACTGATCCATCAAACTGGCTATACGTGCATTAGCTGCAGCAAGCTGTTCGCGTGCTCCTTGATATGACTGTGTCAGAGACTTGTTCTCGTTTTGACAATTCTCCAAATCCTTCTTACTTGCGCAAGAGCTGATAGCGAGGCATCCTGCCACAACTACCGCGAAAAACAAAACTTTTTTCATAATTTCCTTTACTTTGTTTTTAGGTTCATTTTATTGTTAAACCATCGTTGCAAAGGTAGGTATTTTCTTCCATTCTTCAAAGAAAGACAATACAAAATCACCTCCTTTAAGTATTTTTAGGATTAGAACATCCACTTCATGCCAGCCATGAAGCATCGTCCCGGTTGCCTGATGTTGCCATAGTCATAATACACCTTATTAAATATATTAGTGGCATTGACATAAAGCGAGTAACGACACGCATCCCACGACAACCTGGCATCCATAAGGGCATACGGAGCATTTCCCTCTCCCACTCTGTCTTGCCAGCGCCAATTGAGTGACAGGTTCAGGTCTTTCCATATCCTTCCGTCAGCATTCAACAACAGTTTGTGACGCAGGTAGTCCATGGCATACTTACTTGAAACAACCTCCACCTTATAGTCTGACTTTTCGCTGATATAGCTGTACTTCACGCCAAACTTCCTTAGCAGACTGTTGCTGCCTAACACCTCGCGACCCATAAAGTCGGCATCTATCTCATACCCTAGGTTATCCAACTGGAAGTTTACCGAGTGGAATATGTCATCACACACACCGTTCTCCGTATATTTCACCCAGTCTATCATGTCTGTTTTATGACTATAGAATGCCTGCGCCTTGATTTTCAATACCTTAGTGCTGTATTCTGCACCTATCTGCACATCATTTGACTTCTCTGGTTTCAGGTTCTGGTTGCCCTCTATACCCACTCCACTATAGTAAAGGTCAGTAAACGTAGGCATTCTCAGTGCCATATTCCATGAAGCAAACAAGTCCAACTTTCGAGTTTTCGT
>JAZLBU010000008.1:0-22501 GCA_045613845.1 Prevotella sp. | reverse complement strand
ATCCTCAACTGTGTAGGTTGGGGCAATGACTTCAACTATCGTTTCTCTACCGAGTTCAAGTATGGACTTATGGATATCCACAACTGTATAGGTTGGGGTGCTAAGAGCAACAACCACGAGTTCCTCTCAAGCGGTCCTGAGCACAACACAGATTACAACTCATGGACAACTATTGACGGTTGCGAGCCAATCAAGGATAAGAAGATTAAGACAAAGGACTACAGCGGCGAGTTCCAGTCACACTCTGTTGCTGACTTCCAGGCAGAGCGTGAGGCAGACGGTTCACTGCCTAACAACGGTTTCGCACGTCTGAAGGAAACAAGCACTGTATTCAAGGACAAGGGTATGCCTATCATAGGTTACACTCCTACACGTAAGATGACCCAGGCAGAGGCTGAGGCTGCAGGTGTAGAACTTATCACTGCTGACGATATCTATATCGGTTACAACGATGCAGCACCAGAGTTCGGTGCATTCGAACTTCCTGGCGTGCCATACGAGTTTGAGAGACCTCAACCTATCGAACTTACTTGTAAGACTGCAAACTCTTCACAGGAGGTTATCGCGGGGTCTGCTATCGAGCCTATCGTTTATGAGTGGAACGACGTAGCAACAAGCGGTGTTGTTACCAATCTTCCTGCTGGTCTGACATCTTCTATTGAAGGTAACACTCTGACCATCAGCGGTACACCAACAGCTGGCGGCACATTCACAGTTACTGCTTCTGCTGATGCTACAAGTCCTGTTAAGCCACGCTCTACTACTGGTAGCATCAAGGTGGTTACTCCTTTCAAGGTTCTCACTGGCGACTGGTATCACTTCCAGGATGCATGGGATGCTCTCCCAGCAGACCTTCAGGGCGTAATGGAACTTATTGGTGAAGCAACAGTATATAACCCAGAATACACAGAGCCTAAGGATGGCAGCATTCCTGCTGGTTGCACACAGGGTGGTATCGATATGGCAAAGAGCGGCGGTGGTATCCGTTGGAAGTTCACTGATGGTGTTCTGCAACTCAAGATAAACCTCCACTTCACAGGTGGACGTGACTATACTATCAAGTGGACTAATGCTGACAATACTTCTGGTCAGAACAGCATCACTGGCATGACCAAGGGTACCTACTGCGAGTGGGACGTTATCGGCAACGCAGGTCTCACAGAGGATGAAGCTAAGAACATCCGCACTATCGAAATTCTCAACACCAAGTCAAGCGGCGGTGCTCGCGTATATGACCAGTACATCCGCGTACCACTGACAGAGTCTGCTATCAGCAATGTTAACGAAAACGCTAACCTTAACGTTAACGTTCCCGTTAAAGTTGTCAGCGGTGGTCGCATCGTAGTACTCAAGAATGGTGTTCGCTACGACATCCTTGGCAGAAAGCTATAAAACTTTCACACATTATATATAATATATAGATGACAATGAAACGCTTCATATATTCAATGGTCGCACTGGTGCTCTCAATGGGCATCAGTGCTGCCGACAAAGTAACGGAGGACTTCTCTTCACTTACTTTGAACGAGACACTCAATGGTACGAAGGAACTCCCATCTGGTACATGGTCTTTCTCTGGTGTGCAGTATAAGAACAGCAACAGCGTAAAGTGCTTATCGTTCTCTAACACCAGCAGTACTGTTATCACTCCAGCTTTCGACAATGTTGCCAAGATAGGTTTCGGCTATCGTGCTGGTGGTAGTAACAAGAACGTCAAGATTAGCTATTCTACTGACAATGGTTCTACATGGACAGACGTGGAAACATTTGTCATCAAAAGCAGTTCTTCTACTTTCGCTACATACGGCAAGAAGACTGGCACTGACGAACTCACAGGCGTGAAGTTCCGCGTGCAGGGTGATAACAATGTATTCATGAATTCCTTCACCATTACATTCTCTGATGGTGGTAGCACTACTGACCCTGACGACCCAACGTACATCACCGAGGGCGTATGGGTTCCTGTAAAGCCTATCCCTGCTGCAACAGGTAAGACATACTACATCTCTCCTACAGGTAATGATAACACTGGTGACGGTTCAGAGGCAAAGCCTTGGTACAATATCGCAGTGGCTTATGCTGCTGCAGAGCCTGGTGACCACATCATCTGTAAGGGTGGTACATATAAGATCAGCAAGTATGGCACTGATGGCAAACTCACCGTTCGTATGAACAAGATTGGTACAGCTGCTAAGCCTATCGTGATACGTTGCGCTGATGGTGAGAAGCCAGTATTCGACTTTGAGCAGCAGCTTATCGACTGTAACCGCAAGACTGGTAACGTAGGTGATCGCGGTGTTCTCCTTTCTGGTGACTACCATATCATCTTCGGTATTCACATGATGCACGCTGCCGACAATGCTATTAAGCTGGAGGGTAATCACAACCGCATCGAGCGTTGCGAGTTCTCTTATAACCTCGACTCAGGCATACAGCTTGGTTTCGGCCATAAGTTTGAAGACACCCATCCTGGCATAAGCAGCAATGATGGTTCTTACTGCTGTTACAATGACATTATCGACTGCGACTCACACCACAACTGTGACTGCGATGCCAACTACGGTTCTGATGCTGACGGTTTCGCTTGTAAGATGCACAATGGTAAGGGCAACCGCTTCATCCGCTGCCGTGCATGGCGCAACAGTGATGACGCATGGGACCTCTATGAGACCGACTATCCTGTAGTTCTGGCTCAGTGCTGGGCATGGGAGTCTGGTAATGCCGAGGATCATCTTTGGGTTAAGGACTACCTTGACACTTCAGCTTCATTCTCTGGTAACGGTAACGGCATCAAGCTCGGCGGTAATGGCACAGGTGGTAACTCTAAGGGTATTCACTATGCATACGACTGTATCGCCTTCGGTTGCGACAAGAGCGGTTCTGTAAAGGGCTTCGACTGCAACAGCCACCAGGGTGGTCATATCCTCATCGGCTGTCTTGCTTTCGACAATGGTTATGACTTTATGTTCGAGAGCGGTGGTAGCCAGGCCAACACCTTCTTCTATAATAATGTATGCCTTGGCAGACAGGAGATATGTGTAGGTTCTGATGACTATAACGCAGTAAACGCTGCTGCATCAAAGAATGGTTGGAGCAACCACCTCCTGGAGGGTGCATCAAAGGATGACTACCTGTCACTCGACGAGGATGATGCTCTGAAGCCACGTTCATTAGATGGCTCTTACCCACGTAAGTTTGGTCGTCTCGCTTCAGACAGCCAGTTGATTGGTGCTGGTAGCGCAACATACGACATTCCTTCTGGCGCTACATTCGACCCACTGCGTGAGATTATCGCTGATTATCCTTTCCTCAAGCATGAGGTAAATGGTGACGCTCGCGACCTCGGTCCTTACGAGTATGTTCCTGCATCAGCAACTGCAATCAATATCGTTAGCGACAACCTCAAATCTCAAACCTCAAGCCTCAAACCTCTGAAGGTTATCAAGAGCGGTCGCTTCTATATCGTTAAGGGTGGTAATAGCTACAACGCACAAGGTCAAATCATATATTAATCAACTAACTAAACCAAAATTACAATTACTAACATGAAACAAAGACTTTCTAAACAGTTTTTTATCATGCTCATGTTGCTATTCTCTATAGCATACGCATGGGCAGCTATTGGTGGCGACGGTCTGTACTATGTACAGGACTTTGAGGACCAGACGACATTCCCGGAGACAAAGCCTGAAACCGAGACGGCATTCAATGTTGACGGTCAGGGTGAATGGCTCTACATGGGTTCATACGTTTCAACAAACGCCAGCTACAACGAGAACGGTTCAACGAAGAACCTCCGTCTTCCTAAGAATGGCTCTTATGTCATCTCACCAGTACTTTCCAACGGTGTCAGCAAGGTGACATTCTACATCGGTCGTGCATCAGTTAAGGTTTACACTTCTGCCGACGGTGGTGCTACATGGACAGAGGCTGCTACTACTACAAGTGGTAAGACTGTTACAGCTACCATTAACAGCGAGTCTGTAAACCGCATCAAGATTGCCAATGATGCTTCTAAGGATGCTGATATCGACAACATCGCTATCTATGCTCAGACATTCGAAACTCCTGTTTCTGTAAGCACAGGAGATGCTTCTGAAATTACAAAGGTAAGCGCTACTGTTAGCGGTACTATCACTAAGCAGGAGCAGGCAATCACTGAGGTCGGTTTCGTTTGGAGCAACACCAACAAGGAGCCTACTCTCAGCGACAATGTCGTTGTTGCTTCTACCTCTAACTTCTCTGCACAGCTCAACGAACTTGGCGAGGGCAAGACATATTACTATCGTGCATACGCTAAGTATGGCGACACACAGGCTTACGGTCCTATCAAGTCTTTCAAGACCGAGGCTGGTGAGCAGTCACAGACTGTTGACACTGACGGTCGCTACTTCGTACAGGACTTCGAAGACCAGACGACATATCCAGGCGTAGATGGTAAGGATGCCAATACAGAACTGACCTTCCAGGCATTCGGCGGTGAGTGGGTTTACTATAACTCATACGTTTCAACAAATGCTTCTTACAACGTTAACGGTTCTACCGCTAACCTGCGTCTCCCAAAGAATGGCACCTATGTAATCTCTCCTATACTCAACAGCGGTGTAAAGATGTTTACATGGAACCAGATGCGTAAGGCTTGTAAGGCTTACACCTCTACTGACGGTGGTAACACATGGACAGAGGCAACAATAAGCGGCGGCACTGACGGTGCACTCTGCACTGTAACTGTTGAGAGTCTCAACGTTAACCGCATCAAGATTGCCAACGAGGCAAGCGGTGACGCTGACATCGACAACCTCATCGTTTATGCACAGGCATTCGGTACTCCTGCAACAGTAGCTACCGGTAGTGCTTCAAATGTTACAAAGAATGCTGCTGAGGTCAGCGCACAGATTGTTGACGCAGGCGACCAGCCTATCACAGAGGCAGGCTTCGTTTGGGCACTCAACGCCAATCCTTCACTCGCTGACAACACCGTTGAGGTAGAGGATGTTAAGAATCTCACTGAGTTCTCTCTCCTCATCACTGGTCTCAAGGCAGAGCAGACAGTTTACTATCGTGCATACGTTCTCTCTAACGCCGGTTATGCTTACGGTGACGTTAAGAGCTTCGTTACTGCTGAGGCTACCCCTGCAGTGGTTGCTACCAGCGACGTGACAAAGAGCGGCAAGAAGTATCGTCTCGGCGGTATCGTAACCGACGATGGCGGTATGGATCTCACCGAGGTAGGTGTTATCTACGGTAAGACACCTGGTCTTGCTACCAATCCTGAGGCACAGACCATTTCTATGGCTAAGCCTTCTAATAAGTTCTCTACTACAGTAGCTCTTGATGAGGCTACCACATACTATGTTCTCGCTTATGCTACAACGGCTAAGGGTACCGTATATGGCGAGGAGAAGCAGTTCACTACAGAAGATGTACCTGAGACTCCTGACGATATCAAGGGTGAGGTAATCTGGTGTTCACCTGACGGCAACGATGCTACTGCTGATGGTTCTGAGACCAATCCATTCTTCGACCTGCAGAAGGCTGTTGCCATCGCTCAGCCTGGCGACCGTATCTGGATGAAGGCTGGTACATACGTATATGACAAGCGTATCAACATCGATGATACAAATGGTGAACCTGACAAACTCATTGAACTGTGGGGTTACCAGGGTCAGGCTGTGCTCGACTTCTCAGGCATGCCTTACCATGCTCACTCTAACAACCCTTACCAGGGTATTCGTCTCACCAGCTCCTACTGGCACTTCAAGAACATCGACATCTGCAACGCTTCTGATAACGGTCTGCTCATCGAGCGCAACAAACCTACAGGTGGTACGAGCGCTGACGTAGTAAACCGCACTCAGGACGGTCACGACAATATCATCGAGCTCTGTAACTTCTACAAGAATGGTGATACTGGTCTACAGATCAAGAACCTCGGTTCTGACAACAAGATCATCAACTGTGACTCTTACCTCAACTGCGACGAGGATGAGGGCGATGCTGACGGTTTCGCACCAAAAATCTCTGTTGGTGACAACAACTACTTCTATGGTTGCCGTGCATGGGCTAACTCTGATGATGGTTGGGACGTATTCTATAAGAAGGACGGTAATTTCGGTGACAACATGACCATCATCCTCGAGAACTGTATCTCTTACAAGAACGGATTCCTTGACCTCAACACTGTAGCGCCTAAGGGTAACGGTAACGGTATCAAGATGGGTTCTGACCAGGGTGCCATGAACGTTTACCTCAACCGTTGTCTCTCTATCTGCAACAAGTCTAAGAGCTTCGACCAGAACCACAATGCAGGTGACATCATCATGAACAACTGTACTGGTATGACCCTAACCTCTATCGATGCTAAGAGCTACAGCTACCGTATCTATGAGGCTATCGCAAGCGGTCACGAGGTTCGCCTCACCAACTGTATTGCTATCAACGAGAACGATGCTACCGACAAGCGCGACAAGAACACTGGTCTGCCAAAGCCAGGTGAGTATGGCAAGCAGGGACAGTATGGACGTTTCGAGGTTGACGAGACTCTCTCTGGCATGACCATCACCAACTGTGAGTTCCATAAGGCTCATCCAGACTTCTTCGAGAGCGTTACTAACCACGAGGAACTCATCGGTCCACGTGACGAGGATGGTAACCTGCCTGAGACAACCTTCGCTCATATCAAGGCTGGTGCTTCTCACAAGATGTACGACAATACCATAATGACTTCTGAGCAGCTCCTCATCGATCAGGGTGTTGAAGTTCCTGCTACAACATATCGTGGCATATCTATCAACGGCATCGAGTTCGAAGGTGCAGCTCCTGACCTTGGCGCATACGAGTACGGCGCATCATTCACTGACGTGAAGCTCGTCCAGCAAGAGTCACAGGACAAGTCTGTAAGCCTCTTCCAGGCACAGAATGGTCTCATCTTCGTTACAGTCAATGATCCAGCTAAGTCTCGCGACTATACTCTCAACCTCTTCGATGTATCAGGCATGTTGCTCGGTCAGCACGACTTCAATGGTGCTACCACAGCAATCCGCATCCCTGCAGGTGCTAACGGCATCGTTATCGTTAAGGTTAAGGGCACTAACGGCTTCGTTGGTTCCGCTAAAGCTATTGTAAAATAAACAGTTAGTAGTATATTTTTGAAGACGTTTAGAGTTACCCTTTTTAACCAAGGGGCTCTAAATGTCTTTTTACCTTAAAACTTATTATATGCAAAGAATTTCTACTTTATTAGCACTGATGCTCAGCATCATCATTGCGCAGGCAGCATCGTTCACCGAGAATTTCCAATCAGGCCTACCCTCCTCGGCTCCGTCAAGTGAGACGACCGTAACCCTGTCTTCTGGCGATTGGAAGATAAAAGGAGTATATGGTAAGAACGACAACAACTCTATGCGTCTTACCATGTCAGCTAATGGTTATGCCATTACCCCCGCCTTAAACCAACCTGGCAACATCACTTTCTACCATCGCGCATCAGGCAGTGGCAAGAAGTTGCTCGTTGAGAAATCTACCGATGGCGGTAGCACTTGGTCACAACTTGGCGAAGTCACCGTATCATCAAGTACTCCTTATGCAAGCACTACATACAATGCTAACTCCACCGAGGAAGATACCGAGGTGCTGATACGTTTCACGTGTCAGAGTGCTACTATCTATGTTGACGATATCAGCATCGTACTCGGTTCCACATCTGGTGGTGGCAGTGGTGAAGGTGGCGAGGACGAGCCCACCAACCCCGACCCACAGCCCGAGATACCTTGGACAGGTCCTCACAGCGTAGAGCACTGTATCTATGTTGCTCCATGGGCACCTGACGACAGTGGCGATGGTTCATGGGAGTATCCTTACTACAACCTGCAGAAGGCCATCGAGATGGCACAGCCTGGCGACTCTATCTACGTTCGTGGTGGTACATATTACCCAAGTGCATGGCGCGACAAGATGTCTGACGGCAAACTCCTCAAAACCAATAAGATTCTCATCGACAAGAAGGGCGATGCAGACCATTGGTTTACCATCAAGACCTTCCCTGGCGAATATCCTGTCCTCAACTTCAAAGACCAGCCTAAGGGCACCAACAAGTCCTCTACCTACGGCGGAATTCAGCTCGAGGGCGACTATTGGCACATCTATGGTCTGCACATCACTCAGGCAGGTGACAATGGCATAAAGGTAGAGGGCTCACACAACAAGATTGAGCGCTGCACCTTCAGCTACAACGACGATACAGGTCTGCAACTCGGTTTCGGTCATAATTTCTCCGACTCTCATCCAGGCATCAGCAGTAATGATGGTACATACTGCGCTTACAATGATGTCATCGATTGTGACTCATACCTCAACTGCGACTCCGACAACTACGGTTCTGACGCCGATGGTTTCGCTTGCAAGATGCACAATGGTATAGGCAACCGCTTCATCCGTTGCCGTGCATGGGACAATGCCGACGACGCATGGGACCTCTATGAGACCGACTACAGCGTAAAACTCATTGAGTGCTGGGCATGGGGCTCAGGTCGTGCCGAACTCTTCGGATGGGTTAGTGCCAGCGGTTCTTTCCAGGGCAATGGTAATGGTATCAAGCTCGGCGGTAACGGCTCAGGTGGTTCTTCAAAGGGCGTTCATGAGGCATGGCGCTGCGTAGCCTTCAACTGCGACAAAACTGGTTCTGTTAAGGGCTTCGATGAGAATTCTCACAAGGGTGGTATCAAACTCGTTAACTGTCTCGCATTCGGTTGCGGTTACGACTTCATGTTTGAAGACTGTAACGACGCCAACAACTTCCAGTTCTATAATAATGTATGCTTCGGCAACATCGAGATAAAGGGTACTTTCACTGAGAGCAACAATGCTCTTCTTACCAACAAGACTAAGAATGCGTGGAAGAATAATGCCATCACTGCAAGCAGTTTCTCTAAGGATGACTATGTAAGTCTCTCTGAGGACGACGCTAAGGCTCCACGTGCTGCTGACGGCAGTCTGCCTACACGTTTCGCTCGCCTCAAGAGCACTTCTACCCTCTTCCTCGACAAAGGTCTCGACCTAAAGAGCGAAATGCAGGATGAGTTCCCATATCTCTGGCAGCCTATCTACGGCTCTGCTCGCGACCTCGGTCCTTATGAGTACTCTCCAGCACAGGCTACAGGCACACAGGTTATCCTCACCAATGAGAAGCAGCTCTCACTCTGCGTTGCTCACGGCAACCTGCAGTTCACCGTTCCTGCCAATGGCAAGGCTGTTCTTGACCTCTACACCCCACAGGGCATCCTCGCAGCCAATGTTGCTACGATACTTGCTACAGAGGGCGGTCAGTACAGCATCCCTGTCAGCGGACAGCTGCAAAAGGGCGTATACATCGCTCGCCTGCAGTTTAATGGTGCTACGCGTTCTGTACGCTTCACTGTAAAATAACTAATATACAATACTGATTACAATCATGCGAAAATTATTCACAACAGCAATGATGGCTCTTGCAGCCATCGTTGCTACGTTTGCCCAAACAGCGAACAATGACCCCGTAAAAGTGAGTTGGGCTTTGACAACGGGTAATCTGGAAACTGGCGTATGCTCGCCTGAGAACCAGAGTCAGTTTATTACACCTGGAGCTATGACCGTAGGCAGTGGCATTACGATTACTGCAGAGAGTTCAAGTGACAAGACTGGTGTAACCTCTGACGGTTACACTCAGACATTCTTCAAAGCATCGAAGAGTGGTGACAATGCTATTAAGTTCTCTATTACACCAAAAGAGGGTATAACATTTACTCCGACTAAGGTGGGACTTAAGGCAGCCCGTTGGAAGACTGACAAGGGTTCTATCTCTGTGGCATGGGTCAATGGCGACGGTAGCACCAAGTCACTGGGAAGTTTCACCCCTAAGCGTGAAGCTTCTGATCCTACATGCTCTATCGAAGAGTACACATTAGAAGGTAGTGTTGCAAGTGACAAGACATGTCAGTTGGTGGTTACCATCAGCGGTATGGATGGCAAGAAGACTATTTCTATGGGTGATGTGTTCATCGAGGGTACTACATACGGTACCGTCGGACAGGCCATCACCCACAATCTCACAGTAGTAGCAAATCCTGCTGAGGGTGGTAACGTTAGCGTTTCGCCAACTGGTACGACTTTCGAGCGAGGCAGTTCTGTCACCCTTTCTCAGACTTCAAATGAGGGCTGGGTTTTCACTGGTTGGTACAATAATGGTACTCTGTTGTCAACAAGTCCATCTTATTCTTTCAACATCATGGGCAATATGGATGTGGAAGCCAAGTATCAGTCAGAAGCTTCATTATTGGTGGGCGACTACACCGTAGTTGACAATATTGCAGCTCTCCGTGCTACTATCAAGCAGTTCAATGAGACACCTTCAGCTCAGCGCCGCTTCATCTTCCTGAAGAACGGCACATACGACTACGGCACATTTGTCAACACTGAGTCAGAGGTCAATAAGAACTATGGCCGCGACTCCCTTAAGGTTGATAACGTATCTATTATCGGTCAGAGCACCGAAGGCGTGACTATTACCATCACTCCTACTACGTCAAGTGTAAGTCGCACTGCACCTATCATGATTCAGGGTACAGGTACATATCTGCAGAATATCACCTTCCACAACAACTACGACTACAGCGGCAATGACGGTCAGGCAGCTGCGCTTCACGACCGCGGACACCACACCATAGGCAAGTGGCTGAAGTTGGAATCACGTCAGGATACCTATTATTCGCATACCAACTACGGACAGCTTTATTTTGAGGATACACAGTTCATCGGCACCGTTGACTTCATCTGCGGTCGTGGCGATGTGTTCTTCAACCGTTGTGACATTCGTTGTATCCAGCGTTATCCTGGCCAAGGTATCTACACTGGTGATACACACATTGCTGCTCCCTATACATGGGAAGAAGACTACAACAGCGTCGGTGGTCATGGCTACATCTTCATGGATTGCCACGTTGACTGTAAGGCAAAGACATGGGACTTCGGACGCGGATGGCGTGCATGGCCTAAGGCTGCATTCCTGAATACTGTATTGTCTGCTGATGCAGCCAAGCGTGTAGGCAACGACCAGACCAGCGGTAAAGCAGCTGACAACTATGCTATCGTTCGCGACATTGACTACTCTCTGCGTGCAACCACAAAGGGTGTGAAATCTTCCGACGACAGCGAGAGCGTTTGCCGTGCATTTACTTTCTATGAGTACAACACGATGGACGAGAACGGCAATGTAGTAAGCCCTGCTTCTAATGTTCTTACCTTCACTGCTGCTGATAGCAAAACGATGGAGACAATCCTCAAGCCTAACGAGATAGAGCGCTTCCAGCTCCGTAATGTGTTCCCTGACTGGACACCGGATGAGGATTGTAAGCAGGTTGTTGTTACCTCTTGTCAGCTCAGTGGTGCTAACCTCTCATGGACAGCCGACCAGAAAGCTAAGGCATTCCTCATCGAGAAGGGTGGCGAGTTCGTTGACATCATCGATGGCACTCAGACCTCTTACACTGTCAGCGACGCATCTGCAAGCTATACCGTGCGCGCTGCCAATATGATGGGTGGCTTCGGTATTGCCAAGGAAGCTACAGTAGCTACAGGCATTGAGAACGTTAATGTTAACGGAAACGTTAAAGAGGTTGTTTCTACTGCATATTACTCTCTTTCTGGCTCTCGTTTGTCAGTGCCACAGCATGGAGCATATATCGTCGTTAAGACCATGAACGATGGTACTGTCATTGCAACCAAGGAAATGAAGTGAAAAGAATGATGAAAAATAAAGCTTTAATACTGTCAGCATCGCTCTGTTCGATGCTGACAGCTACAGCGCAACAAGTCAATGACTATATCATAGTCGGCAACAAGGATGAGCTTCGTGCTGCCATTAAGCAGGTCAATGCTAATACCTCAGGCAATAGGCAGTTCATCTTTATGAAGAACGGCGACTATGACTATGGTCTGTACTACAACTACAAGAATTACAGTAACTACAACCCATTGGGACGTGATACCATCAAGGTTGATAATGTATCGCTGATAGGTCAGAGAGCTCGTCACAGTGGCAATAACCCTGCACCTGCCGATGGTAGTACCGAGAAGGGCGTGCTGATACATATCAAACCCTCCAAGGAGGATCTCAGCACCACTGCACCTATCATCAACCAGGGCAGCGGTTGCTATCTGCAGGATTTCACCATAGAGAACGACTTTAAAATCTCTGGTACTGCCCGTGCCTGCTGTTGGCATGATGAGGGCAATCATACCATAGGTAAGAATGTATGTCTCTTGTCATATCAGGATACTTACTATGCTCACAAGGCGGACGGACAGTTCTATTGGGAAACGTCTGACTTACGAGGTTCCGTGGATTTCCTTTGTGGCAATGGCGATGTATTCTTCAACAAGTGCAAACTTGTCAACCGTGACCGTCAGCCCTACGATAAATACACCAACCAGGGCGAAGCAACGTTGTCAGCTCCATATACACAGGTGGAGGACTTCAACCAACCAGGCGGACATGGCTTTATCTTCATGGACTGCACCATCGACTGCGAGTCATCAATATGGATTTTCGGACGTGGATGGCGTGGATGGCCTAAGGAGGCGTTTATCAATACTACATTGACCGAACAAGCTCGCCTACGTTTGGGTACCAATCAGACAGACCCCAAAAATAAGGAAGACAAAACAAAGCGCGTTTCGCTCAATGGTATCCAAACCACAGAGGATGCCCACTATATGCAGTTCTATGAGTACAACACGATGGATGAGAATGGCAACAATATCACGCCTGAAACCAATGTGCTGACGTTCAAGGCTCATGATAGTGGCACATACGAGACTGTACTGCAGGCAAGTGAGGTAGACAAATACCAGCTTCGCAACGTATATCCTGACTGGACTCCCGATGTAGAGTGTCGTCAGATAGCTGTTACCAGCGTCACTCGTTCAGGCAACAACCTCTCATGGACTGTCGGCGAACCAGCTAAGGCGTTCCTCATAGAGCAGGACGGCGACTTCGTGGCTATCGTTGCAGGCACTGAGAATCAATATAACGTTAACGCTAACGGGAACGGGAAATTTACCGTCCGTGCTGCCAACATGATGGGTGGCTTCGGCGAACTAATGGAGGAGGGCAACTCCGCAACTGGAATCATTAACGTTAACGTTAACGATAACGAAAACGAAAACTCCCTCTCTCATAGAGAGGGCTGGGGTGAGTCTTATAACCTCGCTGGCCAAAAGGTCGGCAATGGATATAAAGGCATCAGCATCGTTAATGGAAAAAAAGTAATCAATAACTAAAATATGAAGAAACTATCATTATTCGTGGCGCTGTTGGCAGTTTCAGCAGCCCATGCTCGCCAACTGACTATTGAGCCAGGTGGTGCTGTCAACGACCTCAAGGTCGCTATCGAGGCTCTTGAGGTTGGCGATACCCTATGGGTGAAGTCTGGCACGTATCAGCTTAGTGATATGATCAATGTGCGCCACTCAGGCAATCGTCACCACCGCATCTGCGTCTTTGGTTACGATACCGAGAAGGACAAGAAACCATCGGTTAATCCAGTGTTCGACTTCTCTCAGCAGCCCCACACGGGCGACGATGCTGCTAAGCAGTTCCGTGGTGTGCTTCAGAACCCTAATGCCGACTATTGGTATTGGCGTGATATCGACATCACTAAGTCAGCCGACAGTGGTATGAAACTCGAGGCAAACTACTGTGTCGTAGAACGTTGTAACTTCTATCGTTGTGGCGATACTGGTTTGCAACTCGGCTTCGACAAAGATGGCAATGGTGGCAACAACCGTAACCCTAAGTACCTCTATGGTCGCTACAACCAGATTATCAACTGCGACTCATATTATAATTATGATGTACAGGCGCATGGAGGCAATGCCGATGGTTTTGCTAACAAACTCTATCCTGGTCCAGGTAATGAGTGGCATGGCGACCGTTGCTGGGCAAACTCAGATGACGGTTGGGACCTCTACTATGCCGTATATCCATGTCTTATAGACAACTGCTGGGCGCTCTACAACGGCTACCTGGAGGATGGCAGCATAGGTGTCAATGGTAACGGCTTCAAGCAGGGCGGCAACAAGCAGAGCGGTGGTTCTGCCGACGGCAAGGGTGGCTCATACGGTGCTCATGTGTTCACCAACTGCGTGGCTGCTTACAACCTCTACCATGGCTTCGACCAGAACAACCACGACGAGGGCACATGGATACTCAATTGTACCGCCTTCAACAATAAGCAGGTCAACTTCCGCTTCAACTGCGACGTGGAGATGATTGGCAACACAGTCTTCCACCTGCGCAACTGTCTCGGTTTCAACCCTGGCGAGGCCAACCACCGCTTCGGCGATATGTGGCCAGACTCCGAATATACCAACTGGCAGGACCTCATGGGGCTCTCACCACAGTACAACATGGGTAAGGGTACCGACCCCAAGACAGGTCAGGAGTACAAGCGTCTCAGCGCTAAGGACTGGCCAAGCTTCGACGACCAGTTTGAGGATATCAGCCTCGAAACTGGTCTCAGCGCTCGTCAGCCTAATGGCGAACTGCCTCTGAAGTTTGCTCGTCCTAAGGTGGGTAGCATCTTCGAGGATAAGGGCACACCAATCGAGAACTTCTACTGCGCCGATGTCTTCAAGGACTATTATTATAAGAACACGGAGAAGTGGCTCGACGACTATAGCTTCACCGTCTCACTGCCTTACTATGGTGCAGCACCTGACTACGGTGCTTACGAGGCAGGATGGGAGCGTCCCGCTTTCGAACTGCAGACCCTTCCCGTCAACGACGGCACACTGCCTGACGTGGATGAGATAACCAGTATGGGTGGTAAGGACTACCAGAAGAAGTTGCTCATCAACGACTACCTCTTCCAGGATGCTACTCTCGCTGAGAGCATCTCTCAGTATGTCAGCGATGCAGCTACTGGCAATAAGATACTGCCTACCTACTATGGTAAGAACGGTACCTATCCTACCAAGATTGGTGCCCTCTATGGCGGTGCTACCATGGGAGCATACGTCATTGCTAAGAGCAGCGGCTATGTAGAGTTTAGCGTACCTAGCCTCAGCGAGATGCGTTCTAACTGCTACGGTGGTGGCAAGACCTCTACCCTCCAGATGCAGTGGAAGCGTCCTGGCGAGTCTTCATGGCATGATGGCGAGAGTGTTACGTTCGATCAGCGCGTCTTCACCGTCAACTTCGTAGAGTATGGCATACCTCAGACCAATGAGCCTATCATCGTGCGCATCAACAGCACAGGTTCTAACGATGTTTACCTCACCGACCTCACCCTCAATGGTTTTGAGGAATATAAGGGTGACATACCTACTGCTGTTAAGGAAGTCAAGGCAAGTGAACCTAATATCTGTTTCACCTCTAATGGCATCATCTTCTATGGTGACATCGCCTCTATCATGGTGTATAACGCTAATGGCAGTCTTGTGGCTCAGTCTGCTATGTCTCAATTCTGCAACCTCTCTACCCTACCTGCTGGCATGTACGTGGCTAAGGCTACTACTAAAGATGGTCAGACTCTCAGCACCAAGTTGATGAGGAGATAACCCATAGTGCATAGTGCACAATTTGAAAATAATATGGTGGTTTTTTGCTACCATATTATTTTTTTTGTACCTTTGCAGAAATAAAAGGTTAAGGTTAAAATGAAAATGAAGAAAGTTATTTTATTGTTTGCAATACTCTGTAGCACTTTCCTTTCACTGTTAGCAGGCGACAGGAGTCATTTTGTAAAGATAACTGACGTAGTGCCCGATGCTATATTGGAGATACGCTATTTCTCCACCTATAACTTTGTAGGTTCACGCATCGATGGCTATGAAGAGCCCACTGCCCTGCTCACTCGTCAGGCAGCTGACAGTCTGCGTGCCGTCAGCGACGATGTGAAGCAGTTAGGCTACCGCCTGAAGATATATGATGCTTACCGTCCACAGAAGGCAGTGGACCATTTTGTGAGGTGGGCTGCTAACATTCCCGATACCCTTATGAAGGCTTACTTCTACCCTGAGTTGGACAAGTCTGTTCTCTTTGTTCAGGGTTATATAGCCGAGAAGAGTGGTCACACACGCGGGTCTACGGTTGACCTCACCCTCTTCGATATGAAGACGGAGAAGGAGGTGGATATGGGTGGCACATTCGATTTCTTCGGACCAGAGAGTCATCCCGACTTCTGTGGCAATCCTGATACTGATACCTTCATTGGCACCTATTCGCCTGCAGGTCGCACCATCACCCCTCAGCAGTTTCATAACCGCATGATACTGCGCAAGGCTATGCTGCGTCACGGTTTCAAGCCAATAGACACTGAGTGGTGGCACTTCACCCTGAAGGATGAGCCACACCCTGACACTTATTTCAATGTTCCTGTAAAATGAAGTCTGTCTGCAAATTCATCTCTGAATACATGGGGATTCTGGTGTTGCTCACCGCTGTGGCTGCACTCTTCTTCCCCGATGCGCTCAACAAGGTACCTACCACATCCATCAACTATATGCTGGGTGTGATAATGTTTGGCATGGGTCTGACACTTAGTCCCCATGACTTCCACGTTGTATTCAGCCATCCGCGCGATGTGCTGTTGGGTAATGTGGCTCAGTTCTGCATTATGCCTGCACTGGCATGGTTGCTTGCCAAAGCATTCGCTCTTGACGAAGCTCTGGCACTGGGTGTAATACTCGTAGGCTGCTGTCCTGGTGGCACGGCATCAAACGTCATCACCTACCTCTCCAAGGGCGACCTCGCATTGTCGGTAGGCATAACGGGTGTTTCCACCCTGCTGGCACCACTGCTCACACCCCTGCTCACATGGGCATTGGCAGGAAAAAGCGTTGATGTCGATGTGGTGAGCATGTTCTACAGCATACTGCTGGTAGTCATTATGCCGATAGTCCTCGGTTTTGTCATCAAAAAACTGTTCCCCGTCTTTACCGCCAAGGCTGTTGATTATCTGCCTGCGATATCTTCACTCGCCATAGCCTTCACTGTGGCTATTGTGATATCTGCCAACTCTCAGAAACTGATGGTAGGAGGCTTTACCATAGTCCTTGTGGTGATGCTCCACAACCTCTGCGGACTGGCATTTGGCTATACCGTAAGCCGACTGCTGCACATGCCTCTTGCCAAGCGCAAGGCAATATCAATAGAGGTGGGCATGCAGAACTCTGGTTTGGCAAGCAGTCTTGCTGCCACTCATTTCGCCTTGTATCCCCTCGCCACCATTCCTGGAGCCATCTTCAGCGTGTGGCATAACATCAGCGGAGCCATCGTTGCAAGGTTCTTCGCTAAACAGAACGATAAATGAAATTCTTTAAGAACATAACAGCTGAAAGTCTGCGTTCCAACGCCAGCATCGCACTCATCGTCATCGCCGCCATACTCGTTGAGGTGACGAGCATAATACAGTATATGTATGCTCAGGAAGGCATACTACGAAGTGTAGAGAACCGTGCGCAGGGCGAGCTACGCATCAAGAGCCTCAAGATTCAGAATGTGATGAACGAGATAGAGGTGGCTGTGCGCGAGATGGCATGGGCTGTGGAGCGCGACCTCGACAAACCTGGTTCCATGGTAACCATCACCCAGCGTCTGCTTGATGACAACAAAATCATAGTGGGCAGTGCCGTTGCCTTTGAGCCAAACTACTATAAGAAGATGGGAGCGCAGTTTGCACCATATTCTTATCGTGTGCCTGAGGGCAGGATTATCAGCAAACAACTCGGCACCAATGAGTATGACTATCACCACATGGAGTGGTATGCCGTGCCCATGCAAACAGGCAAGGGCCATTGGAGCGAGCCCTATTTTGACAAGGGTGGTGGCGAGATGATGATGAGTACCTATTCGCAACCCATCTGCGATAAGCATGGCAACAGGGTTGCCGTGCTCACTGCCGATGTGTCGCTCGACTGGCTCTCTAAGGTCATAAACGATGGTCATAACTACGCCTCAAGCTTAAATCTCATCGTCTCACGCACTGGCAAGATTATGGCTGGTCCGAAGGAGGCACACATCATGCGAACCACCCTGCAGCAACTGACTGACGGGGTGATGGACACCTCGTCGCACCAGATAAACCGAAACATGTTGGCTGGCAAAAGCGGACAAGGTGAGGTAGAGGGTAATAATGGCGACACCTACTATGTGTTCTACACCCCTATCAGCCTCTCTCACGATAAGTCATACATCAGCGCCAACGAGGAGGACGACTCAGGATGGTCTATGGCTGTCATCTGTTCTGACCGCGAGATATACCAGGGATTGCGCAACGTTCTGGTGAACCTCAACATCATGCTCCTCTTAGGTCTGACACTGATGGGTTTCATCGTCTATCGCATGGCAAAGAGCGGCAAGCGACTCGCCCAGATAAGTGCTGAGAAGGAACACTATAGCAGCGAACTGCGCATTGCCAGCAACATACAGCATGGTATGCTTCCTAAGGAGGCACCCGTAATTTCCAAGCGTGACGACCTCGACCTCTATGGCTCGCTCGTTCCTGCCAAGGAGATTGGAGGCGACCTCTACGATTTCTACATACGCGATGAGAAACTCTTCTTCTGCATAGGCGATGTAAGTGGCAAGGGTGTGCCTGCCTCACTTGTTATGGCCGTCACACGCAGCCTGTTTCGCTCTGTGTCAGCTCATGAGGCCACGCCTGGCATGATTATGGCACGAATCAATGATGCTATGACTGAGATGAACGAAACCAATATGTTCGTCACCCTGTTCATAGGCGTGCTCGACTTGCCTACTGGTCGTCTGCGCTACAGCAATGCGGGTCACTGTCCACCATTGCTCATCAATCCGGGCGAACAAGAAAACAATGTTTCCTTCATGCCTGTCACTGCCAATATTCCGTTGGGTTTCATGCAGAAATGGAAGTTCAATACTCAGGAAACCACCATCGACCCACCTACAGCCATATTCCTATATACCGACGGACTCACTGAGGCAGAGGCCGATTTGCACAAGCAGTTTGGCGAGAAGCGTATGCTTCGCGTGGCTTCATACGTGCATAGCAACACTGACCATTTTGCAGAGGCAGTGATCAGCAATATGCACAAAGCCGTCAAGTCGTTTGTTGATGACAACGAACAGACTGACGACCTCACCATGCTTGCCATACAATATACCAAGCAACACCGTGAGATGCGTCTGCTTCGCAATATCACCCTACCTAACAACGTGGAGACCATACCTCAGCTCGCCACCTTTGTTGAGAAGGTCTGCATAGCCCTCGACATCGACGACTACACCACCACCCAACTCAATCTCGCTATGGAAGAAGCCGTAGTCAATGTTATGGAGTATGCCTATCCCGTTGGCAAGAAGGGAGACATCCATATCGAGGCACAAGCTAACGAGGTGCGACTTAAGTTTACCATCACTGATAGTGGCAAAGCCTTTGACCCCACAGCACGCAAGGATGTAGATACCAGTCTCTCTGCTGAAGAACGCTCCATCGGCGGACTGGGCATACACCTCGTACGTCAGATAATGGATTCCATCAATTATGAACGCATAGGCAACAAAAACGTACTCACCCTAAGAAAAAAACTATAACGACATAAAAAATAAAAGACAATGAACACAATCATCAAAGAGCAAGACAACAATTTAGTAGCTTATTTTGAGGGCCGACTTGACACCGCTGCCACTCCTCAGACAGAGCGCGACCTTATGCCTCTGCTTAACAGTAAGGATAAAGACATCATACTCGATTGCACCAAACTCGAGTATATCTCCTCATCTGGTCTGCGCCTGTTCCTCAACGTACTCAAGAACGCTAAGCCTAAAGGTGTACACGTTTGCGTTACCGGCATGAATGCCAACATACGCTCCGTCTTCACTATGACAGGCTTCATGAACCTCTTCGAAATTAAGTAAACAGAATGGACAACTACGGACTCGACCTGCATAACGAGATGATACTTGAGGAATACCGCCTCAAGATGCCCGACTACATCATGTTGCGCCATGTTGTTATGCAACAGCTCGACAACTTCGTTTCTGAGGTTGACATCGAACTCAACCAGATGGACTCTCGCATAAAGGCTGAGAAATCGCTCGTAGGCAAGCTCATCCGCAAGGGGCATAAATACCAGTCCCTTGGTGATATCACCGACATTCTGGGAGTGCGCGTCATAGCCTATTATAATGAAGATGTGGACCGCATAGCGTCAATGGCTGAGAAATACTTCGACATTGACTGGCCTAACTCCGTCGATAAGCGTAAGATGCACCAGTTTGACAGTTTCGGTTACAACTCCCTCCACTATATCTGTCGCATTCCGCGCTCATTGTATTTCGACCCCGAGCATCCCGAACTCAACGAGATATCCTTCGAACTGCAAATGCGTACCGCCCTGCAGCATGTGTGGTCCGATATTCAGCATGACCTGGGTTATAAGCTCGACATCGAGACGCCCGTTGAATACCACCGTGCCCTTAGTCGCTTGGCTGGTATGCTCGAACTTGCCGACAACGAGTTCAGTCGCATACGTGCCGATATCATAGAGCATCGCCGACGCGTCACCGCACTTATGGAGCAGGGCAAACTTGATGATGTGCCACTCGATGGCGACACCTTCAATGCCTATCTGCAACAGCAGCCGTTTGATAAACTCAACAAATACATTGCCTCCATCAACAATGCTGAACTGTATCGTTCGTCAGCCCTTAAATTCCTGCCCATACTCCGTCGTCTGGGCATCAAGACGCTGGCTGACGTTGAGAAAATGCTCAACGATAACTACGACGATGCCTACCAGCTCGCCCTCTCGCAGCTCGGACCAAATGACATCGACATCCTCTCTGACACCATCGGTATACAGAATCTCTGCATCGTACATATCATAAAGACAGGAGGAGGCACAGCAGGTCTGCACCGCTTCTTCGATGATATCAATGGTGTGCAGGACTCCAATGCCGAACTTGCCGAGATGGTTATGCAACAGGCTAAGCGTCTCAGTTTCGCCAATAACAACTAATCCCCCACCCCACTTACAAAGCAATGAAAAAGATACTATCACTCATTCTGGTCCTTTCGCTCTCGTTCAGTCTTTATGCAAAGGACAAAATAAAGGTTTATTTCACCATCGACCAGTTGCCAGACCCCATTCAGTTTATGCCAGCGCCACCTGACACCCTCAGTGAGCAGTTCTCTCATGATGTCATGCGCTATATCTGGGGCAAGCAGCAGCGTCTTAATCCCGAACGCGCAGCACAGGCACGAATTGATGCCATCTGGACCTACGAAGCACTTGCAGCACAGTTCAGTCCAGCCTTCGGACTCACCATCTCTGAAGAGGGCACCCCAGAGATATGGGCACTCTTCACCTCAGGCATAGAAACCGTAGCAGCCACACGCAAACCCATAAAGGCTTACTACCATCGCATACGTCCGTTCGCTATGTTCCATGAACACCTGCTCACCTATCAGGCAGAGGAAGACGAGGCCGAACTGGCTGGCGAGGGTTCCTACCCTTCAGGCCATTCCATGCGTGGATGGCTTGCGGCCCTGTTGTTGGCAGAGCTCAATCCTGACAATGCCAATGCCATCTACAAGCGTGGACTGGACTATGGTGAGAGCCGAGTAATCGTCGGAGCCCATTGGCAGAGCGATGTCGATGCCTCACGCATCATAGCGAGCGCAGGCTACACCCTGCTCCACAACAGTCCAGAGTTCCGCAAGCAGATGGAGAAAGCCAAGGCTGAATACAAGAAACTCACCAAAAAGTAATTCTTTTGATTTTGATTTAACAAAAACCTAAAATAACCCCCATGTCAGTATGTAAGTGCTTACAGCCCTTTTAAAGATGCAAGACTGAGTTTTTTACATGTAAACAAGTTTCCAGATAAAAATCTCTGTCTCACATCTTAGCCTCATACTGAGAGCTTTACATACTGACATGGGCAAATACAACGGCTTTTGTCAAAGCCTGAAAAACCCTCAATCTTTCTCACCTATGAGCTACAATATTGCAAAGCTTTCCGATGTTAATCCACCACTTGTGGCTGACCTAAAGAATCATTGTTATTCTATTATTGGTTTGTGCCAGCAAGTGCACCGCGAAATGGGACCATTTCTGAACGAATATATGTATCAGGAAGCGCTGGATATACTTTTCGAGGAAAACAATGTAGAGAAAGTAAGGGAGTATTATTTCTCCGTAACATTTCATGGGAGGCAAATAAAGCACAAACATTACGTTGATTTTCTTGTCAATAACGATGTGTTAGTAGAATGTAAAGCTATCGAATGTATCGGTCCTGAGCAACGTCAGCAGTTGTGGAACTATATGAGGCTAACTAAAATAAGCATCGGCATCTTATATAACTTTGCTCCAACTCGTGATCAATGCGAGCGTTACTATTTGGACAACAAAACTGGTAATATGTTCGTCTTCTGAGATTGTAGTTTTTCAGGCTTATAATACAAGGAGGTTAGACTGTATAATC
>JAZLBU010000007.1:0-7971 GCA_045613845.1 Prevotella sp. | reverse complement strand
AGGATGCGTTTTGACGACGAATTCATCGCCTATCTGCTGGAACTGAAATGGTGGAATTGGGACATTGAGAAGATTGAGGCTAATTTCAAAGCCTTGTCAAGTGGTGATTTGTCATTAATCAGAAAGGTTAAATAAACCTATTTACCGACGCAGAAGTGGGAGAAAATGTTGTTGAGGGTTTCCTGTGGGGTGATTTGTCCGCCTGTGATTTCGGATAGGGTGTTGAGAACTTGGCGGAGGTCTTCGCTGAGGAGGTCGCCGCTGAGTTGTTGGTGTAAGCCTTCGATGACGCGTTCTATGCCTGAATGGGCGCGTGTGAGGGCATCATAATGACGGGCATTGTTTATTATGACATCACCTGATGACAGTTGTTGCAGGTTAGCTGCTTCGTAGATGTGCTGCTTCAATGGTTCTATGCCGTAGCCTGTTTTGGCGCTAATATTTAATAATTGACAATTGACAATTGACAATTGACAATTTGAGAAATCTTTTATATCAGACTTGTTGAAGGCAGTGATGAGTGTTTTGCCTTTGCAGCGCTGGGTGATGTCGTTGAGTTCGGAGTCTGTTGGCAATTCGTCGATAAGCCAGATGATGATGCGGGCTTCGTCAATCTTGCGCAGGGTGCGCTCTATGCCTATCTGTTCTATGCTGTCAGTGGTTTGGCGTATGCCTGCGGTATCGATGAAGCGGAAGGTGACGCCATTGATGTCCATAGTTTCTTCGATGGTGTCGCGGGTGGTGCCGTGAACGTCAGAAACGATGGCTCTGTCGTCTTTCAGAAGGGTGTTGAGCAGGGTGCTCTTGCCCACGTTTGTCTTGCCCACGATGGCTACGGGGATGCCTTGTTTCAGGGCTTGTCCCGTTTCAAATGAATGGGCGAGGGTAGTGATGCGATTGTCGATAAGATTGGTTAGTTGGAGCAGTTCTTTGCGATCAGCAAACTCCAGTTCTTCATGGTCAGAGAAATCGAGCTCTAATTCGAGCAGCGAGGTGAGTTTGAGCAGTTGTTCGCGAAGCTTAGCCAGCTCTGTCGACACCCCTCCGCGCAGTTGTGATATCGCCATGCGATGGGTGGCCTGGTTGGTGGATGCTATGAGGTCGGCAACTGCCTCAGCCTGAGACAGATCCATCTTTCCGTTAAGGTAAGCCCTTTGGGTGAATTCGCCTGGCTGGGCCATGCGGCAACCATGCTGTATGAGCAGTTCCAACACCTTATTTATAATATAGCGCGAACCATGACAGGATATCTCTGCGCTGTCTTCGCCTGTGTAGGAATGAGGGGCACGGAAAACATTGACGAGAACTTCGTCAATGAGGTTTGAGGTTTTATCTAAGATGTTGCCGTAGTGAACGGTATAGCCTTTTGCATCAACAAGGTTCTTGCTGAATATCTGGGATATTATCTGCAGGCTCTGTTTGCCTGATATCCTGATTATGCCGAGCGCTCCACCAGGTGCAGTGGCGAGAGCGCAAATCGTACTATTTTGGGTAGTAAGGTTCAAAGGTTCGAGAGTTCAAGAGAGCAAAGGTCACTTCATGAAGACGAAATAGACTGCTGCAACGAGGCAGAGGAATGCGGCTGCGTGGTTCCAGTGCAGGCTTTCGTGTTGGAACATTATGTTGGCGAGGATGGTGAACACTACGAGGGAGACACACTCCTGAATCACCTTGAGCTGAACGAGCGAGAAGGGCCCTCCGTTGCCAGCGAAGCCGATGCGGTTGGCTGGCACCTGACAGCAATATTCGAAGAAGGCGATGAGCCATGAAAAAGCTATAATGAGAATCAGTGGCCAATTGGTTGATGTGCCGTTCTGTTGCAGCTTGAGATGACCGTACCAAGCAAAGGTCATGAAGACATTGCTCAGTATGAGTAGGGCTATGGTGTAAAGGGCGTTCAATTTATATGATAGTTCAAACGCTCGCTGGTGCGAGCTGGTTCAAGAGAGCTAAAGCTCAGTTCAAGAGTTCAAGAGGTTGGAGGTTTAGATTCTGTCTAAGACGAGTTGGATGAGGTTGCTGATGGAGTTTTTGTATTCAGTGTTCATCTCCTTGGCGTATCTGTTGGCTATCACCATGCAGCAGGTCATGGCTCTGTGGCCGAGTAGGGCAGCGAGACCAGCTACGGCTGATGATTCCATCTCGAAGTTGCAGATTTGCAAGTCCTCATTGGTCTTCTCATCATGATATACAAAAGAATCCACTTTCACATCCACATAGGGATCTTGTGGTATGAGTCTGACACATCGTCCCTGTGGTCCGTAGAATCCTCCGCAGGCAATGGTGATGCCCTTTATCATATCATTCTGGGCT
Organism: Prevotella sp.; assembly: GCA_045613845.1. GTDB lineage: Bacteria > Bacteroidota > Bacteroidia > Bacteroidales > Bacteroidaceae > Prevotella. The sequence goes on along the minus strand of JAZLBU010000007.1, from coordinate 5,658 downwards.
ATCTGCTCAATGAGCGTAGGGTCAGCAACAGCCACGTATGGCCAACCCTTCTTAGGCGACCACTTCATGTGCGCCTTAAACTTCTCTTCCGCATCGAGGTCGCACACCAGGTCTCTGTCGAGATAGTAGTTCAGCAGTCCGTCAAAGCCTATAGACTTTACGCTTGCTACGTATGAACCTATGTGGGTGAAGGGTTGCAGTCCTCCGCATGTGCCTATGCGAACTATGGTGAGTTGTTTTTTCTCCTCCTTTATCTCACGTTTTTCGAGGTCGATATTCACCAGAGCGTCCAGCTCAGTCATTACGATATCCACGTTGTCGCATCCTATGCCAGTAGAGACACACGATATGCGCTTACCCTTGTAAGAGCCCGTAATAGTGTGAAACTCACGCGCTTGCACATCGCACTCTATCTGGTCGAAGAATGCAGACACCATCTTCACTCTGGCAGGGTCGCCTACGAGAATGATGCGATCAGCCAGTTGTTCAGGACGAAGATGGAGGTGAAAAACACTTCCATCTTCGTTTATTGGTAATTCTGAGGGAGGAATCACTTGTTTAGTTAAGAGTTAAAAGTTAATAGTTAAGAGTTTTCTTAACCTATGATATTACTTGCTTAGTGCCTCATGCATATTGGCAGCAGCCTTGCGACCGTCGCCCATAGCGAGAATAACGGTAGCACCACCACGAACGATGTCGCCACCAGCGTAGAGCATTTTGCGTGATGACTGCATGTCGTCGCCTACAGCGATGGTGTTCTTGCGGCCCAGTTCCAGACCCTTGATAGATGTAGGAACGAGTGGGTTAGGAGATACACCAACAGCAACTACTACCTGGTCAACGTCGATGGTGATCTTTTCGCCAGTAGGTTCTGGAGAACGACGACCAGAAGCGTCAGGCTCGCCAAGTTTCATCACCTCGAGAACAGCCTTGCTTACAGCACCCTTTTCATCGCCGATGTACTCAGCTGGGTTGTGCAGGGTGAGGAAGTTGATGCCCTCCTCCTTAGCATGCTTCACCTCCTCAAGACGAGCAGGCATCTCAGCCTCAGAACGACGATATACGAGTGTGACGTTAGCACCCAGACGCTTAGCCGTACGGCATGAGTCCATAGCAGTGTTACCACCACCCACTACGAGCACGTTCTTGCCCAGATTCATTGGGGTATCTGTCTTTGGGTTGGCAGCATCCATGAGGTTCACACGAGTGAGGTACTCGTTTGACGACATAATGTTGATAAGGTTCTCGCCAGGAATGTTCATGAAGTTTGGCAATCCAGCGCCAGAACCTACGAAGATGCCCTTGAAACCAGACTTCTCAAGTTCGTCAACAGAGATTGTCTTGCCCACGATGACGTCAGTTTGGAAGTGCACACCCATCTTGCGCAGGTTCTCTATCTCCACGTCAACGATAGCGTTAGGCAGACGGAACTCAGGAATACCATATTTGAGCACACCGCCAATCTCGTGCAGAGCCTCGAATACGTAAACGTCGTAGCCCTTCTTCACCATATCGCCAGCGAAAGAAAGTCCTGCAGGACCAGAACCCACCACAGCAATCTTGATGCCGTTAGAAGGTGCTATCTCAGGCAGTGACATCTGACCAGACTGGCGCTCGTAGTCAGCAGCGAAGCGCTCCAGATAGCCTATAGCCACAGCTGGCTCGTTCATCTTGAGGTGGATACACTTGCTCTCACACTGCTTCTCCTGAGGACAAACACGACCACATACAGCAGGTAGGGCAGAAGTGTTCTTCAGCACCTTGGCAGCAGCCAGGAACTGACCACGCTCTATGTTCTTGATGAATGAAGGAATGTTTATATTAACAGGACAGCCCTCTACACATGATGGGTTAGCGCAGTCCAAGCAACGCTTAGCCTCAGTGAGAGCCATCTCCTTAGTCAGTCCGATGTTAACCTCCTCAGTACGGGTGGTAGCACGATATACTGGGTCGAGCTCAGGCATCTTCACGCGCTCTATGGCTGTGCGCTCCTTTGGCTTCATGCTCTTGCGGAGTTCCTCACGCCAAGGAGCCTTGCGGTCGAGCAACACCTCCATTGGGTCGTTGGTGGGCTCAGCATCCATAGTAACGTCAGTCTTCTCAGCCTTACCAGCCTCAGAGTCGCTATACACATGCTCAGCATAGTGCTCCATCTCTTCGAGCTCAGCCTTCTTGAAGGTTCCCATGCGCTTGAACATCTCGTCCCAATCAACGAGGGCACCATCAAACTCAGGTCCGTCGATGCAGACAAACTTGGTCTTGCCTCCGATAGTCAGACGACAAGCACCACACATACCAGTTCCGTCAACCATGATGGTGTTGAGCGAAACATCAGTAGATATGCCGTACTTCTGGGTTGTGAGGCAAGAGAACTTCATCATAATTGGAGGTCCGATGGCGAAAGCCTTGTCGATATGCTCCTGCTCGGCAAACTTCTCGATGCCGATAGTTACTACGCCCTTCTCGCCCTTTGAGCCGTCGTCAGTCATGATGATGAGCTCGTCAGAAGAAGCACGCAACTCGTCCTCGAGTATCACCAACTCAGCTGTTCTGCCAGCCAATACGGTGAGCACCCTGTTGCCAGCAGCCTTCAGTCCGCGAACTATAGGCAGCATAGGAGCGGCACCCACACCACCACAGGCGCAGATAACGGTACCAAATTTCTCGATGTGTGTTGGGTTGCCGAGTGGTCCTACTACGTCAGCCACTTCATCGCCTACGTTGAGGTTACACAACTTAGTTGATGACAATCCCACTTCCTGAATTACCAATGTGATAGTGCCACGCTCTGTGTCAGCGTCGGCGATGGTCAGAGGCATACGCTCGCTGTGCTTGTCCACACGAACGATAACGAAATTGCCTGGCTTGCGGCTCTTAGCTATCAGCGGAGCCTCAATCTCGAAAAGGAACACCTTCTCAGAGAATTGTTTCTTGGTTACAATCTTGAACATAAGTGTTTTTGTATATTTTTTTTTCTGAATAATCTGATTACTTGATGATTTCTGTGCCCATATATGGAACCAGCACGCTTGGCACCTTGATGCCATCCTCAGTCTGGTTGTTCTCCAGTATGGCAGCCACTATGCGGGGCAGAGCCAGAGCCGAACCGTTGAGTGTGTGGCAAAGCTCAGTCTTCTTGGTCTCCTTGTTGCGATAGCGACACTTCAGGCGGTTAGCCTGGTAGGTGTCGAAATTAGATACTGATGAAACCTCCAACCAACGCTTCTGAGCCTCAGAGTAAACCTCGAAGTCATAGCATATAGAAGAGGTGAACGACTGGTCGCCACCACACAGCAGCAGTATGCGGTAAGGCAGTTCGAGCTTCTTCAGCAGTCCCTCCACATGCTCCAGCATCTCCTTGTGTGACTCCTTAGAGTGCTCAGGCTTGTCGATGCGCACAATCTCAATCTTTGAGAACTCATGCAGGCGGTTCAGTCCACGAACGTCCTTGCCGTATGAGCCAGCCTCACGGCGGAAACACTGGGTGTAAGCGCAGTTTTTGATAGGCAGTTCGCTCTCGTCCAGTATCACATCACGATAGATGTTAGTCACAGGCACCTCAGCTGTTGGTATGAGGTAGAGGTCGTCTATTTCGCAGTGGTACATCTGGCCCTCCTTGTCAGGCAACTGTCCTGTGCCATAACCTGAAGCCTGGTTCACCACTGTTGGAGGCATTATCTCAGTGTAGCCCGACTTGCGAGCCTCATCGAGGAAGAAGTTGATGAGAGCCCTCTGCAACCTTGCGCCAAGTCCCACATATACAGGGAAACCAGCACCTGAAATCTTTACACCCAGGTCAAAGTCTATGAGGTTGTACTTCTTAGCAAGCTCCCAGTGAGGCAGTTTAGCAGTCTCCACCACAGGGTTGGCATTCCAGTTGCCCACAGTGTCAGTGCCGTCGCACTCCTTCAGGTTGCTTTTCACCACCTTGTTATCCTCAGCCGAAGCACCCTCAGGCACCTCGTCGTATGGTATGTTAGGAATCTGGCAGAGTAGGGTAGTCAGCTCCTGCTGAGCCTGAGCCATCTCATTCTCCAGATCCTTCGATTTCTCCTTCAGCTGAGCCACCTCAGCCTTAGCCTGCTCAGCAGCAGCCTTGTCGCCAGCCTTCATCAGCTGACCTATCTGCGCAGCAGCCTTCTTCTGTTCGCTCAGGTTAGCATCCAGTTCCTGCTGAGTCTCGCGACGCTTCTTGTCCACAGCCATCACCTCGTTGATAGCCTCCTCAGCATTAGCAAAATGCTTCTTCTCGAGACCCTTAATTACTCGTTCTCTCTCTTCTGTGATAAGTTTAAGTGTAAGCATATATAAATGTAATTTGTTGTCCTATTAGTCTGCAAAGGTACAAAAAAAACTACATTCAGCCTAACTTTTTCCTTATAAAAATAATAATGAACGCATAAATTATTTAAAATCCTTGCCATTAGATTAACAAAATGCAATCAAAACGCCCCTTTTTGTGACACTCTGCTCATTCAAAAATCTTCGTTTCAAAATCAAATTTAGAGCATTCCATACCCCATTTTTAACCAAAAATCGAGACTTTCTTAATTTTTATCTATAAAAGCATTACTTTTAGAGATAGAAGCATTACTTCTGCATGCAAAAGCATTGCTTCTGCAACCAAAAATCTGACCCTTATTTGCAGATTATTGCATCAATATCACAGCATAAAATTTACCCCATTTTTCAACCCTCTGACCACCAACCTTTTACAAAATTCGCGAGATTCCCGAATTTGAAGCCAACTTTCCACTCGCCTCCAAATTCTTCACTCTCGCGGCTTCAGAAAAATTCACTTTGATAGGAAAATTGCCGTTTTCATGACAAAGTGAAAAAGTGGTGGACACTTCTAGGTTCAAAAGTGACCTCTAAGTGAGGTATAGCCAATCATAGGTCACTATCCTCACCCCAGTATCCATGCGCCTTGAGAGCCCCTAAGTGAGTATGTGAGGTTAAAATGAAAATTTCTTTCTTTTCTCTACTTTTTCTCTCCATTGTTTGGAGAAATAAAAAATTACATCTTGAGCAGTCTTAAAATATGTAAATCGCCCTTTTTTGAACTAATTTTTATTATATTTTTAACAGGGGTAAACCCCTGTATATTGTTATATAAAAATATATAGTAAATAATTAAAAATGAAGAGGTTAAATGGTGTTAATAAGGATCAGTTTTCTTTCTCTTTTGCTTGGTTTTGAAGAAAGTAAACACTAACTTTGCACCAGAACCCAAAAACATATTTTGACATGAAAAAGTATCTAATAGACCCTAAAGCACCAAATGCCTTTACATCAGAAGTAATGCACAAAGTTGTATTAAACGGTATCGATTTTGAACTCCCATATGAAATTTGGGATGCCATAGATGATGCATTTGGCTATTACTGGAATGTAGAAGTTGGGTATGGAGGCTGGCCAGATCTCAATTCAGCGGTAAGCTCTATCTCTAATTGGTTGCAAAAAGAACATATTATGTTTTCCATTGATAAAATAGTAACTATAGTTAATGTAATGTTCGACTGGATAGAACAAGTTCCTGGAGCAATTCTTGACGATGATGTGGTAGTGATTCCTCATAGTTATATGGAACAGGAAAAGGAAAGACAGGAGTTGAAACGACTAATAAAAGATCAAGATAGTAACAAACCTAATACTATT
>JAZLBU010000006.1:0-30839 GCA_045613845.1 Prevotella sp. | reverse complement strand
ATTACCATCTCAACTCCTTCTGGGAGAGTGATTTCACCTGTGCAGTCCATTGTACGGAGGTAGGACTGTGGACGATACTTGTTACCGAATGGTGTGTGACGACCACCCTCTTCCTTCTTCAGTACGTAGATTGAAGCCTTAAACTTCTTGAATGGCTTTATCTGTCCAGGGTGACAGAGTACCATACCGCGCTTGATCTCAGCCTTGTCAATACCACGAAGGAGAAGACCTACGTTATCACCAGCCTGACCCTCGTCAAGAATCTTACGGAACATCTCAACGCCAGTTACAACAGACTTCTTGTCCTCACCAAGACCGAGGAGTTCAACCTCGTCACCTACATGGATACGACCAGTCTCAATACGACCAGTAGCAACAGTACCACGACCTGTGATTGAGAATACGTCCTCAACAGGCATAAGGAATGGCTTATCGAGGTCACGTGGAGGATCCTGAATCCATGTGTCACAGGCATCCATGAGCTCCATTACCTTCTCTTCCCACTTCTCAACACCGTTGAGAGCACCAAGGGCAGAACCACGGATGATAGGAGTGTTGTCACCATCGAACTCATACTGATCAAGAAGCTCACGCATCTCCATCTCAACGAGTTCAAGCATCTCTTCGTCGTCAACCATATCACACTTGTTGAGGAATACAACGAGACGTGGTACGTTTACCTGACGAGCGAGCAGTACGTGCTCACGAGTCTGAGGCATAGGACCATCAGTAGCAGCTACAACGATGATAGCACCATCCATCTGAGCAGCACCAGTTACCATGTTCTTTACATAGTCGGCGTGTCCTGGACAGTCTACGTGAGCGTAGTGACGCTTCTCTGTCTGATACTCAACGTGAGCTGTGTTAATAGTAATACCGCGCTCTTTCTCCTCAGGAGCGTTATCAATCTGATCGAAAGACTTGAGCTCAGAAAGGCCCTTCTTTGCGAGTACAGTTGTGATAGCAGCGGTCAGAGTTGTCTTACCGTGGTCAACGTGACCAATGGTACCGATGTTTACGTGAGTCTTGTCACGCTGGAAAGTCTCTTTTGCCATTGTTTTTGTTTAGTTTATGATGTTGTTACTTTTAATGAATGTCTTGTTTACTTTTTTAAGGTGTTTAGACATTGGGAAGAGCTGTATCTGAGAGTTGAACTCAGGACCTCTTCCTTACCAAGGAAGTGCTCTACCACTGAGCTAATACAGCGTAGCTTGTAGCTTTAGAGCGGAAAACGGGGCTCAAACCCGCGACCCCCAGCTTGGAAGGCTAGTGCTCTATCAACTGAGCTATTTCCGCAGAAAAAGAATGCGAAGGCGTTGCTTCTTTGCTTATCTCGAATTTATATGGGAGTATCACAAGAACAAGCGTTTCCGCAATCCTACATCTTATTGAGTGGGTGGTGATGGATTCGAACCACCGAAGTCGAAAGACAGCAGATTTACAGTCTGCCCCATTTGGCCACTCTGGTAACCACCCTTATTATGCGCGCCTTTGCTGGAGAGCCTCTTGTCGGATTCGAACCAACGACCCCGAGATTACAAATCACGTGCTCTGGCCAACTGAGCTAAAGAGGCATTTTCACCTTTGTCCGCATAGCATTATCGCTACCAATTGCGAATTTGCGGATGCAAAGGTACGCATAATTTTTGAATCACCAAAACTTTTTTCTAAGTTTTTTAATGATTTCTTGTTTTTTCCTTCAATTTCGTCAACTTAACCTTAAGAGCGTCTATACACAGGTCAACGCCTTCCTCAAAAGTGTCGCATGTTTTCTCTACGAACTGCGAAGCACCAGGTATTACCACATTTATACTTGTCTGCTTATTTAGCGCCGTTTGTGGTTTGACTACTTTTAGTTGCACCTCAACTTTCTGTATATCTTCGTAAGACTTCTGGAGTTTGCTTACTTTCTTGTTTACGAACTCCTGTAATTTCTCTGTTGCATCAAAATGCAGCGCCTGAATTTTAATTTCCATAGTCGTTGTTGATTAGATGGTTATTAATATTCGCCCACTTTGTGAGTCTTACGACTCCCTCGGATGAGCTTTACTATAGCTTCGCTTTAGTTCCTCAAATGTTACGTGGGTATAAATCTGTGTAGTGTCAAGACTTTCATGACCTAACAATTTTTGTACTCCACCTAGTTTTGCTTCGTGGTTGAGCATCGCGGTTGCAAAGGTATGCCTCAGCACGTGTGGCGAACGTTTTTTCTGTGTAGTAACTAACGACAGGTATTTATGCACGATTGCATAAACGTTATCACCCGTCATCTGCTTTCCCCTATCATTGCGAAAGAGTGCTTCCGTTGTATCGGCTGCCGGAATCTCTTCATCACGCAACTTAGTGTAGCGTTCCAGTTCTGCAGAAATCTCACTTCCCAGTGGTACTATCCTCTGTTTACGCCTCTTTCCCGTCACCTTCATTTCATGAGTTAGCAGGTTTACGTCTCTATCACGTAGTGCTACTACTTCAGCCCGTCTTATTCCTGTGGAATATAATAATAATAATAATGTACGTGCGCGAACATCGCGTATGTCATCCATATCCCATTCCAACTGGTCAAAGAGTTTGTCGACCTCAGTCTCTTTCAAGAAGGTTGGCAATACCTTTTCTTTTTTTGGTCCACTCACGCCATGAGCTGGATCCTTTTTCATTATGCCCTGCCTTAAAGCAAATCTGTATAGCGATTTTACAGCACTTAGTTTCTTACATGTGTATGTGGCTTTATGTCCACGATCCATCATGTCTTCCACCCAACTGCGTATGATGTCGCTATCGGCATCTTCGAGGTTCATGTCGTTGTCTACTTTCTTTAGATATGCCTCATAGTCTTTTAAAGCGTCTTGGTAGGTTTTTACCGTTCTTGGCGACGCCTCTCGCTCTGCGAGCATATACCGGAGGAAGTCTTCAACTATCATGTTGCGAATTTACGTAAATAAATTCAGACTGCCAAATTTTTTAACGAAGTTTAATCTATTCTGATTAAACAGCTATTTTAAGCTTCTTCGCTCTGACGCAGTTTCTGTACATAGACGGCGTGCTCCATCTTCAGACGCTTAAGTACAGAAGGCTTGTTAAACTGCTGACGTGTACGGAGTTCTTTTACGACACCAGTCTTTTCAAACTTTCTCTTAAACTTCTTGAGAGCTCTTTCGATGTTCTCGCCTTCCTTAATAGGTACGATAATCATTCTGTCTTTTGTTTTAATTGGTTAATAATGTTAATGTTACGTTTCGAAATTAACCTTTTTTTATGATGTGGTTAAAAACGCGGGTGCAAAGGTACTGCTTTTTTCTTATTCGGGCAAATTTTTAACCGAAAATCTTTATTATTAGCACATTATAATGTGTAAAGAACAACAAAAAACTCCGCGACAAATCACTTGCAGCGGAGTTTTTCCCATCTATTTGATGGCACTAACTATAATTACAATCATTTAATTCTTCTACCTTTTCAACTGCAAAGTTAGTATAAAAATATAGGTTAGGTGGCATAAATTCGGAGCATTTGAAATAAAAAATCACGCAAATATTTTTTCATGTGGTAAAAAATGATTAACTTTGCACAGAATTTCACCTTGTTTCCGATGAAACGGATATTTTTTTCGTACACACTAACTATATTATCAATCACTTTCTTTGTGCAAATAGCCTTTGCGCAACGTGTAACTTTTTTCAATGATTATTCCGGATTGTCAAGTAACAGAGTAGGAGCTGTCGTACAAGATAATCGAGGTTTAATGTGGTTTGCTACATGGAATGGCCTTAACGTCTATGACGGTTATGAATTCCATAGAATCAAGAACAAACCTGGTGATGGGAACAACTTGCAGAATGACCGTGTACGCAACATTATGCTCTCTCCGGATGGTAATCTTTGGTGTCTTGCCGAACTAGATGCCGTAGAATTTAACCTCAAAAGTTATACTTTCAAGCCCCTTTCAAAGGAAAAGCGTGAGATTATACGCAAAAAACTGGCAACTCCATGGACAAAGCTGATTGATAGACAAGACAATGTATGGACTGGCGATAGTAACGGCATCTACAAGTCTAGCATAGTACATCATCCCGCTATTCCACTCAAAGGAACCCAGGATCTCAATCCTCGCGGAATGCTCGTAGACAGCAATGAACTGATATGGATTGGCACAAAGGATGACAGGTGCATCAAAATATTCAACTCTGATGGTGAGATGTTGAGTAATATCCAAATGGAATTTCAGCCTTACTCCATCTACCAACATGACAACGGCTATATCTACGTAGGAGGTAAGCCTGCCAGATTTGAACGACTTTTACCGAATTTTTCGAATAAAGGGATAAAAATCTCACAGGTAAAGCATATCTCTAACGATGCCATCTACGATATGCAGGCCGATGCTATGGGCCGCCTATGGGTGGCAAGTTTCAATGGAGGCATAATATGTTGCCCTAACCCTGGAGCAGAAAATCCCTACATAACACACTTAGTTAGGGGGGTACATGCAAGAACCATTCTCATCACACAGAAAGGGAACATTCTTGTCGGGACATCATACGGTATGTACATCGCTCACCTTAATAACGAGGACTATACCAAGACAACGTTCAAACTCATAGACCGCGATAGCAAAAACAAGAGCGGACTCTCTAACAGTGTAGTTATGGATATAGTGCAAGACGCAGAAGGTATGATCTACATCGCCACAGAAAGTTCGGGCATTGAGATGATAAGCGAAGATGATCTATTCTCTCCAAATCCTAAATTCACCCATTTTACCGAAGATAATTCTTCGCTGAACTCTGACTTCTGCCGTTCTCTCCTAATGATCAACGATAGCACTCTCATGATTGTTGGTCAGAACAACGTAATGACATTTAATTACAAAAGTGACGAAACAACCAACTTTAACCACGTATTTTGGAATGACATATGCCACTTTTCTGAAGCGCAGCCACTGAAGCTACCTAATGGTAAGTTTATATTCGCAACCGAGGAAGGCGCATACATAGTGAGACCTCAAAGTATGTTCCGACGAGGCTACATTCCTCCAATCGTTATTACCTCAATCAATATCGATGGCAAAGAGTATGATCATATCATGCCACTTTCTGACACCATACGCTTGGCTGCGGATGATCGCACATTGACAATAAAATATGCTGCAATTGACCTCGGAGACAATGAACACATTGAATATCGTACAAGTCTCAATGAATCCCAATGGACTAAAGCGAGCTTAGATCGTGAAATATCATTCTTTGACATTGAGCCAGGCACATATAATCTCAGAATACAATCCACTGACCGCTATGGTAGATGGGTAAACAATGTTATATCAATTACCATTATCGCCGATGCACATTGGTACGAAACCACATGGGCAAAGTTCCTGTTTTGGATATTTTCTATCGGTTTCATCGCTGCAACGATATATCTACAGTTCTTCATACACAACTTAAAGAGGCAACGTAGAGAGGCCTTGGAGAAGTATATGAAACTCATTGACGAAACAACCAAGAACAACAATACCATTAGCAATGTGCTCTACGAAATAAACAATGACACGCAGGTTGCTACCGAGAATTTCAAGACTGAAGATGAGTGGTTTATGGATAAAGTACGCACATACATCAAAGACAACATGAACAACAGCGATGCTAACATTGATGATATGGCTGCAGCAGCGGCAACAAGTCGCTCTACACTCAATCGACGTCTTAACTCCATCATTGGCATTACCGCTGCACAACTCCTCATAGATGCCAGGTTGCGACATGCCGTAAACCTGATAACCATCGAACGCAACAATGGGAATCAGATCAATGTCACCGATATAGCCTACAAATGCGGCTATACGGATCCCAAATACTTCTCTCGCTGTTTCAAGCAAAAATATGGCGCTGCACCTTCAGAATATTTGCTACAATAAAATAAAATTCGTACCTTTGCATACCTAACGAGTTTTATTATTCATCTTTTATCTACATATCAATTATGAAAAATCCTTGGTTATGGGTTCCTACCCTCTACTTTGCCGAAGGAATACCATACGTTGCGGTAATGACGATAGCATTGGTACTCTACAAGCAACTTGGACTTTCAAATGCTGAAATCACATTCTACACCTCATGGCTTTACTTGCCCTGGGTTATCAAGCCTTTATGGAGTCCTTTCATCGATCTCATTAAGACCAAACGATGGTGGATAACGTCTATGCAACTGCTAATCGGAGCAGCACTCGGAGGAGTAGCCTTCACCATCCCTACATCCTTTTGGCTGCAAGGCACATTGTGTTTCTTCTGGCTCATGGCCTTCTCAAGTGCTACACATGATATCTCTGCAGATGGTTTCTATATGCTAGGTTTGTCGCAACACGACCAAACCTGGTTCGTTGGTATCCGTTCTACCTTCTACCGCTTTGCCATGATTTTCGGTCAGGGCGTATTAGTAATGATTGCTGGCAATCTGCAGGTTATATTCCGTAATAACATAGCTTATTCATGGAGTCTGCTATTCTATGGTATGACGGGAATGTTCCTCGCCTTATGGCTATGGCATTCTTATGTTTTGCCACGTCCAGCCGAGGATGCACCACGTAAAGGCGTAACTGCCAGCACCATTTTCAACGATTTCATCGCAACCTTAAAGACTTTCTTCCAAAAAGAGCAGGTACTCGTTGGCCTACTCTTCATGCTACTCTACCGTATGCCAGAAGGACTGCTTGCCAAGGTTTCATCACTCTTCCTCATCGATGCAGCACACAAAGGCGGTTTGGGACTCTCTCCACAAGAGTATGGTTTTGTACAAGGTACTGTAGGCGTTATCGGTTTAACTCTCGGAGGCATTCTCGGCGGTATGGTAGCCAGCAAGGATGGACTGAAAAAGTGGCTATGGCCTATGGTTTGTGCCATTACCTTGCCTGACATCGTTTATGTATATCTTGCATACATAATGCCTTCCGATTTGCTTACCATCAATATCTGCATCTTCTTTGAGCAGTTCGGCTATGGTTTCGGTTTCACAGCTTACATGCTATACCTTATATATTATAGTCGTGGCGAATACAAAACCAGTCACTATGCCCTGTGTACGGCCTTTATGGCACTTTCTATGATGATACCAGGACTCTTTGCCGGTGCACTACAAGAGATAGTGGGCTATCGCACATTCTTCATCATAGTGATGGCATTCTGCTCAGTAACCTTTATTACTGCATCGCTATTGAAGATAGACCCCGAATTTGGCAAGAAACAGAAAGAGGAAGAATAAGGACTTTCTTGCTCCAGAGCAAGCTAACATACGCACAAAAAGAAATCTCTCACTCACCACTTGGTGAACGAGAGATTTTTTATTGAATCTAATAACCTTATTTATTCTAATAATGTGTTATTTCTTCTTGTCTGGAGTTATATCAACAAGTTCCACCGTAAATATTAAGGTAGAATATGCAGGAATCTTTCCTGCTGCACGACTGCCGTAGCCTAACTCCTGAGGAACATAAATCTCCCACTTAGAGCCTACAGGCATAAGGGTGAGAGCCTCTGTCCAACCTTTTATTACTTGGTCACAACGGAACTTTGTCGTTTGAGGATTGCGCTTGTAGCTTGAATCAAACTCTGTTCCATCGATAAGGTGTCCCTCATACTTCACAGTAACCTCCTGATCAGCCCTTGGCTTAGCGCCCTTACCCTCGGTAATCACCTTATACTGCAATCCTGAAGGCAAAGATACTACTCCTGGTTTCTTAGCATTCTCTGCGAGCCAAGCCTTGCCTGCTTCAGAGAGTTTCTGTTCCTTTATCTTATTATCAGCCTCCATACGAGCCTTAAAGAATGCCTCTGCAGCTTTCATCGACATTATGGTGGTGTCTTTCTTTATCGCAGCGATAAATCCCTCGTAGAATAGCGCTGCATCCACAGAATCAGGAGTATCCTTCAGGTCGTTGTTTATACCTGGAATCATTCTTTCCTTCACCATCTGCGCTATCTGCACGCCTGCAGCGCGAGCCTTATAGCGTGGATCATTCTGTCCGTTTATGGCATCACGCATACCCTGTACGAAGTCCTCCATGTAAGCAGTGTCTACATGGTGCTGCTGCTGAATAAATGGAATCAGTCCGTCGGTAAGAGCCTGACCCGATGCATAACTCAACGAGTCTATGCCTGTAACAATTTTCACTGCAGACTGCTGAGGAGTAGCCTCTGTCTTGTCCTTCTTCTTTGCCACTGCTGTAGTAGCAAAAACTGCACCTGCCATTAAGGCAAGTGCAGCAATTATTGTTCTCGTTTTTTTCATTGTCTTTGCAAAAAAACTTTTGTGTTAGTCTTCATTACTTGACGTCAACAAGTTCTACGGTGAAGATGAGCGTAGAGAAAGGCTTAATTACATCACCCTGCTGACGCTCTCCGTAAGCCAGAGAAGCTGGTATGTAGAGTTCCCACTTAGAGCCCTTAGGCATCTTGGTAAGAGCCTCTGTCCAACCCTTTATCACCTGATTGCAACGGAACTGTCTTACCTCTCCGTCCTTTCCTAAGTTAGAGTCAAACACCTTGCCGTCGATGGTCTTTCCCTCGTAGTTTACTGATACCAGAGAGGTATCAGCTGGAATAACGCCATTACCCTCTGTTATCACTTTATACTGCAAACCAGAAGGCAGAGTTACCACACCCTCAGCCTTACTGTTCTTAGCAAGCCACTCTTCGTTCTGCTTCTTGTATGCACCCCACTGCTTTTCCATAGCCTTGGCCTTTATGGATTGTATCTTCTGGTCAGTGGTCATACGAGCCTGAATGAGCGACATCTTCTGGTCCTTAGATGTTACGCCTGCCACGAAACCAGCAAGGAGGTTCTTGAGTGAGATAGACTGTGTAGAGTCATTACCAAACACTTCATAGTTTATGCCCTGAAGCATCTGTCCACCCAACTGCTGTCCTATCTGTATGCCAGCATAGTATGCAGCCTTCTTCTTGTCGTCGCCAGCCATTGCACCGTCATTCAGTCCCTTGATAAACTCATCGATGTAGGCTGTGTCAACACCCATACGCTCTGTGAGGTACTGCTTTAAACCGTCAGACTGTGCCATACCTATAGCATAGCTAAGGGTATCAACCTCGTTGTCAAGGTCTGCCTTTGGCGTACCATTTCCACATGATGTGAATGCAGCTGCTGCTATTGCTATGCAAGCTGCAAAAGCAAATTTTTTCATTGTTCTTTAATATTTCGTAATATCGTAATGTTGAGATTCCTTTACTTCACCTCAATGAGTTCTACATCAAAGATAAGTGCTGCATAAGGAGGGATAGCGCCTGATGCTCCTTCCTCGCCGTATGCCAGATTGTATGGAATGAAGAAACGTGTCTTGCCACCTTCCTTCATCAACTGCAGACCCTCTGTCCAACCTTTTATCACACCACCCAATGGGAATGTGGCTGGAGTGCCACGCTGTATGCTTGAGTCAAACACTGTGCCGTTGGTCAGGAAACCCTCATAGTGACACATAACGCTGTCAGTAGCCTTAGGCGACTTACCTGTTCCTTCTTTCAGCACCATGTACTGCAAACCTGAAGCCGTAGTGATAACACCTTCCTTCTTTGCGTTCTCAGCAAGGAATTTCTCGCCTTCAGCCTTCATCTGCTTACCCTTCTCAGCAGCTGCAGCACGCTGCACCTTCTCCTGCTCCACGAAGAATTCCTGTACTATCTTCTGAGCCTCCGAAGCGTTTATCTGCTCTTTGCCTGCAATGCTATCCTTTATTGCCTGTGCAAAGTCGTCTATGTTGAGTTTCTCTGCACCCATACCTTTCAGTTGGCTGCCTATGCCCAATCCGAGGGCGTAACTTACTTTGTCCATTGTTGTTTTTTCTTTTTTATCGTTATATCGAAATGTCGGAATATCGGAATATCGGAATGTCGAGTCCTTAATCCTTTATGTATTCTGCAAAGTCTGTGAGGTGCATATCACCCTTGCGGCGCAGAGTATCGTGCATAGCGAATGCGCAAGGCAGGTTATGGTGAGTATGACCACCAGTAGCTATCTTCAGGTATTCGCGCAATAGCGGACGATAGTCTGGGTGAGCACAGTTCTCTATTATAGCGTGAGCACGCTCCAGCGGACTCTTTCCACGCAGATCAGCAATACCCTGCTCAGTAATTATCACGTTCACATCGTGCTCCGAGTGATCCTGGTGGCTCACGAATGGCACGATGGATGAAATCAGTCCGCCCTTAGCCACTGATGAGCAAGTAAAGATTGAAATGTAAGCGTTGCGCTCGAAGTCGCCCGAACCACCTATACCATTCATCATCTTTGTGCCTGAAATGTGGGTGGAGTTGGCATTGCCATAGATATCCACCTCAATAGCTGTGTTAATAGCGATCACACCCAGTCGGCGAATCACCTCAGGTGAGTTTGAAATCTCAGACTGACGTATGGTAAGACGCTTTGCAAACACGTCAATATTGTCATACACCCTGCCCAGACACTCGTTATCCACAGTCAGCGAACAGGTCGAAGCCTCCTTCACTCTGCCCTCCAGCATCATATCCACGATGGCATTCTGCAACACCTCTGTATATATGTTGAAGTTAGGTATATCCTTATCCTTGCCCAGAGCAGCAAGAATAGCGTTTGCTGTTGTTCCCACACCACTCTGCATAGGCAGGAATGTAGAAGGAATTATGCCACGCTTCATATCCTGAAGCAGGAAGTGTGCCACATTAGCACCTATCTGGTCGGTTACCTCGTCAGTACCCTTGAATGAACGAGCCTCATCAGGAATATTACACTCCACAACACCCACAACCTTCTTCTTCTCTATCTCAAGGTATGGTGTACCTATGCGGTCGCCCACCTTGGTTATCATGATAGGCTGACGGAAGGGAGCATCAAGAGGCTGATACACATCGTGAAGCTGTGCTACACCCTCGCTATGGAAGTGGTTCAACTCGATGATAATCTTCTCAGCCATCTGTGCCACTGTAGGTGATATGCCACCTGCTGAAGTAAGATATACTCGATATTTGTCTCCTGCCTCTTCTATCTTACATACCTCTATTATACCCCAATTGAGTTTGCCAAAGAAACCATAGCGCAACTCCTGCGCCATGTGTGACAGGTGCAGGTCATTATAAGCTATCTCGTTCTTGTTTACATGTGAACGGAAATCTGCATTTGTGGTATAAGGCGCACGAAATTTCAGCGCACCAACATTAGCAAGCACTCCGTCGGTGCTCTGTCCTGTTGACGCACCTGTGAACAGGCTTACCTTGAATTCGTTACCTTTCTCATGCTCGGCTTTCGCTATCTCAGCCAATTCCTTGGTTGTAGCCTTAGCTGCACCTGAAGGAGTGAAGCCACTAAGACCGATGGAATCGCCGTTTTTAATCATTGACGCTGCTTCAGCAGCAGTGATGGTTGTGTACATATATCCTGTTTCTTTTGTAAATTGAGTGCAAAGTTACACATTTTTCCTCAAAGTGTGCAATTTTTTAAGCACTTTTATATATTTTAGTATGCCTTTTCTACCACAGCTCCTGTGTAGTAATATTTCAGTATGTCTGTGTATGCTATGCCTTTAGCACCCATTACAGCGGCACCTATCTGGCACAAACCTACACCATGACCCCATCCCTTGCCGTTGAGTATGAAACTCTTTGGATAGCCGTCGGCATCTGTTTCCTTAGTGCGAACGGTGAATGCTGAACTGTACAGGTGTGTCTTGCTCAGGGCCTTGCGTATCTCCAGTTCCTTGCCTATGGTGAAGGTCTTGTTCTCGCCCACTATCTTCAGCATTGATATGCGTCCGCTCTTGCCCTTCTCCACTATCTCAAGGTCCTTTATCCTTCCGAAATCCATCTTCAGGTTCTCGCTTATCAGGTCTGAGAGTTCCTTCTGCGTGTAGGTTATGAGCCAGTCGTGGAAATCTACTGTCTCCTGGTCGTAATCATTCACCACCTCTGACAGTATCTGCTTGTCGCGAGTGTTGCAGTAAGGATCCTGAACACTTGCCAGATAAGGTTTGTTGATATTCTCCCAACAGTATTTATATTCCTCAGTCACTCCTCCGCAACATTTTGAGAATCGGGCATCGCATATCTCGCCTTCGTAGGCAAGCACCTGACCTCTCGTAGCCTTTACCGCTTCCATTACGTGAGGATTAACAGCGTTGGTTATACCCTGATAGCGCTGGCAATGGTCATCAGCACAAACGTCGAATATGGTGTGGTCTTCTCTGTCATACCAGCGTATGAGCATATCATCCTTCTTTATGAATGAGAAGAAGCCATTTCCTTTGTCCTTCATCTGCTGACGTCGCTCCATCTGTGCCAATAGCCATGAGCGACTTATTACGGAGTGTGCCTTGAGCAGTTCCAGACTTGCCGTTGCTGACATCTCACTTGATATCACGCTCTCCAGGTATTTCTCCACTGGCAGTTCGTTGATAGCACATATTTTGTCTTCCTCTACCACCAGTCTCAGTGTACCCAGAAATGTCTGCGTCTGCTTTCTTTCCCAATGGAAGTTCACACCTATTATCACATCTTCTATGGTGAATGATGTGTCACTGGTCTTGGGCACAAATATCAGCTCTCTGTATTGCACACCTCGCCACATGATGGTGCCTTCTGACACACTCACCACCTGTTCGCCCGTGATATCCTCGCCCTTTGCCGTATAGATGCCATTCAGGCAGAAGCGCAACTCATCGGCACTCACTATGCCCACCTTCACATCTGGCTGTCCTGTCAGTTTCTTCAGGTGCTTATCGGTAGTGCTCTGTCCCTTGTCTATCGCTTCCATTATCGCAACCAGTTCCTGAGCCTCGGCATTGCTGATGCTCACCTCCTGCAATATTGCTGTTGCTGTGTCAGCATCCATCTTCTCAAAGTCCTCCTGTCGAGGGGTTATGATGAGTCCTGCCATGTCTATTGCCCCAGGACTTACCATAAACCCATCTGGGTAGCAGTCAGGACGGTGCTTCTTTCTTGGGAACACCAATGTGACATACTCATCATCCTGCTTCCAGGCCACTATGTTCATCATTGGCTCTTCAGCTGTTTGACGACCTCCCTCTTTCAGTTCTGTTGGTGCTATCTGCTTCATGGCACGATACAGACGACGGAACATCTTGCGTTCCACCTCGCTATGACGTGAACGAATAGCAAAGACAGGCACCACATATTCTGTTATCAGACTCAGGCTCTCACCATCAGCATTCTCTGTTATGGTCTGGGCTGTTCTCACCAGTCTCTGCCAGTCTGACTGTATAGGCACTATGCCTGATGTGCCAGCCTGCAGATGCATGTGGTCAGGAGCTGAAGCACCACACTTCGGTCCGTTATAGAACACAAACAGTTTTGGATGCTGCCTTAGCAGACGGTGTATCTCTGAGAAGTGTTCGTATATGTTCTGTGGCTCATGCTGCAAGCTCGGTATGGTGTAATGCTGTGGCAATATTGGGAATGGGTTTACCAATATCTCGTGTGTCTGCTCGCCACCTTTATTATATAGTGGCTTGGTCAACTGCTCAGTAGGACGGTTCTGACTACACAAGAAGCATGGACGCTTGCTTATTGACGCCTTGTCTATCTTTGCCCCAGTCGATACCATGCGTGATGGGTTGAACTGCGCAGCAAGACTACCCAACTGGCGAGTCTGCACATACTGCAGGTCGTTATATCGCTGACGGGCATCCTCCCATCGCTCCATCTGTCTGTTGAAGAATCTCTGCAGTGAGTCTGCTGACTGTGTCTTCAGCACTCCTGCTATAGTCTGCTGGCGAGCCTTCAGTTCCATAGTGCGCAGACGGTCCTTATACAGATTGTTGGCATTCACCCTGTCTATGCTCAGAGCAGCATCGCTGTTGCCACCCCATCGACGACACAGGTACAACTCCTCGTATATTCTGCCTATGCGGAAGTTACGACTGAATACCAATCCTAGTGCGTAGTCCTCACCATAGCTGGTGTTGGGGAATCCTATCTCTCTCACCAGTGGGGTGAAGAAAGCTCGCGGAGCACCCAGTCCGTTTATGCGCAAAGCGTTGTTTGGTCCGTTTTCATCGGTCCATTCCTTATGGTCTATGATGCCAGGAGGCAAGGTGTTAAGCTCGAAGTCACACATTCTGTATGCTCCTATCACCATTGCTGCCTTCTGTCTGTAGAAGCAGTCAACTATCTTCTGCAGAGTGTGTGGACTGCTGTATAGGTCGTCAGAATCCAACTGCACAGCAAACCTACCACAGTGGTCGCTGTTTATCGCCTCATTCCAGCATCCTCCTATGCCGAGGTCTGTTCTCTCTGGTATTATGTGCACCAGTTTAGCTGGGTTCTTCTCGGCTATTTTCTGCAAAATTTCCGTGGTTCCATCGGTAGAATGGTTATCTACCACTATCACATTGAACTTAAAGGTTGGAGTCTGTTCCAAGGCACTCTTCACAGCATCGGCTATTGTCTTTGCCCTGTTATATACTGGTATCACCACCGATGCCTCCACACTGAACACCTGCTCATTGAAGTCTGGCTCCAGTCTTACTGATGTATCTACCTTTGCTCCCACCTGTTCCAGATGTTCCGTAGCTACATGCTCCATCTCTATCTGCACACTGCGGTTGCGTGGGTCCACATAGTCAAACTGCTTCTCGCCACTCTTTCTGTTGTCCAGTTCCACCTCTGTATATAGGTACTCGTTCAGGTGGAACAGCTCGCCATACCTCTGCAGGTAGAGCCTCAGCGCATATATCGCAGCATAAGCATAGTCATTCTTCTGCTGCTTTACAAAGTCCTTCAGGTAACTGGTGCGAATCAGCAACAGCTGTCCAAAGTCGAAGTCGTCTCTTATGGCTCCCTCTTGGCAGTCTATCAGCGGATGCTTCTCAAGCACCTTGGTGCCGTCCTCGGCAGTCTTCTCGTCGTAGTGGTCGGCATACAGCATCACAGCGGCTGTTTCCACTGCTGCTCTCAGCATGCGGTCGAGTGCCTGCTGACCTAACACCGCTGGTGTGGTCTTCTGCGAAATCAGCACATAGTCAGCCGTAGCCTCCTCAGCTATACGGCGCAGTGTTGCCATCTGCTGCACAGGCTGTCTTTCAAGCATCGTGACATTCTTCACGACATTCTCCTTCTGCAGAGCGTCAACCACCCCCTGCAACTGTCTCGCATCTTCGCAAGGCCAGAATATATCAATCTTTCTTATCATGTTCTAAAAACTTCATGTATGTGCGAATGGCTAGTTCCACCATCTTCACACATGGGCGTTTCTTATAGTATTCGTCTGTTCGAACCTCTGGTGTAGGATCAGTGCTGATGGTTTGAGGTTGGAGGTTTGAGGTTTGAGATTTATCGTTTTCGTAGGCGCTTGCGCCGTTTCTTGCTCTGGCAAGCGTAGCACTTTCGTGCGTCCGATTACGTAGCGAAGCGTTTCGTACGAAGTTCTTCAGCAGTTCGCGACAGATGAGCGAGCCTGTCTGCTCCTTGAACATCTCAGCCAACTTCTGCACCGCTTTGTAGTTCTGCGCCTTCACCTCCTGATTGGCCTCCTCAGTAGCTATCTCCAGACCTGCAAGCATAAACATTCCTGAAGCCGTACCGCATGTTTCGCGCATTCTGCCTATGCCCCCTCCGAACGATGCCGACATTCTCGCCATCAGCCCCTTAGGCACATCATACCAGTCAGCAAATGCCAGCGTCACAGCCTGTGAACAGTTGTAGCCCTGCTTAAACAGTGCCACTCCTTTCGCCACTCTTCGTTCTGTCTCTGCCTGCCAATCCATATTTCTCTGCAAAGTTACGAATAAACGGGCAAAATAGCAAATATATTTGTATATTTTCGAGTGTGAGAAACTTATGTTGCGGTTCTTTGAACGCTCTTGGCCATACTTTTGCGATTAGAGGCATAGCTTTTCCTGACAGAAGCAATGCTTCTAAATAACAAACTAGGCTAGTTTGTAGAACAAAGTAGGTTAGTTTGTTAAACAAAGTAGGTTAGTTTGTTTTTTAATATAGCCTATTTTGATACATAAAAGCAATGTATCTACACACAGAAGTTATGACTCTGCATGTAGATACATTGCTCTAAATTGCCGAAAAGGCTATATCAAATCCAACCAGAACTGGTGCAGACGAGTATCATCGAGTTCAGGGTGGAAGGCGGTAGCTATCTGTCTGCCTTGCCTTACAGCTACGATATGACCATCTATCTCTGACAGCACTTCTACTTCTGGGGATAACACCTTATGAATGTATGGTGCACGAATAAAGGTCATGGGAAAGTCGGGAGTTATGCCCTTGACTTCTTCCTTAGCGTTGAAGCTACCCAACTGCCTACCATAAGCGTTGCGACGCACGTCGATGTCCATAACGCCAAGTGCACCTGTGCGTGGTTTGCCGTCCTCTTGCCTTGCCAGCAGAATGAGTCCTGCACAGGTGGCAAAGACGGGCAGACCATCGAGGATGTCCTGACGGATAGGCTCCAACAGTCCCAGCTCTCGCATCAGCCTTGCCTGCACAGTGCTCTCACCGCCTGGCAGTATCAGTCCGTCCTTGGGCTGTTGCCAGTCGCTCAGTTGTCTAACCTCAAAGGTTTCCACTCCAAGGTGATTGAGCATCTGCTCATGTTCTATGAATGCCCCTTGCAGGGCAAGTACTGCTATCTTCATACAACTCGTTCAAACTTCGCTACGAAAACTTTCAACTATTTGCCACGCTCAGCCATAAGCAGTTCTATCTCATGTTCGTTGATACCCACCATAGCCTCGCCAAGGTCGGCAGAGAGTTCTGCCAGCAGCTTGGCATCCTTGTAATTGGTTACTGCCTGCACTATAGCAGCGGCACGTTTAGCAGGATTACCGCTCTTGAATATTCCACTGCCTACGAACACTCCCTCAGCACCTAGTTGCATCATAAGAGCCGCATCGGCTGGAGTTGCCACACCACCAGCTGCGAAATTCACCACTGGCAGCTTGCCATTATCATGTACAAAGCGCACGAGGTCGAGAGGTGCCTGCAACTGCTTTGCTGCCTCAAAGAGTTCATCTTCGCTCATTGAGACAAGCCTACGTATCTCACTCTGCATCATGCGCATGTGGCTCACTGCCTGCACCACATCTCCTGTGCCTGGCTCTCCCTTTGTTCTTATCATCGTGGCACCCTCGGCTATGCGTCTGAGAGCCTCACCAAGATTTTTGGCACCACATACAAAGGGCACATCAAATTGTGTCTTGTCTATATGGTAGATATTGTCAGCAGGAGACAATACCTCACTCTCGTCTATATAGTCTATTTCTATTGCCTGCAATATCTGAGCTTCAGCAATATGTCCGATACGGCATTTTGCCATAACAGGAATGCTTACCGCCTCCTGAATACCACGAATCATCTTAGGGTCACTCATTCTTGATACACCACCTGCAGCACGTATGTCAGCGGGTATTCGCTCCAACGCCATTACGGCACATGCGCCTGCCTGCTCAGCTATACGAGCCTGCTCAGGGGTGGTAACGTCCATAATCACTCCGCCCTTCAGCATCTGAGCCAATTGGCGGTTAAGTTGTTGTCTGTCCTTGTTCATTGTTAATGGGGGGATTATCTTTTGTGATGTTTATACTCTGTAGGCGAAATGCCCTTGCGCTTTTTGAAGAAGCGTGACAGATGGGCTTGTGATGAGAATCCCAACCCCTGCGCTATATCCTTAAGCGGACGATTTGTTGAAGTGAGCAAGGCGGTAATCTCTCTGATTATGCGATCATCTATTAGTGTCTTAGGTGATCGACCTGTTATATTGCGTGTCACCTGTCCTAGATAACGAGAACTGACGTTGAGTTCTTCAGCATAGAACGAAACATCGGCATAACGGTTATAGTATTTCTCCAAAGTATCGAGAAACTGATTGTAGAGTTCCTCGCTACGACTGCTACCCTCTGCATAGTCAGCAGGTAACTGTTTCAAATAGGTACGCGCATGAAGCATAGCATCGTCAATATCCTCTCCCCGACTGAGGTAGAAGGCTATGGCAGAGGACAACTGGTTGGCATTACCATGACGACGGGTTTCTGCTGGCAAGTCTGAGGGGGCGAGCACTATGGTACAAAGGGGTATGAGCAGGCGTTTTACAGCTTCATACACATTAGCCGAAACGAGTTGGTCGCCACGAGAGGATCTGAGTACAGGAGCATAAATAATGTGGCGTGGCCTGTAACGTTGCAAAACATCAACAAGAGTCTCAACTACATCTATACGACGTAGCAATCCTATCTTTACCACTTGTGGCTGAAGGTCGTTGATGATGGCCTCAACCTGTTGGCGTACCACAGATGCTGGCAGGTCATAAAACTCTTGGATTCCAAGGGTGTTCTGCACTGTTATTGATGTGACTGCTGATGCTGCCACACCTCCAAGCTCACCTATGAGGCGTATGTCTGCTTGTACACCAGAGCCTCCAGTTCCATCGCTACCTGTTATTGTTAGTATTGTGTTGTGCATGTTACTTTACGTTTACGGATGCAAAGTAACAAAAAAATACAGACATTTGCAAAATAATTTCCTTTTATGCTAAAAGAAAATGCAATTTTGCAAAACAGCCGAGATGCTAAAACTGTTGCATCTCGGCTGTTATTTAGTTCCCGTTAACGTTAACGTGGCCGTTACTTTATGTTGTCAACCATACGGAAGAGTCGATTCCATCGCACTCCATTGATTCCGTGACGGTCTGGGTCGCTCGACCACCAGATGAAGATAGGCTTGCCCACGATGTGGTCTTCAGGCACAAATCCCCAGTAGCGGGAGTCGGCACTGTTGTGACGGTTGTCACCCATCATCCAGTAGTAGTCCATCTTGAAGGTGTATTCCTTAGCCTCCTTGCCATTGATGAGTATTTTGCCATCGCGAGTTACCTGAAGGTCGTTGCCCTCATACACTCTGATAGGACGCTCGTAGATGGGAAGGTTCTCGAGGGTGAGCTTCACGCTCTTGCCCTTCTGAGGTATCCATACTGGTCCGTAGTTGTCGCGAGTCCAACCATAGCGGGCATTGAGCGGATAGATATCGCCAACGGTCTGCTCTGTGTTGGGACGAATTGATGCCACCAGGTCCTTGCGCTTTGAGAGTTCGGCAACAGCTCGCTTGGTGAGAGGCATATAGCCAAACTGGTTGAGCTGGATGAGATCTTCCTGTGATATTCCCAGTTCCTTCATCAGCTCGTCTGGCAACATCTCCTTGAGCTTCACAAAGTAGGTGTATTGCACATTGTCAGGCTCTTTGTTTGCCTTACCGTCGATATACACTATGTGGTTCTTTATCTGCAAGGTCTGTCCAGGCAGTCCCACACAACGCTTAACGTAGTTCTCGCGACGGTCTGCAGGACGGGCTATGAGTTTGCCATACTCCTGAGGGTCAGAGAGTATATACTGACGACCTGCCTGGTATGCCAGTTCATAGAAATGACGCAGATCCATAGGCTTCAGACTGTCAAGCTGTACGTTGATGCCCTGCTGATGCAGTATCTGCTGACCAAAGCCATAGCACATCTGGTAGTAGTCCTGGGGTTGCCAGCGTGGCTCGCTGACTACGGTATCGCCAGCTGGGTAGTTGAACACCACGATGTCGTTAAGTTGTATCTTGCCCAGTCCTGGTGCTCGGCGATAGTCCCACTGAGGCCACTCTATGTATGACTTGATATTGCCCACTGGCAGTGTGTGCTGCGTGAGGGGCATAGTGAGTGGGGTCTGTGGTATGCGAGGTCCGTAGCTCACCTTGCTCACAAAGAGGTAATCGCCTGTGAGCAGTGATTTCTCAAGCGAGCTGGAAGGTATCACATAGTTCTGGAAAAAGAACAGGTTGATGAAATATACCGCTACAAGAGCGAAGACGAGGGCATCCACCCACGACATCAACATACGTGGAAAACTGTCGAGGTCTTTCCACCAGTCCCACCTTATCTTTCTTGATATATAGGCATCATAGATGAAAGGCACCACGATGAGTCCCAGCCAGCTCTTCAGCCACCAAAGGAAAGCAAGGTATAGCACAAGGACGATGATAAACTTCGCCCACTGCACCTTCATATTTGGTTGATTCTTCTTTTTCATCTTAGAACTTAAACATATCGTCAATTGTCAGCAGTCCCTCATGCTGGGCTGTATATTCAGCAGCAAGCACGGCTCCGAGTGCAAAACCCTGACGTGAGTGAGCATCGTGAGTGATGGTTATCATGTCAGCAGGAGAGTCGTAGCTGATAGTGTGAATGCCTGGCACCTCGCCTCGACGCACATCGTCAATGCGAAGTACGTCAGTAGCTGTCTCATGCAAACCCCACTTGTTCTTACGATCCAATCGCTCCACTATCTGCTCAGCAAGGGTGATAGCAGTGCCTGAGGGTGCATCGAGTTTGTGCACATGGTGAGTCTCCACCATGTTGACATCATACTGTGGAAACTGGTTCATTATCTTAGCCAGATACTTGTTGACTGCTGAGAATATTGCCACACCCACTGAGAAGTTAGATGCCCAGAAGAGTGTCTTTCCCTCGTTGGCACAAGCATTGCGAACCTCGTCGCCATGATCCTTGAGCCAAGCTGTTGTACCACTGACAATCTTCACTCCTGCTTTCCAAGCCTTGAGGTAGTTGTCATAAGCCACCTTGGGGTTAGTAAACTCAATAGCCACATCGGCACTGGCAAAAGCCTCAGACTCAAAGTCCTGCTGGTTGTCGATATCGATAATGCTTACTATCTCGTGGCCACGTGAAAGGGCAATCTGCTCTATCATCTTGCCCATCTTGCCATATCCTATTAATGCTATCTTCATATATTAAAAAGGTGTATTAACTATGAATTATGAACTGAATAAGCCTGTGCTTCGGCTTCGGCTATTATATCTTCGCGAGTCTTCTCTGCATTCTCATTCTCCTTTTCCTCCTCCGTCTGCTGGCTGAGGTTAAACAGGAGATCGTCTTGACTCTCCACTACAGGCACCACACTGACTGGCATCTCCTCCATCTGTGTGCGAGCCGTCTTGGCAGCAAAGATAGAATCGAAGAACTTGCTGTCAGAGCGCAACTTCTTAAGTGTTAGCTCACATGCGTGCTGCTGGCTCTCCTTCTTTGAGAAACCTCGTGAGCGACATCCGTCAATACCCTCCAACACTACGGTGTATTCGAATGTTGGTGAGCCATGCTCATCCTGCGACTGGTCTTCCAAACGGAATTCTACCTTCACACGGTTCTTCTGCGACCATTCCAGAATCTTGGACTTAAAGTTTACCTCCGTATAGGCTATCTTGTTAACGTTAAGGTATTTAGCCATCACACGCTTGGTCCAAAACTCCTGACAAGCCTCATAGCCGCGATCCAGATACACTGCTCCTACGAGTGCCTCAAAGGCATTGCCTCCCATGTAGCTATTGTGAGAAACATTGCATCCGCTCGACATGATAAGCTTTGACAGTCCCATCTGCTGAGCCAGTTTGCCGAGTGTCTCCCTCTGCACCATCTTAGAACGGGCATTGGTGAGAAAACCCTCTGCCTTGCCTGGGAAATACTGATAAGCCACATGTCCCACAACGGCATCGAGTATGGCATCACCCAGAAACTCCAGTCGCTCATTGTTGAGCGGACGACCTAGTCGCTTGCCTTTTTTGCCAGCAGAGCGTGCTGCTATCTTGCTTCCCTTCTTGCCTTTCTTACCCTCAAGTGCCTTCAGCTCTTTCTCTGTGGCACGATGGCCCAGACTCTTGTGCATAAGAGCCACTTTATAGAAGGTAATGTTGCGTGGAAAAAAACCGAGAATGTTATATAAAGCCAAATAAAGCTCCTTCTCCTTGCGGAAAGGGAGCTTTATTCTGTCTATAAGATTACTCAGCATACTTCTTGAATATTACACATGCATTGTGTCCTCCAAAGCCGAAAGTGTTGCTAAGTGCTGCACGCACCTCGCGCTTCTGTGCCTTGTTGAAGGTGAAGTTCATGTTGTAGTCTATCTCTTCGTCGTTGTCGCCTTCTTCGTGGTTGATGGTTGGTGGAACGATGTCCTCCTGCACGGCCTTCACACATGCCATAGCCTCAACAGCACCAGCAGCACCAAGCAGGTGGCCTGTCATAGACTTGGTAGATGAGATGTTGAGCTTGTAAGCCCAGTCGCCAAAGAGATCCTTGATTGCCTTAGCCTCTGAACGGTCACCAACAGGTGTTGAGGTACCATGAACGTTGATGTAGTCTATATCTTCAGGATTCATCTCTGCATCCTTCAGTGCCTCTTCCATCACAATCTTAGCGCCCAAGCCTTCTGGGTGAGAAGCGGTGATGTGGTGAGCATCAGCTGACATACCAGCACCTACCATCTCACAGTATATCTTGGCACCACGAGCCTTAGCGTGCTCCAGTTCCTCGAGAATGAGACAAGCAGAACCCTCGCCCATTACGAAACCATCACGACTGCCTGAGAATGGACGGCTGGCCTTCTGAGGCTCGTCGTTACGTGTTGACAGTGCATGCATAGAACAGAAACCACCCAAACCTGGGTCAGTGATTACAGCCTCAGCACCACCTGAGATGATGATGTTTGCCTTACCCAGACGAATGAGGTTGAAAGCATCAGCCAGTGCGTTGGTTGATGAAGCACAGGCACTGGTGGTAGCGTAGTTAGGACCATGGAAACCATAACGTATAGAAATGTGTCCTGGTGCTATGTCGCCAATCATCTTAGGGATGAAGAACGGACCGAACTTAGGCTGATCCTTATGCTCTGAGTAATACTCCAGCTCATCTTGCATAGTCTTCAGACCACCGATACCCACACCATAGATAACACCTACGCGATTCTTATCGATTGTCTCAAGATCCATACCTGAATCCTTAATAGCCATGTCGGCACCTGCTATAGCCATCTGACAGAACTTGTCCATCTTACGTGCTTCCTTCTTGTCAATCCATACAGAAGGGTCAAAATCCTTCAGCTCGCAAGCGAAGGTAGTCTTGTAGCGTGAGGCATCAAACTGCTTGATAGTGTCAGCTCCGCTCACGCCAGCCAGCATGTTCTTCCATGTTTCTTCAGCTGAAAGTCCCAGTGGCGTAACGGCTCCAATGCCCGTAACTACTACTCTTTTCAATTCCATTGTTTTGTACTTTTTCTCTGAGTGTTGTGAATAATCAGAGTGACTATTCTGATAATTTAACGAAAAAAGGTGATGGATAAGTAATTTCTCACCTAACCATCACCCTGTGTATCATTCGGATTTACGCATGCAAGCGATTACTTGCCAGCGTTCTCGATGTAAGCAATAGCGTCGCCTACAGTCTGGATCTTCTCTGCGTCAGAGTCAGGAATTGTTACACCAAACTCCTTCTCAAGTTCCATGATGAGCTCTACTGTGTCAAGAGAGTCAGCACCGAGGTCATTTGTGAAAGAAGCCTCTGGCTTTACCTCTGCTGCATCAACACCCAGCTTGTCAACGATAATCTCTACTACTTTTGATTCAATTTCAGACATGATTTTAATTTTTTAATGTTGTTTTTAATTGTCTTTTCTTTATTAGTTTATTTCCTAAAGGAAACGTTATTCTGACTAAATTCGGGTGCAAAATTACTAATATTTAATCAATTGGCAAAATAAAAATGGTAAAAAAGCTACATACCATGCACATTTACCCTAGTTTTGTGCATCTTTTGCCCCGTATAATTGCTTTAGGTCAATTTAACTGCCCTAAAGCACACTTTATTACGTCACTGTGTGCGTTAACAGAACGGAAATATTCGCTCATCGTCCACAAATCTCGTGCTATAAGTGCCTTTAGCTGCATGGCGATGGATTTTTCTGTCTTTTGCATCGTCTCGGCGTCGTCTGGGCGTTTTACTTTCTGCTTATCGCCTTCGGCAAAGATTTCATCGAGAAGTGATTGCGGAACTGCATAGTCCCTGTCAAACTCCTCATAGTTGGCATACTTCTTCAGCAACGCCTTGCGATGCGTGGTAGCATACTTGAGGTTGGCATTGATGATGATGCTCTTGGCTGAGAGTTCACGATGGTACTTGGTATATCGCATAGTATCAAGCGGCACGAAGTAGTCGGGCATGATACCACCTCCACCATATACCGTACGATGCTTCTTCAGAGTCTGGTATTTCAGCGAGTCGGCAAAGTGGATGCTATCCACACTGGTAAACTCGCCATGCTTAAACCTATTGTCAAGGTCCATAGCATAGTCTTTCAGTTCACCTTTCTTATAAGGTTTCTGTATGCATCGTCCTGAAGGGGTGTAGTAATGAGCTACCGTAAGACGTATCATAGAACCATCAGGCAAGTCAATAGGGCGCTGTACCAGTCCCTTACCGAAACTGCGACGACCCACCACTATGCCACGATCCTGGTCCTGAATGGCTCCAGCCACTATCTCTGCTGCTGAAGCAGAGAACTCATTGACCAGCACCACTACCCTACCCGTGCGGAAGATGCCATTACCTTTGGCACGGAATTCCTGACGTCGCATACTGCGTCCCTCCGTATATACCAACAGGTCATTGTCCTCCAACAGTTCGTTGAGTACATCGGCTGCTGCCTGCAGATAGCCCCCTCCATTCTCTTGCAAGTCTATGATAAGGTCTTTCAGCGGAGTGCCCTGTTGTGTACCTTCCGCTTGCAGTTTCTTAATACCGTCAACAAACTCCTGGTGTGTGGTGGCCCCAAAAGAGGACACACGGATATAACCCACACCTGGCTTTATCATGTATAAGGCATCAACGGTGTTGAGAGGTATCTTGTCACGCACCACAGTGAAATATACCGTCTCAGATATACCCTGACGCTTTATGCCCACCTTCACCTTGGTGCCCTTAGGACCACGCAGGCGCTTCATAATAT
Source organism: Prevotella sp. (assembly GCA_045613845.1). Taxonomy (GTDB): domain Bacteria; phylum Bacteroidota; class Bacteroidia; order Bacteroidales; family Bacteroidaceae; genus Prevotella. Next base: position 6,013 of record JAZLBU010000006.1, on the reverse strand, counting down.
CCTCTTTCGACATCTTCACACCTGCTATAGCGGTGTCGTTGACGCTGATGATACGGTCGCCTGCTACTATGCCTACCTTCTCTGACGGACCGTCATTGATGGTCTGCACCACGAGCAGGGTGTCTTCAAGCATATTAAACTGTACACCAATGCCCTCGAAATTGCCTCGCAGGGGTTCGTTGAATGACTTCACCTCCTTAGGGGTGGCATAGCTGGAGTGAGGGTCAAGTTTTTCTATCATACCACGTATGGCATCCTCCACCAACTTGTTTTCATCCACGCTATCCACATACAGGTTCACCGTAGCCATCTGAGCTATCGCCAACTTGCGCATAGCTGATTCGCTACTGCTCTTTATGCGCAACTGCGCACTGAGGGGCATATAGCAAAAGAGCACCAGCTGAACCAACAACAGTTTGCTCAACCATGCTCTCTTACACCTTATTATATTATATACGTTTCTCAACTATCAACTGCCAATTATCAACTGTTAACTAAAAAACCTCCTCCTCAGGCAGGTCTTCTTCTATCACGAGGTTGTCGATAATGAAGTTCTGACGCTCCATAGTGTTCTTACCCATGTAGTAGGCAAGCAGTTTCTCTACCTCATCGCTCTTTTGCAGCGTTACCTGCTCCAAGCGTATGTCAGGACCTATAAAACCAGCAAACTCGTCAGGCGATATCTCACCCAGACCTTTGAATCGTGTTATCTCAGGGTCAGGACCCAGTGCCTCAATAGCCTCCAGGCGCTCTTCATCGCTGTAGCAGTAGCGAGTGACATAGTCCTTTGTCTTCTCACCACGCTCCTTGAGTTTCTGGTCCTCAGCCTCCAATATCTTCTTGTTCTTTATCTTTGTGCGTTTGTTTCTCACACGGAAGAGCGGAGTCTGCAACACATATACATGCCCCTTCTTAACCAACTCAGGGAAGAACTGCAGGAAGAACGTGATGGTGAGCAGTCTGATGTGCATACCATCAACATCGGCATCGGTAGCCACTATCACCTTGTTGTAGCGCAGGTTGTCCAGACCTTCTTCTATATCGAGAGCAGCCTGCAACAGGTTGAACTCCTCATTCTCATACACCACCTTCTTGGTCAGTCCGTAAGAGTTCAGCGGTTTGCCACGCAGTGAGAACACCGCTTGGGTGTTTACATCACGACTCTTAGTGATAGAACCACTGGCTGAATCGCCCTCAGTGATGAATATGCATGATTCCTCCTTGCGGTCGTTCTTGGTGTCAGAGAAGTGTATGCGACAGTCACGCAGTTTGCGGTTGTGCAGGTTAGCCTTCTTAGCACGCTCTCGTGCCAGTTTTGTTATACCAGCCATCGCCTTGCGCTCACGCTCCGATGACTTTACCTTCTCTTCTATTATCTCAGCCACGTCAAGATGACGGTGCAGGTAGTTGTCCACCTCAGTCTTTACGAAGTCGCCCACATACTTGTTCACTGACACTCCGTCTGGCGACATGGTCAGCGAACCGAGTTTTATCTTTGTCTGCGACTCAAAGATAGGCTCTTCCACATTCACAGCTATTGCAGCCACCAGTCCGTTACGTATGTCGCCATACTCATACTTACCAAAGTATTCCTTTATGGTCTTTGCTATATGCTCCTTGAAGGCACTCTGGTGCGTACCACCCTGTGTGGTGTGCTGTCCGTTAACGAATGAGTCATACTCCTCACCATTCTGGTTAGTATGAGTGAATGCTATCTCTATATCCTCACCCTTCATGTGCACTATAGGGTAGAGAGGGTCGCTGGTCATCTGGTCGCGAAGCAAGTCCTGCAAACCATTTCTTGACACTATCCTCCTACCGTTGAACATTATCGCCAGTCCGGTATTCAGGTAGGTATAGTTGCGTAGCATCGTCTCCACTATGTCATCGTGGAATGAATAGTTCTTAAACAGCGATGCATCAGGCTCAAAATATATGTATGTACCCGTCTCGTCGGTAGTAGCTTCAGTGGTGTCGCTTACCAGCTTGCCATATTCAAACTTCGCCGTACGCACCTGACCATCACGATAACTGCGCACCTCGAAGGTCTTGGAGAGGAAGTTCACCGCCTTGATACCCACACCGTTCATGCCCACTGACTTCTTAAAAGCCTTTGAGTCATACTTACCACCAGTATTCAGCTGGCTCACTGCAGGTATCATCTTGCCCTGAGGTATGCCACGTCCGTAGTCGCGCAGCGATACAGCCTTCTTGTCATACAGATCTACCTCTATCCTCTTGCCAGCATTCATACGAAACTCGTCGATACTGTTGTCTATTGCCTCTTTCAGCAACACATAGATACCATCCTCAGCATACGAACCATCGCCCAGCCTACCTATATACATACCAGGTCTGCTGCGCACATGTTCCACATCGCTCAGTTTTCTTATGTTATCATCTGTATAGTCTACAAGACTCTCCCCCACTTCTCCCAGCAGGGAGGGAGCAACCAATTCTTCTTCCTTATTTTTTTCCATATTCTTTCAACTTTCGACTCTCAACTTTCAACTCTTTTTTGTAGCTCCTCAGTCGCTTTACTGTTTTCGCCTCGAAATACTGCCATGCAGAGAGCACCCCTTCGTTTGTTTCCATCATGGCGAGAGTGAGCGCATGAGTGAAGCCATACTTCAGATACCACTTTATAAGGTCATCAAAAAGCAGAGCGTTGGCACCCTTAGTGCGATATTCAGGCAACACGCCGATGAGCAGCAAGTCAACAATCTTGGTGTTGTGGAATAACTTTGTGCGCAATAGGTGGAACCATCCGAATGGGAACAGCTTTCCCGTCTTGGTTCTGCGCAGAGCCTCCGAGAACGAAGGAAAACTAACACCAAAGCCTATCATCTTGCCATAAGGACTTTCCTCTGTCACATAGTTCTTGTCAAACAGGAACGATACGAGGTTCAGGTCAGCCAAACCCAAATAGTCATTCACCATCTTATCTATCTGTCTCTCGTCAAGCTCCGAAAACTCATACAGGTCCTCATAACACTTATTAAGCACCTGGAAGAACTCCTTACCATAACCCTGCTTCATCAGTTCCTTCTTCGACAGTTTCTCAGCCTTCAGGTTATAGCGACGCTCTATCATCGATGTTATCTTAGCAAACTTCTCAGGCACACCCTCAGGCACGGTCACAAGTTGTTGCACCCAGTCATTATCCTTGACGAAGCCCATTGCCTCCAGATGATCCTTGTAATAGGGGAAGTTATGGTTGGCATGCATCGTAGCCATAGTGTCATGGCCCTCTACGAGCAGGCCCTCTCGCTCCAGGTCGATAAAGCCCATCGGACCAATTATGGTATCCATACCCCTCTCCATACCATACGCGCGTACCTTTTCTATTAATGCTTCGCTCACCTCACGGTCGTCGATGAAATCGAACCATCCGAAGCGAACATTCTTCTGTCCCCATCGTTTGTTAGCCCTATTATTGATTATAGCGGCCACACGCCCCACTGGCTTACCATCACGATAAGCCATGTAATATTCAGCATCACAAAATTCAAACGAAGGGTTCTTGTCCCTGCTCAGCGTGTCTTTCTCATCCATGAACAGGTATGGCACCGCACAAGGGTCATCCTTATACAGTTCAGTACGAAAATCAATGAATTCATCGATTTCCCTTGGCGTACTTATCGTGCGTATTTCTAACATTTGTGCAAAGTTACTAAGTCTTTTTCAATTTGCCAAATGTTTGGAGAAAAAAAGTATCACCGCCTAAGTGACTGTGCACTTAAGCGGTGATTATTAGTTTTCGTAGGCGCTTGCGCCGTTTCTTGCTCTAGCAAGAAACGCTTCGTACGAGCTTAGCTACTAAATTTACTAATAATCGTATGGTAACGTTCTGCAAAACTCTTTTATGTTTACAACAACAACTTTTGGCCAATTGATGTTATCCAAAGCTCTAAAGTGTGCATCGTTAGAAACAATACATTTTGCATCGGCAGCAATGGCACAATCAACGAACTTATTATCGTCAATATCTGCCTCTATTAGCCCAAAATGCACATAAGTGTTCTGGAAAACCGTAGTTGGCAGGTGAACGATGGCTTCCACAACATTTCTTCCTATCTCTGTAGTTGTCTTTTCCGAAATGATTTCATTGTATTCCTCTAATATTTCGGTATTAACACATAACGAGACCTCGCCATCAAGTATTAACTTCCATATTCCATGATAAGGACTTTTTGCAGGAAGAGACTGTAGGAGGCAATTTGTATCAAGAACTATTCTTTGCATGTTACCTTTTCGAATATGGAGTTCTCATGTGCTCATTACCCCAGGTCTCAATGGTTTCGTGGCTAATGGTTCCATTTTCCCACAATCCGTCGATAGCCTTTTGGGCTTTTGTAGCAAAATAGAGTGCAATCATTTTTTTGAACTCATTAAGCTCCGAAATGCTATGAATTGAATTTACCGCACTAAGAACTTCCAATCGTGCTTGCTGTTCGTATGACATGACGAATATAAATTAGTTTACATTTTCTTCGCTTGCAAAGTTACGAACTTTGTTTCAAACCTCCAAATGTTTGGAGAAAAAAGTATCACCGCCTAAGTGACGATGCACTTAAGCGGTGATTATTAGTTTTCGTAGGCGCTTGCGCCGTTTCGTAGCACCAAGGGTGCGTTTCGTAGCGTAGCGCTTCGTACGAGCTACGCTCGTTTCTTACTTAACCTGCTGGCCAGCTACGTTGAAGTTACCAATGTAGAGCTTACCGTTCTTGATAACCTTAACAACCTTTGGAGCCTCAGCCTTAGCCTCAGCAACTGCCTCTACTGCTGTTGAAGCAGGAACAAACTCGAAACCGTAGAAGTTCAGACTGTTTACTGGATACTCTACAGAAACAGTACCAGCTGTTACAGGAACAGAGATAACTGGATAAACATTTGTCTCACCTGTTGGGTTGGTGTCCGAAATCTTGCTCTCAATGTTTACCTTGATAGCATCAGACTCCTGAACTACCTTGTTGTAGAGACTTGTACCACCCTGGCTCAGAACGAGAGTACGGTCTGTAGCAGAGTTAGAACCTGTGCGAACATAAACCTTCAGAGTACCAGTTCCTGCGATAGAAAGAGAAAGAGCATTCTTCGCACCAGACTTGCCACCTACCTTAAGACGAGCAGTGAGAGTCTCGTAAGCATCAGCTGTTCCGAAAATAGCGCTGTTAGCGTCAATCTCGTGCTTGCTCTTGTCTGTGTCTGTGCAATTCAGTATGAAAGAACCATCTGAATAAGAAGCCTGTGCTGCACCCTTAGCGCATACATCTGCCTCTGTGAAGAAAAGCTTGCCAGCGTCAGCAGTAACTACTGGTGTCTCGCTACCACCACCTTCGCCAGCTACGAACTCGAAGCCGTAGAAGTTAAGGCTGTTTACTGGATACTCTACAGAAACAGTACCAGCTGTTACAGGAACAGAGATAACTGGATAAACACTTGTCTCACCTGTTGGGTTAGTGTCAGAAATCTTGCTCTCAATGTTCACCTTGATAGCATCAGACTCCTGAACTACCTTGTTGTAGAGATTTGTACCACCCTGGCTAAGAGTAAGGGTACGGTCTGTAGCAGAGTTAGAACCTGTACGAACATAAACCTTCAGAGTTCCTGCAGATGGAATAGAAAGTGACAGAGCATTCTTCGCACCAGACTTACCACCTACCTTAAGACGAGCAGTGAGAGCCTCGTAAGCATCAGCTGTGCCGAAGATTGCGCTGTTTGCGTCAATCTCATGCTTGCTCTTGTCTGTGTCTGTACAACTCAGAATGAAAGAACCATCTGAGTAAGAAGCCTGTGCTGCACCCTTTGCGCAAACATTTGCCTCTGTAAAGAAAATCTTCTCAGCATTTGCTGTCAGTGCCATAGCGGCAACTGCAATAAGAGTAAAAAATTTTTTCATAATTTAGTAAAAATGATTAGTTATAAATGATGTATAAAAAAGTTAGCTTAAATGATTGTAAACGCTCTTAAATGATTACGCGAGTGCAAAGTTACTCATTATTTTCTTTATACG
>JAZLBU010000005.1:0-2548 GCA_045613845.1 Prevotella sp. | reverse complement strand
GCCGAGCAGGGCTGTCGTCACCACCACCGTTTGTGCTAGGTCGGGCTGATTGATAAAGTCGAAATCAAAACGTGGCAGTCCTCTGTGGTGTGCACTCAGCGTCACTATGTTTGGCTTTAGCTGCGTCTTCTCAGCAAACTCCGTCTTCACGCTCAGCATAGAGAATATATAGCGTATGGCTGAATCTCCCTGTCTGGAACCGTCCATCAGTCCAGGCAGTCTCACTACGCTCTTGTCGTCGTTGCCGTGCTTCTTAGCTAACAGCGCTATTATCTCATACCAGTATGAGCTGGCACTCCAGTCGTTTTCTATGGTGAACGGCACACTCTTATACGCCTGTGGCTTTACCTCTATCGTGGCTCCGTCTATCCAGTCCACGTCAGCACCAAATTCTCTCATGGTGCATATCGTGAGGTCTATGTACGGGCGTGATATTATGTTGTCTGTCAGGTGCAGGGTCAGTCCATGTTCCATCGCTGGACCTATCATCAGCAGGGCAGAGATGTACTGTGACGAAACATCACCCTCGATGCTCAGTCTGCCGCCTTCCAGTTTCTTGCCACGTATGCGTAGTGGAGGGAAGCCCTCATTCTCCACATATTCTATGTCGGCACCCAGTTGGCGCAGGGCATCCACCAACACAGCTATCGGACGGTTCTTCATCCTCTCCGTACCTGTTATTACGTGTTCGCCTTCCTCAGCACACAGGAATGCTGTAGTGAAACGCATCGCCGTGCCTGCTGCCTTGACGTTTATCTCGTAAGGCATATCCCTCAGGGCATCCACTATCACGTCGGTGTCGTCACAGTCGCTCAGGTTCTCAGGGTGTATTATAGCGTTTTGGTTGTTATCATTTCTGTGTGCCAAGGCATTTATCACCAGAGCCCTGTTGCTGATGCTCTTTGAGGCAGGCAGTACAATGGTGCTGTTTATGCCGTCAGGCGCATGAAGTATATATTGCATTTCCAGTTAGTATTACCGTTATATATTAAATATAACGCAAAGTTATGATTTTATTGCGACATACGCAAGAAAAAAATGAAAAGTTTGGAGGATTCAAAAAAAGTTTGTACTTTTGTGCCTTAGATATATGATAACAGAAGACGATATACTATTGATGCAGGACGCTATGCTCCTTGCCCAGCATGGCGAGGGACAGGTGAATCCTAATCCGCTTGTTGGTGCGTTGATAGTAAAGAATGATGATATCGTAGCAAGTGGTTACCACACTCGCTACGGAGACCTTCATGCCGAGCGTGAAGCTTTCAAGGATGCAGAATCAAGAGGTATAGACTGTAAGGGCGCCACTTTATATGTTACGCTCGAACCTTGCTGTCATGAGGGTCACCAGCCGCCTTGCGTGGATGCTGTTATAGAGCATGGCATCAGTCGTGTTGTTGTGGGTCTGCTCGACCCCAATCCCCTCGTGGCTGGTAAGGGACTGGAGATATTGCGCTCTAAGGGCATCGAGGTTGATGTTTTTGAAGACGGGAACGGGAACGGGAACGGGAACGGGCTCCGCGAAGCGCCTGTAATCGGACGCGAAGCTACGCTTGCAAGGCAAGAACACCAACTGGAGCGCAAGAACGTTAACCTGGGCGAGGCTGCTCAGGAACTCGTTAAGCAACTCAGGATGCAGAATCGTGTGTTCCTTAAGTTTATCACCACCAACCAACCTTGGATTACAGCTAAGTGGGCTATGACGCTCGACGGCAAGATAGCCACATCCTCAGGCGACAGCAAGTGGATAACCAATAAGCAGTCTCGTCAGCGTGTTCACATGCTCCGCAAGAATAACATGGCTATTCTCTGTGGCATAGGCACCGTGATAGCCGACGACCCCATGCTCAACGTGCGTCTTTCTGAGGAGACGATGCAACGTCTTGATATTAAGGAACATGAGGTGCGCCATCCTATTCGTATCGTTGCCGACCGTCAGGCTCGCATCCCTATGGAGAGCCAGCTTGTCAGCACTGCCCATGAGTATCCCACCATCGTGGTTTATGGCAATTCGGCTGATGAGGAGAAGTTACAACAACTGCGTGATGCTGGAGTGACGTTGTGGAACTGCAACACCCTTACCGAACTCGTTCAGCGTGCTGGTGCTGAGAAGATAGACTCCATACTCCTTGAGAGTGGCGGCACCCTTAGTGAGGCACTGCTCAGTGAGGGACTGATAGACGAGGTTGTGGCATTCGTGGCACCTAAGATAATAGGTGGTAAGAGCGCTCGCACCCCTGTTGAGGGCGAGGGAGTAACCCTTATGTCTGAGGCAATAGAACTCGAAGACCAGATAGTCGAGACTGTAGGTGGCGACGTGATGATATCAGGACTGGTAAAGAAATGTTTACAGGTATAGTAGAAGAAATAGGAACCGTAAAGAGTATTAAGAGGGGTGCCAAGAGCATCACTCTCGAAATCTCTGCCTCCAAGGTGCTCGAGGGTACTGAGGTGGGCGATTCTATCTGTACCAATGGCGTATGCCTTACGGTAACAAGCCTCCCTTCCCTTCAGGGAGGGGGTGGGGGTAGGCTTTTCACTGCCGACG
>JAZLBU010000004.1:0-23918 GCA_045613845.1 Prevotella sp. | reverse complement strand
GAGAATGCCGTTCCGACTATCGATGCAGTTTTAACCAAGTAAACTTAATAAGGAGAAGATAAATTATGGCATTTATAGTTAAGCCTGTAGTCACTGAGAAGATGACTAAGATTACCGAAAAGAAGCCAAACCGCTACGGCTTTATCGTAAAGCCTGAGGCAAACAAGCTCCAGATTAAGCAGGAGGTTGAGGCTCGCTACAACGTAACAGTGGAAGACGTTAACACCATGAACTATGCCGGCAAGCGTTCATCACGCTACACTAAGGCCGGACTGATCAAGGGTCAGCGTAACGCCTTCAAGAAAGCTATCGTTACTCTGAAGGAGGGCGATGAAATTGATTTTTATAGCAATATCTAAATAAAAAATGGCAGTACGTAAATTAAAACCAGTTACACCTGGTCAAAGACACAAAGTTATTGGCACGTTCGAGGATATTACTGCATCCGTGCCAGAGAAGTCTCTCGTTTACGGTAAGCGCTCTACCGGCGGTCGAAACAACACCGGTAAGATGACCGTACGCTACAAGGGTGGCGGTCACAAGAGGAAGTATCGTCTGATCGACTTCAAGCGAGAGAAGGATGGTGTTCCAGCAACAGTTAAGTCAATAGAGTATGATCCAAATCGCTCTGCTCGCATTGCTCTGCTGTATTATGCTGACGGTGAAAAACGTTACATTATCGCTCCTAACGGACTGGAGGTGGGTGCTAAGCTGATGTCAGGCGCTGAGGCAGTGCCTGAGGTTGGTAACGCTCTTCCACTTGCTAACATACCGGTAGGTACCGTAATCCACAACATCGAATTACGCCCAGGACAGGGTGCTCTCCTTGTTCGTTCGGCTGGTAATTTCGCTCAGTTGACTTCTCGTGAAGGCAGTTACTGTGTAATCAAACTCCCTTCAGGTGAGACACGTAAGGTGCTCTCTGCCTGCAAGGCTACTGTGGGTGCTGTAGGCAACTCTGACCACGCTCTGGAGCAGTCTGGTAAGGCTGGTCGCTCACGTTGGTTGGGACGTCGTCCACACAACCGCGGTGTTGTAATGAACCCAGTAGATCACCCAATGGGTGGTGGTGAAGGTCGTCAGTCAGGCGGACACCCACGCTCACGTAAGGGACTCTACGCTAAGGGTCTGAAGACTCGCGCTCCAAAGAAGCAGTCTAACAAGTACATCATTGAAAGAGCTAACAAGAAGTAAATCCACAAAAAACTAAGTAAATTATGAGTCGTTCATTAAAAAAAGGTCCATACATCAACGTTTCTCTCGAGAAGAAAGTTCTCGCTATGAATGAGAGCGGTAAGAAGACTGTCGTAAAGACATGGGCTAGAGCTTCTGTAATTTCACCAGATTTCGTGGGTCATACAGTAGCTGTTCATAACGGTAACAAATTCATTCCTGTCTATGTAACGGAGAACATGGTAGGTCACAAGCTCGGTGAGTTTGCTCCTACACGCCGCTTCGGTGGTCATGCCGGTAACAAGAAATAATGACAGGCACCTAACCATTTAAAAAGTAAATCCAAGAAATGGGAGCTAGAAAACATATCGCGGCTGAAAAACTCAAGGCAGCTCGCAAGAATCAATATTTTGCCAAGCTCGTAGGTGTTCCTTCTTCACCACGTAAAATGCGCTATGTCGTTGACATGATTCGTGGCATGGAGGTAAACCGCGCACTCGGCGTGCTCAGGTTCTCTAAGAAGCAGGCTGCTGCTGACGTAGAGAAGCTGCTCCGCTCTGCCATCGCCAACTGGGAGGTTAAGACTGACCGCAAGGCTGAGGATGGAGAGCTGTACATCTCTAAAGTATTCGTGGACGAAGGCGTGACAATGAAGCGCATGCGCCCTGCACCTCAGGGTCGTGGCTACCGCATTCGTAAGCGTTCTAACCACGTAACACTGTTTGTTGATACCAAAACTAATGATAAATAAGGAATAGAATGGGACAGAAAGTTAATCCAATAGCTAACCGCCTCGGCATTGTCCGCGGTTGGGATTCAAACTGGTTCGGTGGAAAGAGCTTCGGAGAAAACCTCGTTGAGGACCAGAAAATCCGTAAGTATCTGAACGAGCGTCTCGCTAAGGCCAGCGTGTCACGCATCGTCATCGAGCGCACTTTGAAGCGTGTCACCATCACTATCTGCACTGCCCGTCCGGGTATTGTCATTGGTAAGGGTGGTGAGGAAGTTGATAAGCTCAAGGAAGAGCTGAAGAAACTCTACAAGAAGGAGATTCAGATCAACATCTTCGAAATTAAGAAGCCAGACCTCGATGCTAACATCGTTGCTAACTCTATCGCTCGCCAGGTAGAGGGCAAGATAGCTTATCGCCGCGCAATCAAAATGGCTATACAGAATACCATGCGCGCTGGTGCTGAGGGTATCAAGGTACAGATTTCAGGCCGTCTGAACGGTGCTGAGATTGCTCGCGCTGAAATGCTCAAGGAGGGTCGTACCCCTCTGCACACATTCCGCGCTGACATCGATTACTGCAAGACAGAGGCTCTCACCAAGGTGGGCATCCTCGGTATAAAGGTATGGATATGCCGCGGTGAGGTTTACGGCAAGCGTGACCTCGCTCCTAACTTCTCTCAGGAGAATAAGGGTGCTGGCCGTCCTGCTGGTGGTCGTGGTAACGGCCGTGGCGGTAACCGTAAGAGAAACAATAACCGTTAAAAAAGTAAGAATCTACTATGTTACAGCCAAAAAGAGTAAAATATAGAAGACCCCAGGATGGTCGTGGCAATAAGGGCAACGCTCACCGTGGTACACAGCTTGCTTTCGGTTCGTTCGGTATCAAGACACTTGAGCCAAAGTGGATTGACAGCCGCCAGATAGAGGCTGCCCGTGTAGCTATCAACCGCTACATGAACCGTGAAGGTCAGGTTTGGATACGTATTTTCCCTGATAAACCAATTACACGCAAGCCTGCTGACGTGCGTATGGGTAAGGGTAAGGGTGACCCAGCAGGATGGGTTGCACCAGTTACCCCAGGTCGTATCCTGTTTGAAGTAGAAGGCGTTCCATTCGACACCGCTAAGGAGGCTCTACGTCTCGGTGCTCAGAAACTGCCAGTTAAAACAAAGTTTGTTGTACGTCGTGACTACGATAAAAACGCTTAAACTATGAAGATTAAAGAAGTAAAAGAACTCGAAACCAAGGATTTGGTAGAGAAGTTGGAGAATGCTAAGGCAGCTTACGAAACTCTGAAGCTGAACCACCAGGTTTCTCCTCTTGAGAATCCATCACAGATTAAGGCTGCTCGTCGTGACATCGCTCGTATGATGACAGAACTCAATTCACGTAATAAATAATAATGGTCCATATGGAACAGCGTAATTTAAGAAAGACCAGACAGGGTGTCGTTACCAGTAACAAGATGGATAAAACCATTGTTATTGCGTCAAAGTTCAAAGAGAAGCACCCAATCTATGGTAAGTTTGTGCAGAAGACTAAGAAGTATCATGCACATGATGAAAAGAATGAGGCAAATGTAGGTGATACAGTCCTCATCATGGAGACCCGTCCACTCTCTAAGACTAAGAGATGGAGATTAGTTTCAATAATTGAAAAAGCTAAGTAAAATATGATACAGGCAGAATCAAGACTTACAGTATGTGATAACAGCGGCGCACGCGAGGCTCTGTGCATCCGTGTGCTGGGTGGTACACGCCGTCGCTATGCCAGCGTAGGTGACGTTATTGTCGTTGCTGTCAAGAACGTTATCGCGTCAAGCGACCTTAAGAAAGGTGCAGTATCAAAGGCTCTCATCGTTCGCACTAAGAAGGAGATACGTCGTGCTGACGGCTCTTACATTCGCTTCGATGACAATGCTTGTGTCCTCCTCAATAACGCAGGCGAACTCCGCGGCAGCCGTATCTTCGGCCCTGTAGCGCGTGAGTTGCGTGCCGTTAACATGAAGGTCGTTTCTCTGGCACCTGAGGTACTTTAGTTTTCACACTTAAAAAAAAGTAGTAAACAAATGAGTAAGATACATATAAGAAAAGGAGATACCGTTATAGTACTCACTGGTCGCGACAAAGGCAAGACTGGTAAGGTGCAGAAGGTTCTCGTTGAAGACAACAAGGCTATAGTAGAGGGCGTGAACATGGTCTCTAAGAGCCAGAAGCCTTCAGCTCAGAACCCTCAGGGTGGTATCGTAAAGCAGGAGGCTCCTATCCACATCTCAAACCTGAGCCTCATTGATCCTAAGAGCGGAAAGGCTACTCGCGTGGCTATCAAGCACGAGGGCAAGAACGTTATCCGTATCGCTAAAAAGTCAGGGGAGGAAATCAAGTAATGGATACAGCACAGTTAAAGAAAATATACAAGGAGACTATAGCTCCTGATCTGCAGAAGCAGTTCAACTACTCTTCTAAGATGCAGATTCCTGAGCTCAAGAAGATCGTTGTCAACATGGGTCTCGGTGACGCTACCCAGGACAAGAAGATTATCGAGGTCGCTATCAATGAGATTACAGCTATCACTGGCCAGAAGGCAGTAGCTACATACTCAAAGAAGGATATCGCTAACTTCAAGCTCCGTAAGAAGATGCCTATCGGTGTTATGGTTACACTGCGTCGTGAGCGCATGTATGAGTTCCTCGAGAAGCTCATCCGCGTGGCTCTCCCACGTATCCGCGACTTCAAGGGCATACAGTCTAAGTTTGACGGTCGTGGCAACTACAACCTCGGCATTCAGGAGCAGATCATCTTCCCTGAGATCAACATCGACTCTATCGATCGCATCCAGGGTATGAATATCACTTTTGTTACAACAGCAAAGACTGATGAAGAGGGCTTCGCTCTCCTCAAGGCATTCGGTCTTCCATTCAAGAACGCTTAATAGAACAGAACTATGGCAAAAGAATCAATGAAAGCTCGTGAGGTAAAGCGCGCAAAACTCGTTGCTCGTTACGCTGAAAAGCGTGCTGCTCTGAAGAAGGTCATTGCTACCTCTGAGGATGCTGCTGAGCGCTATGAGGCTGCTCGTGCCCTCCAGGCCATTCCTAAGAACGCCAATCCTATCCGCCTGCACAACCGTTGTAAGGTGACTGGACGTCCAAAGGGTTACATCCGTCAGTTTGGCATCTCTCGTATTCAGTTCCGCGAGATGGCTTCTGCTGGTCTCATCCCAGGCGTTAAGAAGGCAAGCTGGTAAATTATTTCAATCATATTATTAATATTGTCGGGGAAGTCCCGATCAATTAACTAATTTCATTTTATGACAGATCCAATAGCAGATTATCTGACAAGACTCAGAAACGCAATCATGGCTAATCACCGTGTTGTAGAAGTTCCTGCGTCAAACCTGAAGAAGGAAATCACTAAGATTCTCTTCGAGAAGGGTTACATCTTGAACTACAAGTTCATTGAGGATGGTCCTCAGGGCGCTATCAAGGTTGCCTTGAAGTACGATCCCGTTACTAAGAAGAACGCTATCAAGTGTTTGAAGCGTGTCTCTACACCAGGTCTTCGTAAGTATACTGGTTACAAGGACATGCCACGTGTTATCAACGGATTGGGCATTGCAATACTGTCCACATCTAAAGGTGTAATGACAAACAAAGAGGCTGCTGAGCTTAAGATAGGCGGCGAGGTTCTTTGCTATGTTTATTAATTGGAGGATTGCAACATGTCAAGAATAGGTAAATTGCCAATTAGCATCCCTGCAGGTGTAACAGTGTCAATGAATGACGGCGTTGTTACCGTTAAGGGTCCTAAGGGTGAACTTTCTCAGAAGGTTGACTCTTCTATAAAAGTAAAGGTTGAAGATAATCAAATCACTTTCGAGGTTGACGAGAACAGCCCAGTAAACTACAAGCAGAAGCAGGCTTTCCACGGTCTGTACCGTTCACTTGTAAATAATATGGTTGTTGGCGTCAGCGAGGGTTACAAGAAGGTTCTTGAACTTGTCGGTGTTGGTTACCGTGTTTCTAACAAGGGCAACATCATCGAGTTTGCTCTCGGTTATACACACCCAATCGTTATCGAACTCCCTAAGGAGATTAAGGTAGAGACAAAGTCAGAGCGTAACCAGAATCCACTGCTCATCCTCGAGTCTTGCGACAAGCAGTTGATTGGACTCGTTTGTGCTAAGATTCGTTCTTTCCGTAAGCCAGAGCCTTATAAGGGTAAGGGTATCCTGTTCCAGGGCGAGGTTATCCGCAGAAAGTCTGGTAAGTCGGCTTCAGCTAAGTAATAACTTTAAACTATTACGACAATGACAACAAAGAAAGTAGAAAGACGAATCAAAATCAAGTATAGAGTTCGTAAGAATGTAAACGGTACTGCTGAGCGTCCACGTCTTAGCGTGTTCCGTTCTAACAAGCAGATTTATGCTCAGGTAATTAATGATGTGACGGGCACCACTCTCGCTTCTGCATCTTCACTCGGTCTGGAGGCTATGCCAAAGATTGAGCAGGCACAGAAGGTGGGCACCCTTCTCGCTGAGAAGGCAAAGGCTGCTGGCATCACATCTGTAGTATTCGACCGTAACGGCTACCTCTATCACGGCCGTGTAAAGGCTCTCGCTGACGCAGCTCGTGAGGGTGGTCTTAACTTCTAAACGATTATATAGCAATGGATAAAGTAAAAGTAAACAGTGACGTTGAGTTGAAAGACAGACTGGTAGCCATCAACCGTGTTACTAAGGTAACAAAGGGTGGTCGCACCTTCACATTCGCTGCTATTGTCGTTGTAGGTGACGGTAATGGTACTATCGGATGGGGTCTGGGTAAGGCTGGCGAGGTACAGCAGGCTATTGCCAAGGGTACTGAGGCAGCAAAGAAGAACCTCGTTAAGGTTCCGGTTATTAAGGGTACTATCCCTCATGAGGTAGAGGTACGCTTCGGCGGTGCTCAGGTGTTCCTGAGACCTGCTGCACAGGGTACAGGACTTGTTGCCGGTGGCGCTATGCGTCCAGTGCTCGAGAGCGTTGGTATCACTGACGTGCTCGCTAAGTCTAAGGGTTCTTCTAACCCTCACAACCTTGTGAAGGCTACTATCAAGGCTCTCAGCCAGATGCGCGATGCCTACACAGTAGCTCACGACCGTGGTGTTTCAATGAGCAAAGTATTTAACGGTTAAATCAACAGGAGGATTACACAATGGCAAAAATTAAAGTAAAGCAGATAAAGAGCCGTATCGGAGCTTCTGCCGACCAGAAGCGTACCCTTCTTGCACTGGGTCTCCGCAAAATCTCTCAGGTAATAGAGGTTGAGGATACACCATCTATCCGTGGTATGATACAGAAGGTTCACCACCTGACAACAATAGTAGAGTAATAATTAAAAACAAACGACAAGACTATGAAATTGAATAATTTGCAGCCAGCTGCTGGTTCAACCCATTCACGTCGTCGTATCGGCCGTGGTCCTGGTTCAGGTCTCGGTGGTACCTCTACTCGTGGTCACAAGGGTGCAAAGGCACGTTCTGGTTATAAGAAGAAGATCGGATTCGAAGGTGGTCAGATGCCACTCCAGCGTCGTGTTCCTAAGTTCGGATTCAAGAACATTAACCATAAGGAGTATTTTGCTGTCAACCTCTCTACTCTCCAGAAGCTCGCTGAGAAGAAGGGTTATGAGAAGATTGGTATAGCTGAACTCCAGGCTGCCGGACTCACTAACGGCAAGGAACTCGTAAAGATACTTGCTAACGGCGAACTCAAGGCTAAGCTGACAGTGGAGGCTAATGCTTTCTCTAAGGCTGCTGAAGAGGCTATCAAGGCAGCAGGCGGTAACGCTGTTGTTCTTTAAGAAAAAAACTTTTTTTACTTGTAAGTAATAATGAAGAAATTTATAGAGACACTGAAGAACTGTTGGAAGATTGAGGACCTGCGCATGCGTCTCCTCATTACAATCCTCTTTGTCGCTATCTATCGCTTCGGCTCTTTCGTGGTTTTGCCGGGTATCAACCCAGCAAACCTCGAAAAGCTTCAGCAGCAGACAGCAGGTGGTTTGATGTCACTTCTCGATATGTTCTCTGGTGGTGCATTCTCCAACGCATCAATTTTTGCGCTTGGTATCATGCCTTACATCTCAGCATCAATCGTAATGCAGCTCGTGGCTATCGCTGTGCCTTCTTTCCAGAAGATGCAGCGTGAGGGTGAGAGCGGACGTAAGAAGATTATGCAGTACACTCGCTACCTCACAGTGGCTATCCTGCTCTTCCAGGCTCCATCTTACCTTATGAACCTCAAGATGCAGTCACCTGGCGCCCTCGCTTCAGGACTGTCATGGTCTGAGTTCATGATTCCTGCTACCATCATCCTTGCTGCTGGTTCTATGTTCATCCTTTGGTTGGGTGAGCGTATTACTGACAAGGGCGTGGGCAACGGTATCTCACTCATCATTATGATTGGTATCATCGCTCGTCTGCCACAGTCTTTCTTCCAGGAAGTAGGTAGCCGTTTCACAGCTATCACTGGTGGTGGTCTGGTAATGTTCATCGCTGAGGTGCTTATCCTGTATGCAGTAGTTTGCGCAGCAATACTCCTTGTGCAGGGTACTCGTAAGGTTCCTGTACAGTATGCTAAGAAGCTTGTTGGCAACAGTCAGTATGGTGGTGCACGTCAGTACATCCCTCTGAAGCTCTTTGCTGCTAACGTGATGCCTATCATCTTTGCTCAGGCTCTGATGTTCATTCCGTTGGCTATAGTGCAGTACAGCAGTGATAACCTTGGCTGGTTTACTCGCTCTCTGTTGGATAACCGCAGTTTAGTGTATAATATAGTATATGTGTTGCTCATCGTGGCATTCACCTATTTCTATACTGCTATTACTCTTAATCCAACTCAGATGGCTGAGGATATGAAGCGTAACAATGGCTTTATCCCTGGCGTTCGCCCAGGACGCGATACTGCCAACTATATCGAAGAGATTATGTCACGTCTCACGTTGCCAGGCTCTTTGTTTATAGCTTTCATCGCTATCATGCCAGCACTTGCAGGTCTGCTTAACGTGCAGCAGGGATTCGCTCAGTTCTTTGGTGGTACGTCATTGCTCATCCTCGTTGGTGTAGTAATTGACACACTCCAGCAGATAGAGTCTCACCTGATGATGCGTCACTATGACGGTCTGCTCAACTCTGGTCGTACACGTCCACAAAACGGTATGAGTGCTTATTAAGTCTTTGAAATGGCAATATTTCTAAAGACCGATGACGAGATAGAACTAATGCGCGCGGCCAATCAACTGGTTGGACGCACGCTTGGTGAACTTGCTAAGCATATCAAACCGGGCGTTTCAACTGCTGAGCTGAATAAGATAGCCGATACGTTCATACGTGATCATGGCGCAACGCCTACCTTCCTGGGATTTCCTAATCCTTACGGATCACCTTTCCCAGCAAGCATCTGCACCTCGGTTAACGAGTGCGTGGTTCACGGCATTCCTCGTGAAGACCAGATACTGAAGGAAGGCGACGTCATATCCATCGACTGCGGAACACTGCTCAACGGCTACAACGGCGATTCAGCCTATACTTTCCCAGTGGGCGATATAAGCGACGAGGTTCGACAGCTGTTGCGCACTACCAAAGAGAGCCTATATGAGGCTATCAAGGTAGCAGTTCATGGCAATCATGTTGGCGACATCAGCCAAACGGTACAAGACTACTGCGAGAAGCAAGGCTACGGCATAGTACGCGAACTCACAGGTCATGGTATAGGCAAGGTGATGCATGAAGATCCTCAGGTGCCCAATTACGGCCGACGCGGTAATGGTGCCAAACTCAAAGAGGGTATGTGCATAGCTATCGAGCCGATGGTCACTCAGGGCGACCGCAAGATATGGCTTCTGCCCGACAAGTGGTCAATCGTAACACGCGACAAAAAGTTTGCTGCCCATTACGAGCACACCATAGCTATTCGCAAAGGCAAGTCCGAGATACTATCATCGTTTGAAGAAATAGAAACCATATTCCAGATTTAATCATAACAATAAACCATTACGTATTATGGCAAAGCAATCTGCTATAGAACAGGACGGTACGATAATCGAGGCATTGAGTAATGCCATGTTCAGGGTAGAACTCGAGAACGGTGTGCAGATCATTGCACATATCTCAGGCAAGATGCGTATGCACTACATCAAGATTCTCCCTGGCGACAAGGTGAAGGTGGAGATGAGTCCGTATGATCTTACCAAGGGACGTATAAGTTTCCGTTACAAGTAAAAACAAGTTATAACCCGATTACACATTATTATATATAATAGCTACACAAGATGAAGACAAGAGCATCATTGAAAAAGCGTACTCCCGACTGTGTTATTGTACGTCGTAAGGGTCGTCTTTTCCTTATCAACAAGAAAAACCCTAAGTTCAAACTTCGTCAGGGTTAAGAATTACTAAAAGTTAAAAGTTGACACCTAAATGTTAAAAAACTTTGGAGTGTGAGGGAATTTGTGTACCTTTGCACTTCCGAATTTTTTGGCAATTAGTTAATTAACAAGTTTTTATCATTAATAAACAATTATGGCAATAAGAATTGTTGGAGTAGATTTGCCCCAGAATAAGCGTGGCGAAATCGCATTGACCTACATCTTCGGAATAGGTCGAAGTAGTTCAGCAAAGATATTGGATAAAGCCGGTGTTAGCCGCGACACTAAGGTGTGCGATTGGACTGACGACGAGGCTGCTAAAATCCGTGAAATTATCGGCGCTGAATTCAAGGTAGAAGGTGATCTCCGTTCTGAGATCCAGTTGAACATCAAGCGCCTCATGGATATTGGTTGCTATCGTGGTGTCCGTCATCGTAATGGTCTTCCTGTTCGTGGTCAGAGCACCAAGAACAATGCTCGTACTCGTAAGGGTAAGAAGAAGACTGTTGCTAATAAGAAGAAGGCCACTAAGTAAAGTTTAAAGTTTAAGGTTTAAAGTTTAAAGTTTTTAAAAAAATGGCAAAGAAAGTAGCAACAAATAAGAAGAGAAACGTAAAGGTTGACGCAGTTGGTCAGCTTCATGTTCATAGTTCTTTCAACAACATCATCGTGAGCCTTGCTAACTCTGAGGGTCAGGTTATCTCTTGGTCTTCAGCTGGTAAGATGGGCTTCCGTGGTTCTAAGAAGAACACTCCTTACGCAGCCCAGATGGCAGCTGAGGATTGTGCCAAGGTAGCTTATGACCTTGGTCTTCGTAAGGTAAAGGCATACGTTAAGGGTCCAGGTAACGGTCGTGAGAGCGCTATCCGTGCTTGTCACAACAGTGGTATCGAGGTAACTGAAATCATTGACGTTACACCATTACCATTCAACGGCTGTCGTCCTCCAAAGCGTCGTCGCGTATAATCATTCATTTTTTATATATTTTATTTTAGCAAAATGGCTAGATACACAGGTCCGAAATCAAGAATCGACCGTAGGTTCGGTGAAGCCGTCCTCGGTAAGGAAAAAGTTTTGTCTAAGCGTAACTTCGCGCCTGGACAGCATGGCAATAATCGTCGTCGCAAGACTTCTGAGTATGGTGTCATGTTGGCAGAGAAGCAAAAGGCTAAGTACACATACGGTGTACTGGAGCGCCAGTTCCGTAACCTCTTTGAGAAGGCTGCAAAGATGGAAGGCATTAAGGGTGAGAACCTCCTCCAGCTTTTGGAGAGCCGCCTCGACAACGTTGTTTTCCGTCTTGGCATTGCGCCAACTCGTCGTGCTGCACGTCAGCTCGTAGGTCATAAGCACATCACTGTTGATGGCGAGGTAGTTAACATCCCTTCATTCCAGGTTAAGCCAGGAATGATCGTTGCCGTTCGTGAGAAGTCTAAGTCTCTCGAGGTTATCGAGGATGCACTCGCAGGCTTCAACCACAGCAAGTACCCATGGATTGAGTGGGACAACGCTTCTAAGAGCGGTAAGTTCCTCCACCGTCCAGAGCGTGCAGATATTCCTGAGAACATCAAGGAGCAGTTAATAGTTGAGTTGTACTCTAAATAATCATTAAATTAATGGCGATATTAGCATTTCAAAAACCCGAAAAAGTCGTGATGCTGGAATCAACTGACAAGTTCGGCAAGTTCGAATTCCGTCCGTTGGAGCCTGGCTTCGGTGTTACCATTGGTAACTCACTTCGCCGCATCCTTCTTTCTTCACTTGAGGGCTTTGCCATCAATACCATCCGTATTGAGGGCGTTGAGCAGGAGTTCTCTTCTGTTCCTGGCGTGAAGGAAGATGTGACAAACATCATCTTGAATTTGAAGCAAGTAAGATTCAAGCAGTTAGTAGAAGAATTCGAGAATGAGAAAGTTACTATCACGGTAGAGAACTGTACCGAGTTCAAGGCTGGTGATATCAACAAGTATCTTACTGGATTTGAAGTGTTAAACCCCGAATTGGTGATTTGTCGTTTAGATTCAAAGGCCTCTATGCAGATTACTCTCACCATCAATAAGGGACGTGGCTACGTTCCTGCTGATGAGAACCGCGAGTTCTGCACTGATGCCACCTCAATTGCCATCGATTCTATCTACACCCCAATCCGTAACGTGAAGTTCTCTGTTGAGCCAACTCGTGTCGAGCAGAAGACCGACTACGACAAGCTCATCATCGAAATCACTACGGACGGTTCCATCCACCCAAAGGATGCCCTCAAGGAGGCTGCCAAGATCCTTATCTATCACTTCATGCTGTTCTCTGACGAGAAGATACAGCTTGAGGATACAGGTCTTGACGTCAACCAGGAGTTCGACGAGGAGATTCTCCACATGCGCCAACTCCTCAAGACTCGCCTTGTTGATATGAACCTCTCTGTTCGTGCTCTCAACTGTCTGAAGGCAGCTGATGTTGACACCCTCGGAGACCTCGTTCAGTATAACAAGACTGACCTTCTTAAGTTCCGCAACTTTGGTAAGAAATCGCTTTCAGAGCTTGATGATTTGCTCGAGAGTCTGAATCTGTCGTTTGGAACTGACATTTCAAAATTCAAACTTAATCAAGATTAAACTCAAATGAGACATAACAAGAAATTCAACCATCTCGGTCGTACTGCATCTCACCGTAGCGCCATGCTTGCTAACATGGCTGTTTCTCTGATCATGCACAAAAGAATCACTACGACCGTTGCTAAGGCTAAGGCACTCAAAAAGTACGTTGAGCCTCTTATCACCCGTGCTAAGGAAGATACCACTAACAACCGTCGTGTAGTATTCTCTTATCTTCAGGATAAGTATGCTATCAAGGAGCTCTTCTCTGTAGTTTCTGAGAAGGTAGGCAACCGTCCTGGTGGTTACACTCGTATCATCAAGCTAGGCACACGTCTGGGTGACGCTGCTGAGACTTGCTTCATAGAGCTCGTTGACTTCGACGAGGCTATGGCTAAGACTCCTAAGGCTGCTAAGAAGACTCGCCGTGCTGGTAAGAAGGCTGCTACTACCGCTGAGGCACCTGCTGCTGAGGCACCTGTAGCTGAGAAGGCTGAGGCTCCTGTAGCTGAAGCACCAGCTGCTGAAGAGGCTGCTGCTGAAGAGGCAAAGGCTGAATAATATGACTGTTTACTCCCCATGTGGAGCATTACAAAATAGGTAAAAGCATCACAACACACCCTGTTGTGGTGCTTTTTTGTCTTAATAACAACTAACCCCCTACCTTATTATATATATGAAATTCCTCATCACCATAGCTCGTTACTATCGCGACACCAATCTCATGTTGCGCATCCTCATAGGTCTGTTGATAGGTGCCGTCTTGGGACTCTTCGTACCTAATCTCACCCTCGTTTCCGTCCTGGGTAAGCTCTTCGTTGGTGCGCTCAAGGCTATCGCTCCCATACTCGTTGCCCTGCTCGTGTCATCTTCTATTGCTAAGTCTCGTAAGGGCTTGGGCCATAAGTTCCGCACCGTCATCATCCTTTATCTCTCCAGCACTCTGCTGGCTGCTGTCGTTGCTGTCTTTGCTTCGCGTATGTTCCCATTGGTGTTGCAGTTGCCTGAGGTACCTCTTGGTCAGGAAGCAGCTCCTGGCAGCATCGGCGAGATATTCCTTAAGATAGCCACCGACCTCATGAGCAATCCTATCACAGCTGTCACTACGGCATCTTATCTCAGCATCCTCATGTGGTCTATCATCATCGGCTTTGCCCTGCGCTATAAGGCATCTTCTGTTACCATCGATATCATACATGAACTTGCCGGCGTCATAACGCTCATCGTCCATTGGATTATCCATTGTGCACCTTTTGGCATTATGGGTTTGGTGTATACCTCAGTAGGGGAGAGCGGACTGGGCATCTTCACCGTCTATGGCAAACTCGTTCTGTTGCTCGTAGGTTGTATGATGACCGTATCGTTGGTGGTTAACCCAGTGATATCTTCTTTGCTCCTTCGTCGTAATATGTGGCCATTGTTGTGGCGATGCATCAAGGGCAGTGCTGTCAGTGCGTTCTTCACACGCTCTTCAGCAGCCAACATCCCTGTCAATATGTCCCTCTGCGATCGTTTGGGTTTGGATGAAGACTTCTATTCTGTCTCCATTCCTCTTGGTAGCACTATCAATATGGATGGTGCAGCTATCACCATTACTATAATGACCTTGGCAACCTGTTACACTGTCGGCATCGACGTTTCTCTCGTCAGTGCCCTTGTGCTCAGCATCCTTGCCACCTTCGGTGCCTGTGGCGCCTCTGGTGTAGCTGGTGGTTCGCTGTTGCTCATTCCTATGGCATGTTCGCTCTTCGGCATTTCTCAGGATGTTTCCATGCAGGTAGTAGCAGTGGGCTTCATCATCAGTGTGGTACAGGATTCTGTCGAAACAGCCCTCAACTCCAGCGGCGATGTATTCTTCACCGCCACTGCCGATTATTATAACAAGAAAGTTCAATAGTTCAATGGTTCAATAGTTAAATAGACCTTCGAACTTTCGAACCCTCTTGAACCAGCTTGCGTAGCAAGCGTTTGAACCTCTTGAACTCTAAAAGAAATGGGCCTACCTCAAAGTAAGCCCATTTCTTTTGCCCTTTCATTAAGCAGCTGCATCAGCGGTTCGCGTTCGTTCTGCACTATGCCGTCAAGCACGGCATCCTTCAAATACTGCTTCAACTCGCCCACCTCTCTCGACGGTTTCAGGTTATACATTTCCATAATCTCGTTGCCGTCTATCACTGGTTGCAGCAGTCGTTTATAGTCCCTCTGCTTCAGGTCTTCTATCTTTTCCCTTACCAGTGTGTAGTTGTCGCGGAAGCGCTGCTTGCGAACCTGGTTCTTCGATGTTATGTCGGCTTCGCACAGCACCATCAGGTCGTCGATGTCGTCACCAGCATCATTCACCAGTCTGCGCACCGCACTGTCCGTCACCTCGTTGTCGGCTATCGCTATAGGTCTCATGTGCAGTTCCACCATCTTCTGCACATATTTCATCTTATGGTCCATCGGCAGTTTCATCCTTCTGAATATGCCTGGCACCATCTTCGCACCTATATAGTTATGTGAGTGAAAGGTCCATCCCAGTTGGTTATCCCATCGCTTCGATTTTGGTTTGCCTATATCGTGCATCAGTGCAGCCCATCTAAGCCACAGCGCCCTTTCTTTGTCCCATTCCATCGTGGTTTTTGCCACGTTGTCCACCACCCCCAGCGTGTGATAGAAGTTGTTCTTGTGTGCCTTGCCGTTACGCTCTTCCACCATGTCCATCGCAGCCAGTTCAGGCATTATTATCTGTAGCAGTCCGCAGCGCTGCAGGTCCACCAGTCCTCTTGATGGTGTCTTGGTCAGCAGTATCTTGTTCAGTTCCTCTATTATCCTCTCGCCTGATATTATCTTTATCCTCTCGGCATTACGCTCCAGAGCTTCGAAGGTCTCATCCTCTATTTGGAAATTCAGTCTGGTGGCAAACCTTATGCACCTCATCATCCTCAGTGGGTCGTCTGAGAATGTAATGTCTGGGTCCAGTGGCGTACGTATTATGCCGTCCCATAGGTCGTCGAGTCCTCCGAAGGGGTCCACCAGTTCGCCAAACCTCTCTTTATTCAGGCATATCGCCATAGCGTTTATGGTGAAGTCTCTACGGTTCTGGTCATCCTCCAGCGTGCCGTCCTCCACTATGGGTTTCCTCGAATCTCGTTGGTAACTCTCCCTTCTGGCTCCCACAAACTCCACCTCAATATCCTCGGATTTTTCGTTATGCTTATCGTTATCGTTAAGGTTAAGGTTAACGTTCCCGTTATAAATCTTCACCTGCGCCGTTCCGAAGTTCTTGAACACTGACAGCGTAGCTCTCTTCCCCAATTTCTTCTTCAGCTGCTTCGCCACCGCTATTCCGGGGCTCCCGTTCCCGTTATTCACCACCACACAGTCTATATCATCTGATGGCTGTTCAAGAAAAATGTCGCGAACGTATCCGCCCACGACATAGCATTCCAACCCGAGCTCGTCTGCTGCCTCCGAAATCAGGTGAAATATGTCCTTATCCAGTATTTGTGCGAGTTCCTCGTCTGTATATTCCGTCATCGTTATTCTTTTTTCTGCCAGTCGGGTGTGGCACCGCCTTCTCCGCTCACAGGCAACTCCAGGTCTATCTCCGGCATCTCGTGTTTCTTGGCTTCGTATGGCACCACTATATCGTCATACACCTCCACTTCCACCATCGCCACTCCTGCTGCCAGTATGCCGAGTCGGCGTGCAGCCTCATGCGACAGGTCTATTATCCTGCCCCTGATGTGTGGTCCGCGGTCTATCACCGTCACCACCACCTCCTTGTTATTGGCAGGGTTTCTCACCAGCAGTTTGGTGCCAAAGGGGTGTGTCTTGTGTGCGCACACCAGCGAGTCGTTATTCAGTCTTATACCACTACTCGTTCTGGCTCCGTTGGCGCGTCGTGAGTAGTATGATGCCTTGCCCTTCTGCTGTTGTGCACAGGCGTCGGTAGCCATCATCAGCAGTGCTGTCACTACCATGCACAGCACTCCGGCTAATCGTTTGTTTATAAACATTCTTAAGGTGGGTTTTGTTTATTGACAGTTGCAAAGATAGTCATTTTAGTTAAGATGAGCAATACTTACGTCAACTTTTCTCCTTTTATAATGTAAATAAGCGGTTAAAATTTTGCTGTTAACCATATTTTTCGTAATTTTGCATTCGCAAACAATAAATCCACAATAACACAATATGGCAGAAGCAAAAAAAATCAAAACAGCGCTCGTCAGCGTGTTCCATAAGGACGGACTCGAGGAGCTGCTGGCAAAACTTAATGCTGAGGGCGTTAAGTTCCTTTCTACTGGTGGTACACAGAAGTTTATCGAGTCTCTCGGCTATCAGTGTGAGGCAGTAGAGAATGTTACCACCTATCCATCTATCCTTGGTGGTCGTGTAAAAACTCTCCACCCTAAAATCTTTGGTGGCATACTCGGACGCCGTGAGCTCCAGGGCGACCTCGACCAGATGGCTAAGTATGATATTCCTGAGATCGACCTCGTAATCGTTGACCTCTATCCTTTCGAGCAGACAGTGGCAAGCGGTGCTTCTGAGGCTGATATCATTGAGAAGATTGACATCGGCGGCATCTCTCTCATCCGTGCTGGTGCTAAGAATTTCAAGGATGTTGTCATCGTTCCTTCTAAGGCTGAATACAGCGTGCTCCTCGACATTCTTAATAAGAAAGGTGCACAGACCGACATCGAAGAGCGTCGCATGTTCGCTACCCGTGCCTTCGGCGTTTCCAGCCATTATGACACTGCCATCAACGCATGGTTTAAAGGGTAATGTCTTTAACTCCTTTAACTCCTTAACTCCTTAACTCCTAAAAAAAGAAATGGGCTTTTTTTCTTTCGTACAAGAAATAGCAATGGACCTCGGCACTGCCAACACCATCATTATCCAGGGCGATAAGATAGTCGTTGATCAGCCTTCCGTTGTAGCAATTGACCGTGACACCAACCAGATGATAGCTGTTGGCGAGCGCGCCAAGAGTATGTATGAGAAGACCAACGACCGCATCAAGACGGTGCGACCACTGCGCGATGGCGTCATTGCCGACTTCTCAGCTTGTGAGATGATGATGCGCGGACTCATCAAGATGGTTCGCTCCGGACGTCATCTCTTCTCTCCTTCACTCCGTATGGTTATCGGTGTGCCATCAGGCTCTACCGAGGTTGAGCTGCGTGCCGTGCGCGATTCTGCCGAGCATGCCGACGGTCGTGATGTGTATCTCATCTTCGAACCTATGGCTGCTGCTGTAGGCATCGGCATCGATGTCGAGGCTCCTGAAGGCAACATGATAGTTGATATCGGTGGTGGCTCTACTGAGATTGCCGTCATCTCACTCGGTGGCATCGTCTGCAACCAGTCCATTCGTGTGGCTGGCGACGAGATTACCGCCGACATTCAGGAGTATATGGCTCGCCAGCATAATGTCAAGGTCAGCGAGCGTATGGCTGAGCGTGTGAAGATCAATGTGGGCTCAGCACTCACCGAACTGCCTGAGGGCGAGGCTCCTGAAGATTATGTTGTTCATGGTCCTAACCGCATCACAGCCCTCCCTATGGAGGTTACGATATGCTATCAGGAGATTGCCCACTGCATCGACAAGACGGTGGCCAAGATCGAAAACTCAGTGCTCCAGGCTCTTGAGAACACTCCTCCTGAGCTCTATGCCGACATTGTCAAGAATGGCATCTGGCTCACTGGCGGTGGTGCTTACCTGCGTGGTCTCGACCGTCGTCTTGAGAATAAGATAGGCATTCCGTTCCATATTGCCGAGGAACCGCTCCTCAGCGTGGCTCGCGGTGCTGGCATAGCACTGAAGAATATCAATCGCTTCTCATTCCTTATGAGATAAGTGAATGCGTAACCTCCTTGAATTCATAAGCACATACTCCAACTGGTTTGTCTGCCTCTTGCTTGAGGTGATAGGCCTTACACTCCTGTTTCAGCATAACAGCTACCAGAGTGCTGCATGGACTTCCACAGCTAATGCTGTTGCTGGCACGGTGTATGCTGCCGAATCTGAGGTACGCCATTATTTCCATCTAAATACTCTCAACGAGCAGCTCACCATGCGCAATGCATACCTTGAGCATGAGGCGCAGCAGCTCCGCGAAATACTCGACAAGCAGAAGGGCGACTCTACCTGCAGAGCCCTTTCTGCTTCGTCGCTTTTAAGGGATTATAAGCTCATACCGGCTAAGGTGGTGCAGAATAGTGTCGATGAAACCGACAATTTCATCACCATCAACAAGGGCAGTGCCGACGGCATACATCGCGATATGGGTGTCATCAGCGGCAAGGGCGTCGTGGGTATAGTGTATCTCGCTGGCGACCACTATTCGGTCGTCATCCCCGTCCTCTCGTCTAAGTCTAACATCAGCTGCACCATCCAGCGCCGAGGCTATTTCGGCTATCTGCATTGGGATGGCGGAGCCAGCAATATGGCCTATGTCGATGATGTTCCCCGTCATGCCCATTTCAAACTCTATGACCGTGTAGTCACCTCAGGCTATTCCTCCGTCTTCCCCCCAGGCATCGGAGTGGGTAAGATCATCCATGTCTTCAACTCCCCTGACGGACTCTCCTATCGCCTCCAGGTGCAGCTCAACACCGACTTTGCCAACCTTCGCGATGTCTGCGTCATCGACGATGCCCCCATGCGCGAACGCCTCGAAGTCCTCCATGCAGCCCAAGACTCCATCAAGCAGAATAGCCAATAACCCCCTTGAACTGAGCTTTAGCTCTCTTGAACCCTTTGAACCTATCTTGAATTATCTCATTTACATAGTCACTCTCACCCTCCTCCAGGCACTCATCTTCGGCCGCATCCACCTCTTCGGTGTGGCAACACCCCTTGTGTACGTCTATTTCGTGTTGCTCCTGCCTCGCAATGAGTCGCGCATCACCTCTATGGTGCTCAGTTTCCTGCTCGGACTGGCAGTCGATATCTTCAGCAACACCCCCGGCCTGGCAGCTACATCACTCACCCTTCTCGCCTTTTTCCAGCCCTATGTGCTCGGACTCTATCTGCGTAAGGAAGACCCCGACGACTTCCGTCCCACCTTGCGCTCCATGGGCTTCATGCGCTATTTCAGCTACGCCTTCTTCCTTACGTTCATTTATTGCTTCACCATATTCACACTCGAAGCCTTCACGCTCGCCCATTTCCTACAATGGCTGCTGAGCATTCTCTCCAGTTGGGTGCTCACCCTTTTCATCATACTCGCTGCAGAGAGTCTGCGTAACAAGAAGAAGTGAAAACCCTCGACTACACAAACCGTAAATACGTCATCGGTGCCATAACATTTGTTATAGTGCTGACATACATCGTGCGCATCTTCATGCTCCAGATTATTAGCGAGGATTTTCGAAAAAGTGCCGATTCCAACGCTTTTCAGAAGAAGATTGAGTTCCCCTCACGAGGCGTTATCTACGATCGTAAGGGCAAACTCCTGGTCTATAATCAGCCGGCTTATGACATCATGGTGGTGATGAACGAAACGGGCGACCATATCGACACCCTCGACCTCTGTCAGACCCTCGGCATCACTAAGGAGATGTTCATCAGTCGCATGAAGGCTATCAAGGATCGCAACAAGAATCCGGGCTACTCGCGTTACACCCAGCAAACCTTTATGACCCAGCTCGATGAGGAGGACTTCTCCGTCTTTCGCGAGAAAATGTTCCGCTTCCCAGGTTTCTACATCCAGCGACGTGCCATACGTCAGTATCAGTACCCCTATGCCGCCCATGTGCTGGGCGATGTGGCTGAGGTGTCACAGCGTGATATTGATGAGGACGACTACTACCTGCAAGGCGACTATATCGGCAAACTCGGTGTGGAGCGCTTTTATGAGAAACAGTTGCGAGGCGAGAAAGGCATGCAGATACTCCTGCGCGATGCTCACGGACGCATCAAAGGGCGTTATCAGAATGGTAAGTACGATCGCCGTCCTGTGCCAGGCAAGAATCTCACCCTTGCCATCGACGTGGAGTTGCAAGCACTCGGAGAACGACTCATGGAGGGCAAGATAGGCAGCATCGTGGCAATAGAACCCTCCACAGGCGAGGTGCTCTGCATGGTTTCCTCACCCACCTATGATCCTCGCATCATGACGGGTCGCAAACGTGGTAAGAGCCACCTCGCCCTGCAGCGTAATATATGGAAACCCCTGCTCAATCGCAGCATCATGGGTCAGTATCCCCCAGGCTCCACCTTCAAAACCTCACAGGCACTCACCTACCTTACCGAGGGCATCATAACCCCCACCACCGCCTTCTCATGTCATCGCGGCTTCTATTTCCGCGGACTCCATGTAGGCTGTCACGGCCACGGCTCGCCCATAGCCCTTGTCGATGCCATCTCCACCTCCTGCAACGGCTATTTCTGTTGGGGACTGTACTATATGATAGGCAATCGAGGCAAATACGGCACAGTGGTCAATGCCATGAACCGTTGGCGCGACTATATGGTGTCTATGGGTTTCGGCTATAAGACGGGCATCGACCTGCCAGGTGAGAAACGAGGACTCATCCCTAACGGCGATTACTACGACAATGCCTATAAAGGCTCATGGAACGGACTCACCGTCATCTCCATCTCCATCGGTCAGGGCGAGGTAAACCTCACCCCCCTGCAGATAGCCAACCTCGGAGCCACCATAGCCAATCGTGGCTACTACCATGTGCCCCATGTGGTCAAGAGGGTAGAGGGCGAACCCCTCGACAGCGTTTATACCACCCGTCATTACACTATGGCATCACGCGAAGCCTACGACTGGGTAGTAGCAGGCATGCGCAGCTCAGTGCTCAAAGGCACTTGTCATGCCCTTAGTGCCCTGCCTTTTGCAGTCTGCGGCAAGACAGGTACAGCCCAGAACCGAGGCCAGGACCACTCCGTCTTCATGGGCTTCGCCCCAATGGACAATCCCAAAATCGCCATCGCCGTTTACGTTGAAAACGGCGGTTTCGGCGCCGAGTTCGCCGTCCCCATCGGAGGCCTCCTTCTCGAGAAATACCTCACAGGCAAACTCTCCCCATGGTCACAAAAACGTGCCAACGACTTCCAAAAACGCCGCATCGCCTACGGCTCCCATAATAGGTGAAGAACCCTTCGGGTTACGATACGCTCCGCTACGATACGTCACCTATTGGTGACTACGATACGTCGCTAATGCGACTACGATAACTTAAGTCTTCGTCATTTTTGCTTATATTTCATCTAAGATTTTAACAAAAATGCGCAAAAATCGCATTTTGTTGCGAATTTATAGTTCCTTTTGAAATAAATTGCTTACCTTTGTAGCGAAATCGCAATATAATGGGATTATGACGCAGCAAGAAATAGGAAACGCCATCAAAGAAAGGCGAAAGAAACTGGGCATCAACCAACACACATTGGCTGACCTGGCATGTGTAGCCGTGAATACGGTTGTTGCTATAGAACGTGGAGAGGGTAACCCCCAACTCGCTACGCTGTTGACCATCCTTGATACACTGGGGTTACAAGCTGATATTAACATAAAGCAACTGGAGTATGAGAAGGTGTAGGGTATATGTACACGATGTGGAGGCTGGCATACTGATGGAAACGGATGACAGGGAATATGTGTTCACCTATGATGAGAATTATCATGGTGAGCCAGTATGTTTGTCCATGCCCGTACGGACAGAGCCTTATCGATCTGCTCATCTTTTTCCGTATTTCTTTAATATGCTCTCTGAGGGGGCAAACCGTCAGATGCAGTCATTGTTGTTACACATCGATGAAAACGACGATTTTGGCATTATGTTGGCAACTGCCCAGCATGACACCATAGGAGCTGTAACCGTAAAACCGATCGAAGCATGATAGATCTCAACGTATGTCCTTCCACATTGCAGGAAGGATATCACACATATTCACCTGCTGCCCGTAAACAATTGTTTGACGGAAAGGAGGTTTCGCCCATATTGGACTTTGACAGTCCGAACAATGATAGTGCTGATAACGAAGCTTACTTAAATAATGTAGGGCGCATTTCACTCTCAGGTGTGCAACCTAAGGCGAGTTTGGTGTTGAATGGTGACGGGCAATTGGTAAAACCTGAAGAAGATGAACGTGGCACATACATCCTGAAGCCTGCCCCGTCATCCTATGCATTGCTTGAGCGCAAGTATTGTCCTGCTAATGAGCATCTGACCATGCAACTGGCCTCACAGGTATATCACATAGAAACGGCGGCTAATGCCATCTGCTTCTTTAAGGATGGAGAAGCAGCCTATCTCTGTCGTCGGTTTGATGTAGGGTCTGATGGCCAGAAGTATAGCCAGGAGGATTTTGCTTCTCTTGCAGGACTGACCAATGCCAATGGGGGCAGTGATTACAAGTATAGCAACCTGAGTTATGAAGAATGTGCTGACATTATACGCAAATATGTCAGGGCCGCTCCCGTTGAACTGTTGAAATTCTTCCGCATTGTTGTGTTCAACTATCTCACCCTCAATGATGATGCCCACCTCAAGAACTTCTCGCTAATCAACCGAGGCGATGGTGAATATCACCTAGCTCCAGCATACGACCTCATAAATACCAGCCTGCATCTAAGCATGCCACGCATCTTCGCCCTTGACAAGGGGTTGTTTAAGGAAGGAATGCAACTGACCGACACCAGAACCGTAGGGCGAAAAGACTTTGAGGAGTTTGGACGACGAATAGGCATATCTGCACGATTGGTGAAGCGAGAACTGGATTTCTTTGCCATAGAACACCCGTTGGCAAAGGAGCTTATTGACCGTTCTTTCCTATCCGACTCCCTAAAGCGAACCTACAGGCTTTCATACCACTATCGCCGCGTGACACTGGGATTTTAATCCTATTATCATAAACAAAAACCTCGGTTCTGCGAACCTGAAAAACTCTCTTTCAACCTTAACGATACGCAATCTGAGATTGCTACGATACGCTTCGCTACGATACGTCACCAATGGTGACTACGATACGCAATCATAGATTGCTACGGGGAAATGGTTTTTCAGTGAGTGAA
>JAZLBU010000003.1:0-17001 GCA_045613845.1 Prevotella sp. | reverse complement strand
GCAATGTAGCAGTAGTATGGCTGTCTGTTGCATATTTGTTAGTGTTTAAGCAAAAACTGGGCGCAAAGGTAATAAAAATAAATGTAAAAAAAGACTAAACATCTACGTTTTTCATTAAATACCTTGAAATTCTTTCGCTTTGTCAATATTTCTCTCTACTTTTGCATTGCGTTTCGGGGCGGTATGCCCAACAAAAACAGCTATGAACAAAACAATAGTTACCATATTAACGACAGTGCTCGGCATAGGGCTCACTTCGTGTACGAAATATGACATTCAAGGGTCATCAGACCTGCAGAATGTGGATGGTCGTATGCTGTATCTGAAGGATATGGTTGACAATAACATCGTAAATATAGACTCATGTGACATGGTGCACGGCAAGTTCACCTTTGCTGGTCCGCTTGATTCAGTGCGCATAGTCACCCTATGTATAGACGACCAGCCCGTGATGCCTGTAGTATTGGAGGTGGGCAGCATCAATGTGTCACTCAATATGCAGAAGCAGACCTGTTCAGGCACACCGATGAATGATTCGCTCAACGTGTTCAATATGCGCTACAGACAGCTTGCCGAACAGATAGAAGACCTTACACATCAGCAGAGTCAGGCCATTATGAATGGCGAGGATATGGACGCCGTAAATCGCAGACTGGCTAAGAAGGGTGATGAGTTGATGGTGGCAGAAGACAGGCTGGTGACCGACTTTATCACGCAGAATTTTGACAATTGTCTTGGTCCGTATGTATTCCAGGTTGCCACCCGTAACTATGAGTTCCCTATACTCACCACATGGATAGAGGCACTGATGACCAAAGCCACACAGCGCTTCAAGGACGACCCATACGTAAAGGAATACATGGATGCCGCAAACCATAATCGTGACATCATGACAGGCGTGGCTGAACCACAACAGAAGTTTCCGCCTATGCCTGCACCCCAGCCCAAGACTCCTAACGAATTAGCACAACCATGATACTTATTAAGGGCGGCACAATAATCAATGAGGGCAGAAAACTCAGAGCTGACATTATAATAGAGGGTGACCTCATAAAAGAAATAGTTACTGAAGGAATAGGCAATCAATATGATGCTTCTTCCTTCAGTAATGTTATAGATGCAAATGGAGCGATGGTGCTTCCAGGAGTTATAGACTCACATGTGCATTTTCGCGAGCCAGGACTGACCCATAAGGCAGACATGGACAGCGAGAGCAAGGCAGCACTGGCTGGTGGAGTGACGAGCGTGTTTGAAATGCCAAACACCAAGCCCCAAACCACCACTATAGAGGCACTGCATGAGAAGCAAGCCATAGCAAGAGAGAAGATGCACGTAAACTATGCTTTCTTTCCTGGTGCTACGAATGACAACATCGATGAACTGCGTCAGTTGGACATTCACACGGTGCCAGGCATAAAACTCTTTATGGGTTCGTCAACAGGCAATATGCTGGTGGACAGAGAGGAAGCCCTCGACAGCGTATTCCGATTGGCAAAGGAGATGGGACTGCCGCTGATGGCGCACTGTGAAGATACTGGCATCATAAACCATAATATGGAACGCGTGAAGGAGGAAACTGGATTGAGCGACCCTCCGATACAATACCATCCCTATATACGTTCAGAAGAAGCATGCTATCAGAGTTCGGCACTTGGCGCCAAACTAGCTAAGAAGCATGGCACCCAGTTTCATATTGCCCATATCACCACGGCAAGGGAGCTCGAACTGCTTGGCGACAACATAACGGGTGAGGCAACAGTGGCTCATCTGCTGTTCTCGAAGGAAGACTACGACCAACGAGGAGCACTGATAAAATGTAATCCTGCGATAAAGACGCGCAACGACCGTGATGCCCTGCGTCTGGCACTAAGCAGCAAACTTCACACCATAGGCACTGACCATGCCCCTCACACCATAGAAGAGAAACGAGGCGGTTGTCAACAGGCTATGTCGGGTATGCCAATGATACAGTTTTCGCTGGTAAGTATGCTCAGCCTAGTAGATAAAGAGGTGATAAGCATAGAGCGCATGGTGGAACTGATGGCGCACAACCCTGCAACCCTGTTTGGCGTCAGCCAGCGAGGATTTATACGTAAAGGATATAAGGCAGACATTGTGATAGTGCGTAAAGGCGAACCATGGACCGTAACCCCTGACTGCATACTGAGCAAATGCGGATGGAGTCCTGTAGAGGGCAAGCAATATAACTGGCATGTAGCACAAACCATACTTAATGGTGTTATAGCCTACAACAACGGGAACCAAACCTCAAAACTCATAACTCAAACCTCACTCCCTATAGGAGAACCCATAACATTCCGTGTATAAGATTTACCAAATAATAGTTCTGTTGCCTGTGGTGGTATTAGTATCAGCATTGGCAGGCACCACTATGGCTGTGATGTGTCCGTTAGCAGGTTGGCTAAAACAGCATCTACCCTTCTCTCTCGGCATTATGACGCGCCCAGACTGGTGGGGCACCTTCGCCTCACGCTGGTGGGCAAGAATTATTATGAGGGCTTCACTGCTGAAGGTTAGCGTTGAAGGAAGAGAGAATCTGCAATCACTCGGCAAGACGGGGAAAAAATCCTGCGTCTTCGTAGCCAATCATCAGGGGGCTTATGACATATTCCTCATCTGTGGCTATCTGGGTGTAGAGATACGCTGGATGCTTAAAAAAGAACTCGAAAAAATTCCTTTCCTTGGCATTGGTTGCAAACATGCAGGATACATCTTTGTGGACAAAAGTTCGAGAGCAGCCGTTCGCGACACCTATCGTGGAGCAGAAGAGGCTCTGAAGGACGGTGCAAGCATCATGGTGTTTCCTGAAGGAGCCCGCACATTCACAGGCCACATGGCTGCATTCAAGCGAGGTGCATTCACCCTGGCAGACGAATTGCAATTGCCTGTAGTACCACTGACCATTAACGGTTCTTTCGATGTTTTGCCACGCATGAACGACGGAAAGTTTATCAAGTGGCATCCACTCAGTCTTACCATCCACAAACCTATCCACCCATTGTCTCAAGGGCATGACAATATAGAACGACTGAAGAAAGAAAGCTATGAAGCCATTATGGCTGATATAGCACCAGAATATAAAGGATACAAGGAAAATCCAGACCAATAAAAAAAAGGAGCAAATCATTGCTCCTTTTTCAGTTCGTATGATATACGATGTATGGTGTACACCTCAAGTATTGCGGCTATAAGCAGGGCGACCACCCAGTTGTTATACACATAATGTATGTACGCATTATAGCCGTCTATGGTATCAGCAAAATATGGGAAAACAATCAGGAAAGCATTTTCGAGCATAAGGATTGCAGCGATGATGAAACACACATCGGCGAAGACCATTATGCGACGTAAACGACGAATGGTTAAACTGTTACCCGTGTAAACCTGACTCATCTGCATACTAGCGAAACTAACCGCACCAACGGAATACACTATCGCTCCACACTTACGCACCATAGGCATAGTAACACCGAATACTACACAACCCACGCCAACAACCATCAACAGGGCTCCGAGAGCAAAGATAATGGTTTGGATGTTATTCAACTGTCTCATTACTCAGAGCGTTTTGATTCCTTTGCTGCCTCACTCGCCTCACGAGAGTCGGTGCTCAGCACAAAAATATCTTCGTTAGGACGTTTCATAAAATAACGTTCACGCGCTATGCGCTCCACACCCTTCTGACTGGCATTGAGGGCACGCAGACGAACAGAGTCGCGCTCAAACTGCTCTTCACACTCCTCCAGTTTCTGTTCCAAATCGTCCTGGTGCATCTTAAGAATAGCATACTTGCGGAAACTGTTTTCGTCCACCACACCAACGAGCAACACGCCCACAATTACCGTAATGAGGTACTTATGGCGTGCGAGGTAACTCCATATATTATTGATTTTTCCCATCTTAACGTCTTATTTGCCTGCAAATTTAGTTATTTTTCTTTACTTTTCCAAACTTTTCTCCAAATAATTTCTTGAGTGATGCCACGCATCATTAAGTATGCGTTAAAAGCAAGCCATAAGATGTGATTATACCACGATGGTTGAAAGTTATTTGACAAAAAGTCAAAGCCCAAGATGATTATAAAGAATGCTGCAGCTCCCACAAAGGTGGCCCATAGCATGCCCTTAGCGTCTGTGAGTCCCACAAACACACCATCCCACACAAAGGCTGCAACTCCACATATTGGTATCAATATAGCCCAAGGAAGATATGGCAAGGCGGCATGGCGTACAGATTCTTCATCAGTGAGTATATTAAGGAACGTCTCGCCACCTATGGCATACACAATGGTGAACACCAGCGTTAATGCCCAAGCCCAACGCCACACGCCCTTCAGGGCAAGAGAAAAGTTTGGTTTGTCGTTTGCACCATAGAATTTACCACAAAGAGCCTCAGCAGCATAAGCAAAACCATCCATTACGTAGGTGTAGAGAATGAACATCTGCATAAGCACCGAGTTGACGGAGAGAATCTCTGCCCCACCCTTTGCGCCTGCAACTATAAAATAAAGGTTTACTGCTACAAGGAACACTGTGCGATAGAACAGAATACTGTTGACAGAGAAGAAACGTCGCATCTCCTTTAGTTTTATAGCGCTACGCACCTTCACGCCCTTCCATATATCTCCGTATATCCAACGTAACAGAATGCATGCCACAATAAGTCCTGACCACTGAGCAAGCAGGGTGCCGAGCGCCACACCCTCTATCTTCATGTGCAGACCATAAACAAAAATAAGAGAAAGGAGAATATTGACGATATTCTGGCTTATCGACACAACCATTGGCAGTTTGGTGTTCTGCATTCCCACAAACCAACCAGTAAAGCCATACAGAGCAAGCGAGGGAAAGGTTCCCCATATACATATATTATAATAGGTATGTACTGTTTGCCATAGATTCTCATCTGGAGCTATTATCCACATTATGGCATAGAACAATGGCTGTTGAAGCAATATCAAGACGAGAGCAAGCAGAAAACTAGTGAGCAAGGCACGCAACAATACATTGCAGCATAAGGACTTGTCACTTTTATTTATCATTTCGCCATAGGCTCGTGCCGTCAGTCCGCCAGTACCGAAGCGCAAGAAGGAAAACAACCAGTATATAACATTGAACACCATAGACCCAACGGCAATGGCTGCCATATAGCGTGCTTCGCCCATGTGACCTGTTATAGCCACATCAACGAGTCCAAGCAATGGCACCGTTATATTAGACACTATGGACGGTATGGCTAACCGAAGAATTTGGCGATTCAAAAGTTCAAGGGTTCAAAGGTTCAAGGGTTTGTGCCCTCCAGCATTTTCTTTAATATTTTCACGGCCTCAGTTACGTTTGGCACATTCTTAACCACCAAACGGTTACTGCCTCCTATAACCTTAAAGTCACAGTATTTGGGGTGGTTGCCCACATAGTTGAGTATGGCAGTGAAGAACTTACTCTTATAGAATACACTCTCCTCATTTGACACAAACTGCATCTGCATCTGATGTTGTTTGAGTATCAGTCGTTCACAACCGAGTGTTCTGCCCAACCTGCGCAACAACACCACCTGCATGAGTTCCTCACCCTCTGTAGGCACCTTGCCAAAGCGGTCTTCCAGGCGTTTGCGATAGGCCTCAAGGTCACTGTCTGTTTCTATTGTGTCGAGCTCACGATACAAGAGCATCCTCTCGCTGCTTCCCGGCACATAGTAGTCAGGGAAATACATCTGCAAATCGCTCTCCACATTACAGTCGTCCACAAAGTCGTCACCCGTCAGTTTCTCACCCTCAGCCAACTGCTCAGCATAGAGGTCTTGGAACTCATCATTCTTCAACTCGTTAACAGCCTGCGAGAGTATCTTTTGGTAGGTTTCATAACCCAAATCCTCCATAAAGCCAGACTGCTCAGCACCTAGCAGATTACCTGCTCCACGTATGTCGAGATCCTGCATAGCAAGCGAGAAACCGCTTCCAAGGTCGGCAAAGGTTTCGAGAGCCTCAAGTCTGCGTCTGCTCTCAGCTGGCAAGTAAGCAAGTGGAGGTGCAAGGAGATAGCAAAAAGCCTTACGATTGCTACGTCCCACTCTACCGCGCATCTGATGCAAGTCACTCAGCCCGAAATGATTAGCATCATTTATTATTATCGTGTTGGCATTTGGAATATCTATGCCATTCTCCACTATGGTAGTGGAAAGGAGCACATCATAGTCATGGTTTATGAAACCAATCACCACTTTCTCCAGTTCGTCAGGTTTCATCTGTCCATGTCCCACGGCTATGCGACAGTCAGGCACATGGCGCTCAATTATTTCACGCATCTTGGGCAGAGTGGCTATGCGATTGCACACGAAATACACCTGTCCGTCCCTACTCATCTCAAAGTTTATGGCGTCAGTCACGAGTTCTGCCGAGAAAGTAGCCACCTGAGTATCTATAGGTTGGCGATTGGGTGGAGGGGTGCGCATAATACTCATGTCTCTTGCTCCCATCAGCGAGAACTGCAAAGTGCGCGGTATCGGTGTTGCAGACATGGTGAGCGTATCTATGTTGGTCTTCAACTGACGCAGTTTTTCCTTTGTCGATACACCAAACTTCTGTTCCTCGTCTATTATCAGCAATCCTATGTCATGCCATTTAATGGTCTTGGTAAGCATACGATGGGTACCAACGAGAATGTCGATACGACCAGCCTGAAGGTCTTCGGCTATCTGTTTCACCTGTTTAGGGGTGCGAGCCCTTGACAGATAGTCGACCCTTACTGGCAGTCCTTGCAAACGCTTGCTAAACGTTTGGTAATGCTGAAAGGCGAGCACAGTGGTAGGCACCAGAACAGCTACCTGCTTGCCATCAACAGCAGCCTTGAAAGCTGCACGTATAGCCACCTCGGTCTTACCAAATCCCACATCGCCACACACTAGGCGATCCATAGGACGAGCCTGCTCCATATCATGCTTCACCTCCTGTGTAGCCTTTATCTGATCTGGTGTGTCTTCATAAAGGAATGAGCCCTCCAAAGCAGCCTGCATATAGGTGTCGGCAGAGAAGGCAAAACCCTTCTCGTGTCGGCGCTTAGCATAGAGTTTTATCAGGTCGCGAGCTATATCCTTGATACGAGTCTTAGCGCGTTCCTTTATGCGCTCCCACGCTCCAGTACCCAACGTACTAAGTTTTGGTGGTTCGCCACTATCAGCCCTACGATATTTGCTTATCTTATAGAGTGAATGGATGCTTACATCTACCTTGTCGTTCTTCTGATATACTATGCGTATAACCTCTTGGTAACCCTGCGCCAGCGTGCCATCAGACTGTTTTACCTGTGTAGGAATTCTTACCAATCCTGCAAACTTGCCTATGCCAAAATCCACATGCACTATAAAGTCGCCTGGTTCCATCTCCTGTAGCTCCTTCATGGTGAGTGCCATCTTACCGCGCTTTGCCTGCAGTCCCTTCAACTGATATTTATGGAAACGCTCAAATATCTGGTGGTCTGTAAACAGTACTATCTTCAGCACATTGTCAACATAACCTTCATGGATGGCACCCTTTATAAAATAAGGTTTGAGGTTTGAGATTTGAGGTTTGAGGTTTAATTCTTCATTATTAAAAATCTCCTTCAATCTCTCTATCTGTTTGTCAGAATCTGAGCAGATAAAGGTTTGGTAGCCCTTCATCTGGTAATCGCTCAGGGTTTGTGCTAGAAGCTCAAAGTTCTTGTGGAAAAGGGGCTGAGGGGCATTATTAGTTGAAAGTTGAAAGTTGAAAGTTGAAAGTTGAGATTCTTTTTCAATTTTCAATTTTTCATTTTCAATAACCCTGAACCTCTCCAACGCTTTGCTGAATACGCTTGCCTTGCAGAGGTTCAGACTGGCGGTTAGCTCGCGCATTATCTCAGCCTTCTCCGTTTCCGTCACTCCTGTGAGTCTGTCGCTGAGCGCCTGTTTTGAGAATCCCTCCTTATATATATAGTCTATGACATCGACTACGTAGTGCACATCGCTGGTCACTATCACCGTATCGTCGGGCAATAGGTTTAGGAAGGGTATTTTCTCGTTTACATCCTTGGCTATCTCTGGTACTATGGTGATGGTTTCGAGCATTTCCTTCGACAACTGGCTCTCTACGTCAAAGGTGCGCATGGTGTCAATCTCATCGTCGAAGAAATCCATACGATATGGCTGTTCGCTCGAGAATGAGTAAATATCCACTATGCTGCCACGCACAGCAAACTGTCCTGGCTCATAGACATAGTCCACCTCCACAAAACCCAGCTCGTGTAATTTTGTAATCAAACTGTCCAGATCCGTTGTCTCACCCTTCTTAAGCGTCAGCATACGATTGTCTATCGTCTCTCTCGATGCCACCAATTCGCTCAGGGCTGTGGGGTAAGTGACGATTACAAGTTGAGAGTTCTCAGCTAACGCTATTAAGGTTTCGGCACGCATCACCTCGCTTGCTGCATCCCTCTGTCCGAACTTTACAGCACGTTTGTAAGATGAGGGGAAAAAGAAATCGGCTACACCGAGGGTCTTTAAGTCCTGATACAGATATCCTGCCTCATCAGCATCGCGCATAATAAAGAGCAGTGGTGTTTTTCTATCTATAGCAGCAAAGTTTACAGCAATAGAAGACTGCGTAAAACCACTAATTGTGGCTTTACGCACCTTCTTGTCATTTATCATTTTCGCCAACGCCTTACACTGCTCGTGCTTAGCGTACAGCTTTATTATGTCGCTTAGCGTATTAATCTTTCAAAGCGTATGTTACGGTAGTCACTACGCGCACCTTCTTTATATGCTGAGTATTTTCATCACGATTCTCAATAGAGAACTGTCCTTGGTCAGCGCTGACTATCTTGCTCAGATCTGAACCTGAGTTGTCAGCAAACTGCTGTGCCGTCTGCTCAGCATTCTTTATCGCCTCAGTCATCATCTTAGGCTTCAGACTCTGGAATGACACCAGCTCATACTTAACAGGGTTCTCATAACCACCATCAACGATGGCGATACCCTGTTGTAAGAGTTCGCCCTGACGGGCTATGAGCGAGCGTATCAGTTTTACGTTGCCTGATGCCACAGTGATATTCGACGTGATGTTATATC
Organism: Prevotella sp.; assembly: GCA_045613845.1. Classification (GTDB taxonomy): domain Bacteria; phylum Bacteroidota; class Bacteroidia; order Bacteroidales; family Bacteroidaceae; genus Prevotella. The sequence goes on along the minus strand of JAZLBU010000003.1, from coordinate 7,896 downwards.
TGTAGTCGCGTCTGTTGTCAGAATAGCGGTCGGCATTCATATCTATCACTGTAGGAGCGCCGATGCTTATCTCGTTCTCCTTTACGCCATTCTTCACCAAGAACTGCTTTATCGCAGCATTGGTGTGGTTTATCTTATCATAGAGCGCAGGCAGGTCGTTACCTATTTCCTTAGTCTGGATAGGCCAGGTTACCTTGTCGGCATCCACTATTTTCTCAGCCAATCCCTTCACCGTCACCCTACGGTCCTTGTTGGTAAAATTGTCTATGGCACCCTTAAGGCACAATCCTAATAACAACATACCGAGCACCATACCACATGCTATAATGCTGGCAGAAAGATTCTTGTTATTCATATCCACTCTAAATAAAAAACTGTAAACTGAATTAGTATATATTGAATGCGCCGAGCAACAGTATGAGCAGCATCACGGGTACTATATACTTAAGCATAACCACATAGACGGGTTTACGCCAGAAGTTGTAACCGTTCAGTCTCATTTCGCCTATCAACAAGTCGGGACCTGTCACCCATCCTATCAGTATGCAGGTGCATATAGCGAGGAATGGCATCAGCACGTTGTTGCTCACGTAGTCGAATATATCGAGTATCTGACCCACAGCACCGTTAGGCAGGGTATATTCGAAGTAAAGAACGTTATAGCCCAGGTTTACTATTACAGCAAGGGATATGCCCCATGCAGCGATTATATTCACTGCTTTCTTACGGTGCCAACCAAATTTATCCATCACGCCTGCTACGCACGCTTCAAGAATGCTCACTGCACTGGTGAGGGCGGCAAAGGTAACCAAAAGGAAGAATGCCAAACCAAGCACCTGACCTACTATGCCCAGAGAGCCGAACACCTTAGGCAGACTGACGAACATCAGTCCAGGACCAGCTGACATACCCTCAGTTCCGCTGAACACATATACTGCTGGTATAATCATCAAACCAGCAAGCAGAGCTATTGCTGTGTCGAATATCTCGATGCGGTCAACCGACTGACCAAGATTCACGCTACGCTTCATGTATGAGCCGTATGCCACCATGATACCCATGGCTATAGAAAGCGAATAGAATAACTGTCCTGTAGCATCCAATGTTACCATCAGCAGTTTCTTCAGTGTTATTCCATCAAAGTTTGGTATGAGGTAAACAGCAGCTCCCTGCAATCCTGTACGCGTCACACCATTCTCGTCAGTATGACTCAGCGTCAGTCCGTAAAGGGAAATAAACACCACAAGGACGAGCAAAGCAGGCATTACTATGCGCGAGAACTTCTCTATACCCTTCTCCACTCCGTGAATAACCACGTAATAGCACATAAAGGAGAATACTCCCAAGCACACCATAGGCTGCCACCCACCAGTAATAAAGTTACCGAAGTAGCTGTTCTGTTCTGCATAATTACCATCAAAGGTAAGATACACCGTGAGGTATTTCAGCACCCATCCGCCTATCACACAGTAATAAGGGTATATGATAAACGGAATGATGAATGAGAAGATGCCAAGAAAAGCCCACTTCTTATTGAAATAGCCATACGCCGTCAGCGGTCCCTGCCTTGAGCGTCTGCCTATAGCTACCTCTGTTATCAACAGTGTAAAACCGAATGTCACAGCCAGTATGACATATATAAACAAGAACAAGCCACCGCCATCACGAGCTGCCAGATAAGGGAAACGCCAAATGTTACCCAATCCCACAGCGCTACCAGCAGCAGCAAGTACAAAACCTAAAGAGCCACTGAACGTGCCTCGTTTCTTACTTTTATTCATAGTGAGTGCAAAGTTACTAATAAATGACTGAAATTGCAAATTTATTTGCACAAAATAAATTCATTTATTTTTTTACTTTGCCGTTATCTTCATCGCAACAATGATAGCAAGTACGAAGGTGATAAGGATGATGAGCATCTCTGTTATATGGCCCAGCGGATCCACCCATATCTCGTTGAGTATACCATTACGTGCCATAACCTCTACGAATGTCCAGAAGACGATAACAGTAGCAAGGGCATAGCGAATGCTCCTACCCCACGACTTGATGCGCATCTGCTGGCGCAACATAAAGAGGGAAGCTACAAGAGCTAAGACACCAATGGCGAGGGTGGCGGGATGACGTGAACCCAGGAACACAGGGTCATAACAGAACATGAGCAGCAGGTAAGTGCCCCACATCATGACGTTCCATTGCATAAAGACAGTAAGAGAGGAAGACCCCCTAAATCCCCCTGTACAGGGGGACTCGTTAAGGTTAAGGTTATGGTTAAGGTTAAGCCTCCTCTGAATCCAATTTAGGAAGTCACACCCCGTACGAGTGCGGAAGATATAGAATATCATCACCATAACCCACATGCCGAAGGTGGCTGGCAGAATGAGGTATTCTGGTCGTGAGCCACGAATAGCCTTGAGTTCCTGACGTGAAAAACTGTCGAGTGACTGACCGTTGATAAGGAAATCATGACTAATGCCTATGCCGTCAACATACTGCGTGGTGGTTTGTACCACGCCTGAACCAACAATATCGCAATGCACACCATAACGCTGAGCGTAATAGGCAAAGAGAAACTCCACCCAACCAGTCCAAAAGAGCATAGCGCCCGTAATGCCATAGATAGTTTGACGGGTATCACCTTGCTTGAACATTCCTACGAGGGTGATTACCAGTCCCACGAGGCCCATGAGAAATGCACAGTAATGCAGCGCTGTGGGCTCAAGAAAGTGCTCCATCAGTATCATCAAGGCATGACCGAGGGGCATGAGGAGCAGTACGATGAGGAAGGAAACGAGTGGTTTCATTATCTATTATCTAAAGATCTACGCTAAGTCCAAACATTACATCCGTGCCATCAGTAATGGGGGCATTGAAGTAATAATAGCGGGGTTTATAGTTAAAGAGGTTGTCAAAGGCGAGGCTGACCTTTACCTTTTGACATAGTCTGCCTACAACACTGAGTTTCCACAGGGCGTAAGCTGGATAAGTGACGCTGGTAGTGCCCTTGCTGATGTCGTAATAATCCACGTATTCCACATTGTCAACAGCAGAAAGGAAGCGACCTCTCAGTGTGACGCTGATGCCGTAATGGGCGGAAAAATCCCTGTCGTATGTACCCTCCCACGTCATACTGTGCGGACGAGCGGGTATATACTGATTGTTTATCTCATTACCATCATTATCATGGGGCAGAGCCTCCTTGGTGAAGGCATAACACAGGCGACCCGTGAAATCGCCCCAACGGGCACGAGCTGAGAGTTCGGCACCATAGACAGAGTATTTATCGAGGTTTGTATAGGGCAGATAGAGTTGTTTGTCATCGCCACTGTGGTAATAGGGCAGTCCAGTAGCAATCTTGTTGCGTACATTATTATAATATCCCATCACCATAAAGTCATATTTGTTTTTGCTTATCTCAATGGATGCATTGACATTATGACTCACCTCAGAGCGAAGGTTCTTGTTGCCCTCGATAATCCATATACCTGCCATATCGAAGTCGTAGTAGCGTTCTTTGAGCGTGGGAGCACGGAATCCCATGCCGTAGGATAGACGTAGAGCGCCCCTCCAATCTCCCCAGAGTGAAGGAATCTTATAGCAAGCAGAGAGTTTTGGGGTTACTCGCGATATGTTGCCTTCTGAGAAATAATCGTAGCGCAGGGCATTAACCAATTCCCATCGTTCAGAGATATTCCAGTCAAACTGCGCAAAGGCATCAAAAGAGTGCTGACGGTGCTTGGCATCCTCTAAGCGATTGTTAAACAGATAGTCGCGCATGTAGTCGAAACCCAGGGTTAGAGCCCCCGTTCCAGTTCCCGTTAACGTTCCCGTTCTGTGCGTATAGAGGCCTCGCACAGAATTCTGTACATTACTATAGGTACGTATATCGAGACCTAACGCCTGCAACTTTGACGACTTATCATATTGGTCGAAGGAATAAGCTATCTCCAGGTTGTCATTATTTGTGATATCCCACTCTCCCTTGATACCAGCTGAGAAGTCGCGATAGCGCTCGGGTTCGGTGACCACACGAGGTACTTGACGGAAGAAATACCCTACCCTTCCCGTGAGCCTCATATTATCCGTCACACTGAACACAAGACGATCCTTCACATTCACCACCTTATTGCCATACACCTCGCTATATACTCGCGTCTGAGGGTTAGGCTCATTATTGACCTTATAGCTATTCATGCTACTGAACGAGGCCGAGAAAAGGTTGTTCCAGCGTCCTTGGTTCATGCTAAACAGCGTACCATAACGCTGACCACCATGCTTGGACCAGCGTGAGTCTATGTGGAGCGACCATGGACGTTTATCTTCTTTGGTGATGATGTTTATCACTCCACCACCAGCATTGCTGCCATAGAGTGCTGAAGCGGCGCCACGCACTATCTCGATACGCTGCACACCAGCCATCACCAGTCGCGAGAAATCGATATTATCCATCGTCTCGCCTGACAGACGTTCACCATCAACGAGGAACAGTATGCTCTGTCCGCCAAAACCTGCCATATTGAGGTTCACTTGTTGGTTCATGGCATACGAAAACTCCACACCTGGCATCTCCTGTTGCAACAGGTCCTGCACATTGGTGGCATCAGTCCTCTCTATGTCCTTCGCTGTTATCAGTCGTGTGGGCACAGGAGTATCTGACAGCGCCTTCGGCGTGCGAGTGCCAGTAATGACGACATCGGAGAGGGCTACTGAGGATTGTTGAGCATGGAGCACAACAGCCTGCAACAAAAATATTAATATGTAAAGTGCTTTAACTTTCAACTATAATGGATACTTATATTCTATTGTCAAACCACAATTGCGACTGTCAGGCGTCTTGTAATTCTTCAGGCGCAGGGCGGCATAGGTGCCATCGCTCAGTCGCACTATAAACACCTTGTCATTATGTCTGAAGGCAGGTGGCATAGGTGGAATGTCCATAGTGAGCCACTTGCCCAACTCAGTATTAATCTTTATGCGCTGGTTACCCACCAGTCCGTCCAACATCTGTGCCTGCACAGTCCACACGTCTGTCTCGTTCCATTCGTCCTCCACGAAAGGCATAGACGAAAAACTAGCTGCTGAGCCTATGCTGCTGATATCGCTGACAGAGGTTTGATAGACCGCTCCACCATTGGTGCGCACATTATTACGATGCACTGCTATATCCCAATGATCAGGTTCTGATTGACGTTCTGTGGGGTATTTACCTCTAAACTCACGCTTGGATATTCCCTCGCCAAATACGTCATACCAATAGGTATATATGCCCGTGCCGTCACTATCAAACTCAGCTATCGGCGTGGTAGGAATGTCGTAGGAAATAATGTTCCCGTTAACGTTCTTGCGCTCCAGTTGGTGCTCAGGCGCTTCGCGGAGCTCGTTCCCGTTATGCAGACAGATATAGTGCCACTCTGTCCAACTGGTGGCATCTACGTACAGGTCGCCCTGAGCTGGCGTTTGTGGGTCGTCATATATACCATCCATAACGCCATTGCAGGCTGAGAGCATAGTAAGCAGCCCCCAACCTGCAAGGATGTTCAATATTTGCCTGTTATTTATCAAAAGTTATCTTATTACTTTCTTTCCACCAATGATTACCAAACCCTTAGCGTTAGCACCAAGACGCTGTCCTGCAATATTCGTCACAGGAGAGTCACCATTAGCTGAAACGGCCTCAGCTATACCTGCTACGGCAGATGCTTTCAGGTAATCACCATTTATCTCATAATGTATAGAGAATGGCATCGCACCATAAGTGAATGTTGTTGAAACCTCCAGCTTCTTTGCGTTATGAGCATACTTTGCCTTAATTTTACCCGTAACAGCCTTTGTATTTCCATCTACACCCGTAGTGGTGGTACTGAACTCGCCCTCTTCCCACTCGAATGCCATATCACCAGTCTGGAAAGAACCCGTCATAGTGTACTCCACACCACTGTTGGCTGTAAACGATTTAACAGTCATAATGTTTCCATTCATGTTATACTCCATGTCTGGAATAACAATTTCAGCCTGCTTGCTGCCTTCGCCCACCAAAGTCAGAACAACCTTATCATTCTCTGTGTTGGTAGTTGTGGTTGACTCCATTCCAACCACGTAGAATGTGCTTGTACCTGCAAAGTTCATTGCTCCATGGTTCTGCGCCATTACTGAGAGTGTAGCCACGAGTGCTACGATGAGTGTAAAAATTTTCTTCATATCCTAAATACGTTTTTAAGTTCTGACTGCAAAGGTACACATTTTCTGCGACATACACAATACCTACTTCTTAGGATTGTTAGTACATCTTGCCTATGACGTAGTTGATCAGACGCTGTGGGAACACCCTGCCAAGGAACAGGAACACCTTATACATTATGCCTACGGTAGAAGTGGGTTCTGGATTATGACTATCGGCGAGCTGAAGCAGTTTCTCTGCCATACGCTCTGGGGCTATGCCGTGCTGTTCGTCATGCTCCATCGTCTCCACTGCCTTGGTCATGTGAGGATATTCCTTCGTGCCCTCCAGTTCCTTTTTGCGTGCATCCGTAAAACCTGTCTTTACATCGCCTGGCATGAGTACTGCAACTTTTATTCCGAAAGGACGCACCTCGTTGGTTAGTGACTGAGCAAAACCATTGATAGCAAATTTAGAGGCACTGTAGAATGCTTGGAAAGGCAGTCCGTAAGCACCCATCACACTGCTCACATAGATAATCTTGCCACGCTTCGACCTACGCATATAGGGCAGCACTGCCTGAGTGATATTTACTGCACCAAAGAAATTGACGTCCATCTGACGACGCATATCCTCTGTGCTGGTAAACTCCACAGCACCTGATATGCCCATGCCAGCATTACTTATCAGCACGTCAACATATCCATCAACTGCTATTACCTGCTCCACTGCTTTCTTGCAAGCCTCAGCATTGGTCACATCACAGGTTATGTGGGTTATGCCATCATAAATCTCTGAGGGATCACGCCTTGACAGTTCGTAAACCTTGTAGCCATTCTTGGCAAACAGTTCGGCTGTAGCCTTGCCTATGCCAGAACTACCGCCTGTTATTATCATTGTTTTCATTGTTTCTTTTTAGGAGTTAAAGGAGTTATAGAAGTTAAAGAGAAGTGCCTTGAGCTATGCGAAAAAAAGACATTACCACTAATAAAAGGTAGGTTATCAACCCATTGATGAGCAACAACTCATAGCCAAAATGGTAGCCCGTCAATCTTGGCACCACCATATCGAGGGCGAAGCATATGAGGGGTGAGGCTATGCAGATGAGGGAGACCATTGAGGGGGCAGGGGTAGGCTGTTTGGTCAACGTATATGCAAACAATCCCAACAGCGGACCGTAGGTATAGCTCACCAGGGTGTATATAGCGTCTATTAACGATGTGGTGTTAACCATTCCGAATGCCATAGTGCATAGTATAAGGGCTATGGTCATACCCACATGAACCCTCTTTCGGATTGCTATCCCCCTCTCCTCGCCTAATATATCCACACAGAATGAGGTGGTCAATGCCGTAAGGGCTGAATCAACAGTGGAGAAGGATGTGGCGATGATGCCTAAAACAAACACTGATAGCAAGCCTACCCCTGCCCCCTCGCTGAAAGGTGGTGAGAAGATAAACTGACTGAGCAACTCATCTGGTTTCTCTGGTAACGCAACACCTTCTTTTGCATATAGCATGGTGAGCATAACGCCAAGTATCATGAACAGGGCATTCACAGGCAGAAAGGCGAATCCGTATGTGCACATATCCTTCTGTGCATCGCGCAGGTTCTTACAGGTTAGGTTTTTCTGCATCATATCCTGATCCAGTCCTGTCATCACTATAACGATAAAGATGCCTGATATGAAACACTTGAAGAAGTTATTGGGACTATGCCAGTCGCCAAACTCAAAGACC
>JAZLBU010000002.1:0-30091 GCA_045613845.1 Prevotella sp. | reverse complement strand
AATTAGTATTTCTCACAACGAATAAGGACGTGAGAATCATCATAGAGGGTGGTAGCGAAAAGATAGTCGCTGCCACCTTCTTTTAGTTTCAGCCGTTTGCGCAGTTCCTGCACAGTGGCAGGGAAATTGCGGATGGTGAGGTTGGCATGGCTGATGCCCTTGAGGAAACGCTTGAGACCTGCCTTGCTGAAATCAGTAACATCCACAATGCAGAACTGACGGGCTGGCACTCGGGGTATGGGCTCCTTGCCTACATACAGATTGCTGTTAGGATGCAGTTTGCTGAGACCATAACGCGCGCCAAAGACATCTTGCAGCCCCGCTTTTAGAATAGAAGCGTTGGGTTCGAAGAGGAAAAGGAGCCTCTCCCCATCCCTCCCCTGAAGGGAAGGGAGTTGCAAACTCGCTTGAGATAGAAAACTGTGCGATAGGTCACCCTTCCCTTCAGGGAGGGGATGGGGGTAGGCTGAGGGACGTGGAGGGTCTTCTAACTCTTCTTCCTCCGTCTCAAGATTTACGCAATGGTAGGTGATATTCTGCTCAGGCGCTTTGTCTTTCCTCATAATGATGAGGAGTTCCTTGCACTCGCCCTTGACGCTGATGACGTGAACATCGGTGACACAGCGCAACTGGCGCAGTGCCTGGGTGATGTCGAGCATGGGCGAGAGTTTGACCATGATGGCATCGCCTATATTTAATAAGGTGTCCTGGAGCTGGGTGATGTCTGGCGAACAGTCTTCCAGACAGAAGACTTTGTTGCCTGCGGAGTCACGACGGGCTGGGTCGAGGAAGAAGAAGCCCCCCTTTAAATCCCCCTTTACCTCTCCTGACGGAGAGAAAACGGTGGCTAACGCCTCTTCTGAAGTAAGGTTGATGACCTCAGCATTGCTGATGCCGAGCAGGGGGAGGTTATGGCGTGCTACATCGCAGAGCGCTGCCTGCTGCTCCACATACACGGCGCGGGAGAAATGGGGGGCGAGGTAGGAAAAGTCAACGCCAAAGCCACCTGTGAGGTCGATGAGAGTTGAGAGTTTAGAGTTTAGAGTTGAGAGTTGACAATTGAAAATTGACAATTCTTGTGCTTTATATCGTGCTGTTGCCTCGCTGGAGCACTGTTCGAGGGAGAGGCGAGGGGGGAAGTGGAGGTCTTTGCCCTCGTCATAGATAGCAGCCCAATGGGGGAGTTTCTTCTTTGCCAGCTGGTAGCCCTCTATCTGCTGCAACACCCAGGTACGATTAACGCCCTCAGGCATGGGTCGTAATGCCAAAGGGCGCACAGGGTCGTCTTTGTGAATGCGTATGTATTCCTCGTTAGTCATTAGTACCACTTCACACTATTGCTGTAACTAGAACGCTTGTCATATTTCAGAGCATCGGTAAGCGTTGAGGCGTTACACTTGAATGAAAAATTGTATGAGGTGTAAGGGGCAAGCACTACGGAGCATGACATAGAGAAGCAGTGGAGGTCACGAGCCAATGACGCAGTGGTAAGACTGAGTTTGTGGTAGTCGAAGTCGTAGCCGCTGTTGACAGCAATATTCCATCCGTTTGAAAGGCTTATATTACCGTAGAAGTTGAGGTTGTGGGTAAACTTATACGGATAGCGCATGGTCTCTTTGTTAAAGGTGCCAGCGGTATTCTCTCGCATGTTGATACCATAACTGATGGTAAGACTCCAAGGCATGGAGAATTTGAGGTAACCATCGTCGTCTGTTTCAGCCATGCTGCCAGTGGTTTGTGCAGCTTTTTGCTGCGCTGCCATCATGTCTGGGTCTACATTACTCTCTACTCCAGTATCGATATTCTTGTTGTTGTCGTTGTCCTTATCGTCATTCTTGCGATTCTTCTTGCCACCAAAGAGTTTTCGGAGTTTCTCAGGGTTGATGGTGTAGCTGAATGTTTGTGAGAATCCTTGGAAACGACCAAAGCGTCCACGACTCCACTCGGTATGTGTGCCAACGTATGGTTTGCCGTCGCTGTCAAGATCGTAGGCATAGGTAGCAAAGACGGCATTCATGTTGAAGGTGTAGTTCTTCCACCACTTGAGGCGAAGGTCGACGACAAGGTCGCTCCAAGGTCGCTCCTTGGCAGCCATGTTATATGACATGGTGGCAGCAAGGCGGTCGATGACGCTAATCTTGCGTATGCCTGTGGAGTCCTTGTCGGAACGTATCTTCATCTCGATGTTATTGTCGAGGGTGAGGCTTACCCTGCCTGTCTTGCCTGAGCCTGGACCGTTAAACAGATTATTGGCATAGTAAGAATACTGAACGGGTGTCTCTACGCCTTTGGAATCGGTCTTGATATAGGTGTCGTAATAGCCATAGCGTGAGGCACTGAAGTCTGGCGCGTAGCTGAATGAAACCTGTGGCGTGAACACATGTCGTATTGCCATAATCTTGTCGCCGAAGATTTTTCGGTTAGGAACGAAGAAACCGTATATCTTGGTGTTCATGGAAACAGCAGCGTTCCAGTTATATGCATTGTAGAATCCCTGAATGGTGTCAAGAACTTCCTTTTGGTTGTCTACATCCCACGAGCGTGCTATCTTCTGGGTGTACATACGGTCAACAAAGGTGAAGCTCGGAGTGACTGACAGATACTTTGCCACAGTAAATGAAGCCTTTACAGGAATGGTGTGCATCCATCCGTTGCGCCAATCTCGTGTGAGACTGGAGTGTAGAAGTTGGCTCTCCTTGGTGTGGATGCTGTTGGATATCTGACCAGTATATGCCATATTGATTTTCTCATACCAACGCTGACGACCTACTGCGTGTTTGCGCTTGAAGGGGTAGAATTGTGTCAGGTAGATATTAAGGTCGGGCAAGGTCATATCGATTGTTGAGTCACGCATGTTCTGCGTTAAACTTGCTTGAGATGAGAGTGAGAGTCCGATGCTGCTCATCGTAGTACTCCATGAGACAGAAGAGGTACGTACAGACTGGGTGCGTGTCGTAGGATTGTACATAGAGGTGAGGTTGTTAGACTCATAACTCGTAGATGAAAAGTTTACGCTTGCCGTGAGTGATGTGTAGGGGTTAGCCTTTGCATCCTGACGGTGAGTCCACTGAATCTTGAAACTTTTCTCCTTTTTCTGGTCTATGCCCTCATCGCCATAGCGTGAGTCTTGAAAGGAAGCAAAGAACTGTCCATTGTACTTGTATCTCACGTTGTAGTTAGATGCAGCACTCACGCCCCACGAACCCTTAGTAAACACTTCGCCCAATAGCTTGAGGTCCATCTTGTCACTTATGGCAAAGTAGTAACCACCGTCGCGCAGGTAGAATCCTCTATCCATCTCGTCACCATAGGTAGGCATTATCACACCACTGGAATAACTCTTGGTGAAAGGGAAGAATCCGTATGGTATGGCAAGAGGCAACGGAACGTCTTGTACCACAAGGTATGCAGGACCAAACACTACATCTTTGCCAGGACGCACCTTAGCACGCGTCAGGGCTATGTAGAAGTCTGGGTCGGGGTCGTCACAGGTGGTGTATCGTCCACGCTTGAGATAGAAGTTGCCTTCGCTATCACGCTTAGAGCGCTCAGAGAGCAGGAAACCATCCTCCTGATGGGTGTAGGCATTTTGTATAAGACCACGCTTCGACTTAAAATTGAAAGCCATAGTGTCAGTCTCGTATTTATCTTCGCCCATAAGGAATACGGGCAAGCCATAACGCTGCTTCTTAACCGTATCCATGGCACCCGTAGCACGCACCACACTGCTGTCAAGCGACATGTTGATGTTGGCAGCCGAAAGGTCCATGTTCTCGTATTTCACATTAGACTTGCCATACAGGAAAGCCCTCTTAGAGTTGGCGTAATAGACCATAGAGTCCTTGGCAACATAGTTCACAGGAGCATCTATGCCATTCTTCTTTGTACGATTTATAGAGTCTGCTGTAATGGAGTCATCCACAGCTTTGTTATATGCCTGAATAGCAAGTTGAAGAGAGTCCAGCTTGTTGGTGTCAAGTTTTACGGAATCAAGTTTTAGGGTGTCAGCCATAGCAAGGGTAGGGGCGTTGTCTCCCCTCGCCATGACAAATGTCATGACTATCAAAAAGAGCGCTATGGACAAAAGTTGTTTGATAAACTAAGAACTATGAACTGTGAACTATGAACTACTTAAACCTTTCTCCCCACGTTTTTATCATCTGCTGATACTGGCGTTCCTCAATAGGCTGGTGTTGTGCGTGCCATATACGATGATCTTTTAACTGGTCGGGCATGTATTGCTGTGGAGTGAAGTTGCCTGGATAGTCGTGTGGATATTTGTATCCGTCGCTATATCCCAACTCCTCCATGAGTTTGGTTGGGGCATTACGCAGATGCAGCGGTACAGGCAGATTGCCTGTTTCTTTCACCAGTTGCAGTGCATCGTTTATGCCACAATAGGCAGAGTTGGATTTAGGCGATGTGGCAAGATATACACAGGCTTCAGCAAGTGCTATCCTTGCCTCAGGCCATCCTATCTTCATCACAGTGTCAAATGCAGCATTGGCAAGCAACAGGGCATTGGGGTTGGCCAGTCCGATGTCTTCAGACGCACTTATCACCAGTCGGCGAGCTATGAATTCAGGATCTTCACCTCCTTCTATCATTCGTGCCATCCAGTACAGGGCTGCATCGGGGTCGCTGCCCCTTATAGACTTGATAAAGGCAGAAATGATGTCATAGTGCATCTCGCCTTGTTTGTCATACGCCATAGGGTTTTGTTGCAATCGGCTCACTACCAGGTCGTCTGTTATCTCAATACTCTGGTTTGATTCCGACTCTACCACTATCTGCAGTATATTGAGCAACTTGCGAGCATCGCCTCCGCTATATCGCATTATAGCCCCTGTCTCTTTCAGTTTTATGTCGAGTTTCTGCAGTTCACTGTCAGTGGTTATGGCACGTTGCAACAGTTCCATCAGGTCGTTTTTCTCCAGTGGTTTTAGTACATACAATTGGCAACGTGACAATAAAGGGCGTATCACCTCGAATGAGGGATTTTCTGTAGTAGCGCCGATAAGGGTCACAATGCCGCGCTCCACAGCTCCCAGCAGAGAGTCTTGCTGTGATTTGGAGAAACGGTGAATTTCGTCTATAAAGAGTATGGGGGATGCTGTAGAAAAGAACCTATTGTTTTTGGCTTTTTCTATTACGTCACGAACGTCCTTTACGCCACTTGTGACAGCAGACAGAGTATAGAATGGTGTGTCAAGTTTGTTGGCTATAATCTGCGCCAGCGTTGTCTTGCCTACCCCAGGAGGTCCCCATAGAATGAAAGAGTTTATATGCCCCGAATCAATCATTCGGCGCAATACGGCTCCTTCTCCCACCAGATGTTTCTGTCCTATGTACTCATCGAGCGTCTTCGGTCTTAGTCGCTCAGCTAGTGGTTCCATTGGCTTCTTCCTATTCTATGCGTGTGCGTAAATTTGGGTGCAAAGGTACAAAGAAAAGTTGAAAGATGAAAGTTGAAAGTTGAAAGTTATAGTTAAAAGTCTTTAATGGCAAAAGTCGAAGAATGCGCAATCTTTACAGTGCTCAGTTCTTTCGGTCTGCTTAAATGGTATATCAGTGTTAAGTATCTCAGCCAGCAGTTCCGACAATCCCTTTTGGAAGTCGGGAAGATACACTGAAGCATCGTAGATAGGCGAGTTGTTGATGCAAAGCAGAGGGTCGTAATCCTCGTTGTTGGCACTCTGTACGTATAGCAGTCCTACGCTCTTTTGTTTGGCATCGTTGATTATTGAAGCATATAGCAGGGCTTGCAGGTAGTAGTCGGTGTGCAACCCCATCTTCTCGGGCATAAATATCTCATCAATGCTGTTGATATTCAGTTTTCGTTTTAGCCTGCCCGTCTTGTAGTCTATCACTCTTATTCTGCGCACCCCATCCTGGTTGGTTACTACGTCCAAGCGGTCTATCTTTCCACCAATTCTTACGTTTATAGTGCCTTTGCCAGTCTTTACAGGTATGAATCCCATTACATCCTTTTCCAGTCCTGCTATCTCCAGTTGGGTCAGAGTGCTGTCATAGTTTAACAAGTGTAAGAGGAAGGTTACCACCATTTCATAGTTTATAACTTGCAGTCCTCCGAGCTTAGGTGTTTTACGTTTGTTGTCCTTTATGTTAAACAGTTTTGTACGGAAAGCCTGCTCAACTATACGTCGTAATGTTGGATGGCCCTTTTCTTTTATGAGATGTTGTATATAGCTGGGAGCCACTGCTTTACCATTGTAGTCTTTATACATTGTTTCGGCTGCAGCATGGAATATTGTGCCGAATGTCATATTGTCCATAGACTCCTCGTCGCCCTCTTCGTTATCTCTTATTTCTTCGATATAGGTGTAGTAGAAACTACGTGGACAACGCAGATATCTGCCCAATGACGATGGTGAGATAAACTTCTTCTTTAGTAGTTTGTCCACCATCTCTTGAGTTTTCTCGATGTCGTTATCTTGTTTTGTATAAGTGCTTACGCTGGCTTCCAGAGACATACGTTTGATAGGTATTTCGTCCTTTGCTATCATTTGCAACATAAAGCGCGACATCTCACCCGTCTTGCCTTCGTTAGTAGAGCTGTTATATACAATGGTAACGTCATTAGTTCTCTGCATCAGGCGGTCAAAATAATACTGGTATATGGCAACCTTATTCTCCACCGTTGTCAGGTTATATGCCATGCGTATGGAGTGGGGCAGGAATGAAGTGTCGCTCACCTTGGCAGGTAGCGTACCTTCGTTGCATGACAGCAGCAATACGTGGTCAAAGTCCAGATTACGCGTTTCCAGTACTCCCATTATCTGTATGCCCTCGATGGGCTCACCATGGAAGGGTATCGTTGTGCTTTGTATTATCTGGTTGAGCAGCATGGTGTACAATGGTAGGTCGAGTTTTATCTCTTCCTCGCTTATCAGTGTGTGCAGTCTGTTGAGCAGGGTGTACATACGGTAGAGGGCCTCGCTTTCCAGTTGGTAATTGCTGGCTGATGGGTGAGAGTTAGCAATGGTTTTTGTTACCCATATCAGTCTCTTTGTCAATTCTGCCATATCGTTTTTGTCCTTCAGTGGCATAAAGAGCTGACTTAGGTTTTCGTCTATAGATATCTCCTGTGGTGTCAGGTAGTATATCATGTCTTGGTTAAGTTTTGTATGCAGTTCAGTAGCCTTTTCCGAAATGTATTTCATCAATGGATGACGCAATATACCATTGATATTGTGCAGGGTGTAGCTCTCCTTTTGCAAAAGGTTACTCACGCACTTTATCAGCGACGTTATGGAGGTTTGTGAAAGAGGGTATCCTGTTGTGATGTTGAGGCTCATCTTTGCTGGCAAACAGTGCAGTACTGTCTCCAGCATTCCTTCGTCGGCAAGCACTATGGCAGTTTTTCTGCCTGCCTTGATACGTTCTGGCGTCAACCACAGACTCACGTATCTTGCTTGCAAATCGTCGGTGGGTGATGATATGAATGTCATCTCCTTTGGTGGATTGCTGTTGTCCTCATCATTATATATCTTTCCCTCTACCTTAGTTATCAGCAGTTGCTCCACGGGAGTCAGCAGATTAAAGCCCACAAAGACATAGTTAAGGTTGACGTTATCGTTAACGTTATCGTTATCGTCAATCACCTCCCTATACATCATTCCTTCGTATGCTATACCTTGCGTCAGCAGTCTCTGCCTGTAGTTGGTGTAGATATCATAAAACTTATTCCACAGTTCAAGGAAGTTTCGCTTTAGTTGTGTGGTGTAGTCAGGGTTGAAGTTTTTGAAGAATCTTTGCAGAACTTCTTTCTGCTCCTCCGTCAGGAAATCTACGGCATCCATTTCGTGTATATCGCCGAGAAGGGTGAAAATCTTCTTTGCGTCACCTTTGTGTTTGTCTATATCGTCAAAGTCAGCCAGCATTATCTCTCCCCACCCATAAAACTGCTCCAGCGTTTCCGCTCTGCCAGTTACTTCGCAGTAAGACTTGTGCAACTCGCATATCAGTTTTATTCTGTCAGCAACTTGCAGTGTTGACATCTTTTGAAATAGTTCGCTGATAGTGGTATATTGTGGACTCCATATGGGTTTATCACTTATCTCAGCCAGGACTCTGTTTAGGAACAGCGACGCTCTCTTGTTGGGGAATACTACCGTTACAGTGTGCAAGTCCTCACCATACTTGTTCAGCAGGTCTTGTGCTACATTATATAAAAAACTCTTCATAATACCTCTTCAATCTTGTTTAGTGTAACATACCACAGATAGCCCTTTACTCCAGGCATACCCATGTCTGTAAGCAGTTTCTTATATCTCTCCACCTGGTTATGGTAATCATCATCCTGCCTACCGAATTTAAAGTCTACCACTATGGTTTCCTTGCCATCGGTCATCACGCGGTCGGGTCTATGTTCGCCCTCTTTATCTATTATGACACATTCGTTATATAGTACCCATTTCTCTGAGAACCAATCCTTTACTTGTGGGTTCTGGAATTTCTTTTGCAGTTCTCTGATCAGACCTTCTCGTGTTATGCCATCGTCATATAGCGTACCATCAAACTCCATTCTCGTCAGCACGGGCTCTACGTCTTTCGTAGTCTTTATCTCGGAGAATATCTGGTGCATCACAGTACCCATCCTTATGTATCTCTGCCTGTCGCTCTCGTCTATGGCGTCATTAGCAAAGGTAAGACTTTTGTTGCTTTGCCTGAACTCAGCATTGTTTGGGTATGAGGCTATCATTACTTTCACAGGCTCCACCTCTTTCAGGAAAACGTTCTGGCTGCCTTCCTTCTCCTTGTTTTCATTGAAAACCCCTTCAAGTGTGCCATAGGTCAGTTCTATCGCTTCGTCCTCAGCCTGTGGGGTGGTGTAATGCAGTGGTGTGTCGTCTATCTTTGCGGTGTCTTCTTGCAGACTTTTTATTGTTGCCTCTATCATATGCGAACGATTAGTGGCTGCTGCTCCTCTTACGCCTATTATGAATAAAGAATCACATGCCCTCGTCATTGCTACATACATAAGGTTCAGGTTGTCCACCATGTTCTGTACATGTTCTTCAGTCACCACACCTTTATATATAGTGTTCTCAAAAGTCTTTACCGAAGTGTAGTTAAGTGGCACTATAGGCAGTTCGTTGAATGGTGCTTCCTTGGGCTCACACCATAGGGTTGACCTCAGTTCCAGTTTCCAATTGCAGTAGGGTAGTATGACGTGTTTAAACTCCAGTCCCTTACTTTTGTGTATGGTGAGTATACGTACACCGTCACAGTCGGGTGTCTCTATCGTTTTTTTGTACAGCTCGTTGTTCCATGCTTCAAGAAAGTCTTCCAACATGGTCGATGTGTCGTTGCAGAAAGTTCTCAAGTGGTCAAAGAAGGTGGTGATATACGCCCCCTCTCTCTCACCCAAGTCGAATATGCGCAAAATCTCTTCCGCCATATCGTGCAGTGACATGGTGAGCAGCTCTTCCCGTCTGTCTTCAAATTCTTGTGGCAGTTCGGTTCTTCCTGCGTCCTTCAGCAGCAGTTTCAACGTCAGACTGTCCTTGGGGTGAATTAAGTGCCTCATGGCTCCGATTATTATGCGTACGGCAGCAGAGGCTTTTAGCTCGAAAGCTTCTGCCGATACCACGTTGATGCCTGAACGTTCCAGTTGTGTAGCCAACGCTATAGCCTCTTTATTGCCTCTCAGCAGTATGGCTATATCTTTTTTTTCTGCCCCTTTCTCTATCAGAGTGTTCACAATCTCTAGCGTACGCTCGTTCATGCTATCTTCTTGCTCTTTGGGTATCAAGTCTATGTGTACAAGTCCAGTGCTTTCCTTGCCGTCAGGTGTAAGTTGCTCCACGTCAGCGTACGCCTTCTGCAGTTCTGTGGCCATCTCTGGCATTAAGGCTGTAATCTCTTTCACCTCCAGTTCAGCCATCCTTTTTAGAAAATGGTTGTTAAATAGTATCACGTTCTTTGACGAACGATAGTTGATTTTCAGAGGCTCATTCTTCAGTTCACCAGGGGCAAACATCTTGTCTATATTGTTCAGCAGTCGCCAGTCTCCTGATCGCCATCGGTATATGCTTTGTTTTACATCGCCCACCAACAGGTTACTCTTACCCTGACTCATACACTCTTCCAAGAGTTTCCTAAAATTGTTCCATTGCGTCGTACTCGTATCCTGGAACTCATCTATCATTATGTGCTCCAGATGCGCTCCTATCTTTTCGTAAATGAACGGAGAATCCTCCTTTTTTATCATGGCGTTGAGCAGGGTAGGGGTGTCACTGAGCATAAAGCGCTGTGCAGAGCTATTCAGCTCTTTTGAGAATTCCTCAATATACCTTAGCAGTTGTACGTCATTAACGTGTTCTAGTGTTTTCTTAATGGAATTGTATTTCCTTGCATCAAGTGTTCGGCATCGTTCTGTTGCTATCATCAGTGGGTGCAGGCTGTCCTTTACCACGCTTGACACTGTGGCGCAGTTCGATGATTTTTTGTCTATCCATGAATCTTCGTCGTCCAAGGCTTGCTTCATGCGTACTTTCTCCATATCTATCTCAGCAAACTCTCCCATGCTCAGTTTGATGAAATAGCTTATCGCCCCACTGTTCTTATATTTGAAGTCTGCTGTCGTCAGGCCGTTTTCCTCCAGCATTAGCATAGCCTTCTCGCCGATCTCTTGATATTTTTCTTCTAGTTTTCTGCGTTCCTCATTCAGTTTCCTTTTAAAGTGGACAAAGAAATCCTTGTCACTTGTCATTCTCATTAATTGTTCTCTGTGCTCCTTATAGAAGTCTCTAAAGATATTTGCTCCAAATTCCTTTATGCCTTTAATGAAATTCCAAGACTCGTTGTTGCTCAGCCTTTCCCTTACATAGCCCATTACTACGCCTCGCATCATGGCATCGTCGGCTATAGAGTCGATCAAGTTGTCGACAGCCTCTTCCACTACCTGCTCCTGATTTAATCCTACCCTCAGGTTTGCATTTAGTTGCAACTCGTGCGCCAAATTTCTCAGCACCGTTTGAAAGAAAGCATCTATAGTTTGCACTCTAAAAAAATGGTAATTGTCTAGAATGCTCCGTAGTGCCTTCCCTGCTTGCTGAGAGATGTAGTCCCTAGAGCTCTTGACATCTTCCAAGCCTACACCCTGTGAAAGATTAGAGTGGATAAGGGCTTTCATATAATTTTCTGAATCGGGTAGTTGCTTCCACAGTCCGTACAGTTGTGATAATATGCGCATCTTCATTTCCTCCGTAGCCTTGTTGGTAAAGGTTACGGCAAGGATGCTCCTGTAGGCTTCTGGGTTCTCTATCAGCAGTTTTATGTATTCCTTGGCAAGTGTAAATGTTTTTCCGCTTCCTGCACTTGCTTTGTAAATGGTTAGAGTAGGTTCTGTCATAGATTAATAATTGCTAATTATTCTCACAAAGGTACAAAAAAAGTTTGGAAGTTCAAATTTTTTTGCTAATTTTGCCCAAAATATTAACCCAAAATGCTTAAATTTCTGTCATTGGGTAGTGGAAGTAGTGGTAACTGCTATTTACTTCAGACTGCCAACGACGCCATGCTGATAGACTCTGGTGTGGGCATTCGCACCGTCAAGAAATACTTGCACGAATATGGCATTAGCGTCAACGATATAAAGCGCATACTGATCACTCACGACCATGCCGATCATATCAAGTCAGTGGGGGTGCTTAGTAGCGAATATAACATACCTGTTTATGCCACACACGAGGTGCACGGAGGCATAGAGCGTAACTACTGCGTACCCAAGAAGGTGCCAGTTGATAATCGTAAGTACATTGATAAAGATACTCCCATCAAGTTGGGGGACTTTCTCATAACCCCCTTCAACGTCCCTCACGATAGCGCAGGCAATGTGGGTTATCGCATTGAGACTGAGGGCGTGGTATTCTGTCTTATGACCGATGTGGGGCATGTCACCGACGACATGCAACGATACATTGGCGAGGCAAATTATCTAGTGCTTGAATCCAACTATGACAGGGAGATGCTGCAGAATGGAACCTATCCGCAGCATCTCAAGGTGCGCATCGAAGGACCTATGGGACACCTCTCCAATCATGATTGTGCCGAGGCAATAGCTAATTATGCCACCTCAGAGCTCAAACACGTATGGCTCTGCCACCTCAGCGAGGAGAATAATCATCCCGTGCTCGCACTTAAAACGGTGGAGCAGATACTTCGTTCCTATGGTATCATCATGGGCAAAGACTTCGAGGTTGAAGACCTCAAGCGTAAAACTCCTTCAAAGCTATACGAACTCTCTTAAACTCTTACTACGAGTTTGCTCAAAGAACCCTTTAACCATTGAACCCCAAATGAAAAAGTTCCTAATTCTGTTCTTCATTCTTTGTTCTTCATTCTTAACCCTCCATTCTTTCGCCGAACCCAAGATAACGTTCGACAAAACTGTCCATAACTACGGTACATTCTCCGAGAAGACACCCATACAAAAGTGCGTTTTCACTTTTACCAATACAGGTGACCAGCCACTTGTGATTAACTCAGCAGTGGCCTCATGCGGATGCACCGTACCTAAATATACAAAATCACCCATCAAACCAGGCGAAACAGGCACTATCAATGTAACCTATAATGGCAAGGGTAAGTTCCCTGGTCATTTCAAAAAGACCATTACCGTCCGTACTAATGGCACTCCTGAGATGGTACGCCTTTATATCGAGGGCGATATGACAGAAGAGAAGTAACACAAGACTACTTTTGACACTTTGAACTCTTGAACCTTTTCACTCCCACCGAAAAAACTAAGGCGCTTCGGATTATCGAAGCCCTCAAACAGCACCCCACAGCGGCACTGCTTCCCGATGACGAAGGGAAGTTGCGCCGTATTATTTTTGATGCCATAGATAAGGGTGCTATACAACGTGATATCTTTGGGCTCAACCCCATACTCCGTGCACTCCAAACAGCTTATATCGCCGTTGATGAAATAGGATTGGGACGTGATGCTATTATAGCCACACTACTTTATCCCATAGGTGTATCTGACACCATTCCTTCATCGTTAGAAGAGGAGCCTTTTAGCGATGGGGTAAGACGCATCCTTCATGGACTTCATCGCGTGCAACAACTCTACCAAAAGACGCCAGCCATTGAGACGGAGAATTTTCGCAGTCTGCTTCTCTCCTTTGCTGAGGATATGCGAGTTATCCTTATTATGATAGCTGATCGCGTCAATCTCATGCGCCAAATACGCGACACCGACAATATTGCAGCACGTCAGCGAGCAGCTGAGGAAGCCAGTTATCTCTATGCACCTTTGGCACATAAACTTGGACTTTATCAGCTCAAAAGTGAACTCGAGGATCTCTCTTTAAAATATCTGGAGCATGATGCCTACTACCATATTAAGAGTAAGCTGTCAGCCACCAAAGAAGTACGTGACAAATACATCCAAGACTTCATCACTCCAGTAAAAGAGCGCTTGGAACAGGCAGGACTTAAACTTCATATCAAGGGACGCACCAAGTCGATACACTCCATCTGGCAGAAGATGAAAAAACAGAAATGCCCGTTCGAGGGCGTCTATGATCTCTTTGCCATACGCATTATACTCGATAGTGCCCCTGACCGTGAGAAGATGGAGTGCTGGCAGGCTTATAGCATCGTCACTGATATGTATCAGCCTAACCCTAAACGCTTGCGTGATTGGCTCAGCGTACCCAAGTCTAACGGCTATGAGTCACTCCACATCACCGTTCTTGGACCAGAGAACAAATGGGTAGAAGTGCAGATACGCACTGAACGCATGGACGAGATTGCCGAACATGGATTGGCTGCCCATTGGCGTTATAAAGGTATCAAAAGTGCTGGCGGAGGTATTGACCAGTGGCTTAATGCTATACGTACAGCCCTTGAGGCTGGTGACGATATGCAAGTCATGGATCAGTTCCGCATGAATCTTTACGAGGACGAGGTGTTCGTATTCACGCCCAAAGGTGAGATAAAGAAGTTTGCAGCAGGAGCAACCGTCCTTGATTTTGCCTACAACATTCACTCACGCATCGGTAACACTTGCGTAGGTGCTTTAGTAAACGGCAAGAATGCCCCTATACGTCAGCGTCTTCACTCGGGCGATACGGTCGAGATTATGACAAGCAACTCACAACATCCCCGTCGCGAGTGGCTTCATATCGCAACTTCTTCACATGCCCGCTCTAAGATACGTAAAGCCCTTGCAGAACTCCAGCGTAAGGAGGAAGAAATAAGTGGCAAGAAGGAAGAAACCCCTGTCACTGTTCCCCAATCATCAAGCGAGGGAGTAGGAAGCATGAGTGCTGCCTCATTCATTCTTCATCGTCAAGGCACCGCTGACTCCCTTTCCTTAGGTGAGGAAAAAGCAGTTTTTCGTGGGATAGAATATGGTTTGGCAAAGTGTTGCCACCCTATCTACGGCGATGATGTCTTTGGCTTCGTTACTGTCAGTGGGGGCATTAAGATACATCGCAAGGACTGTCCTAATGCAGCAGAGTTGCGCAGGCGTTTCGGTTATCGCATTGTTAAGGCACAGTGGAGTGATAAGGGCACGGGTCAGTATGACATCACCCTCCGTGTGGTTGGCAATGATGATATAGCTGTAGTCAATACTATCACTTCAGTTATAGGTAAAGAGGCACACACACTGTTGCGAGCTATTAATATCGACTCCGACGATGGACTCTTCCGTGGGGCTATCACTGTTAGTGTCGATGATAACACCCACCTTGCCTCCCTCATCAAAAAACTTAAGGGCATTAAGGGAGTTAGAAGCGTCAGCCGCAGTTGAATTTAGGAAAAAAAACATAAAAAAGGTGCGTTGGATTCTTTGTCCAACGCACTCAATTTATAATAACTATGAAGACACTACGAATTAAGCAGTATCTCCATCATCTCAATTGCGGACTTTGCCACAGGAGTACCAGGTCCGAAGATGGCGGCTACGCCAGCCTTGTAAAGGAAGTCGTAGTCCTGAGCAGGGATGACACCGCCAGCGATGACCATGATATCCTCTCTGCCAAGCTTTTTGAGTTCTTCAAAGAGCTGAGGGATGAGGGTTTTATGGCCTGCTGCGAGTGAAGATACTCCAATGATGTTGACGTCGTTCTCCACTGCCTCGCGAGCAGCCTCTGCTGGGGTTTGGAACAGTGGTCCCATATCAACATCGTAGCCGCAGTCGGCATATCCCGTTGCCACTACCTTGGCACCGCGGTCGTGACCATCCTGTCCCATCTTAGCAATGAAGATACGTGGACGACGACCATACTTGTCTGCGAATTGTTGTGTGAGTTCGCAGGCTCTGTCAAACTCTTTGTCGTTGTTTGCTTCTGCTTTATACACGCCTGAAATAGTTCTGATTACTGCTTTATAACGTCCTACTATTTTTTCACAAGCATCGCTTATCTCACCAAGTGTGCAGCGTACCTTAGCACACTCTACTGCTGCTGCGAGGAGGTTTCCTTCACCCGTCTCAACAACTTTAGTAAGGGCATCAAGGGCTTCTTTTACCTTAGCCTCATCACGATTAGCTTTGAGTTGGCGCAGGTTCTCTTCCTGTTGCTTGCGTACGGTGGTGTTATCAACCTCGAGGATATCGATTGGGTCTTCATGGTCGAGGCGATACTTGTTGGTGCCCACGATGGTCTGCTGACCAGAGTCGATGCGAGCCTGAGTGCGGGCTGCTGCTTCCTCGATACGCATCTTTGGCACACCAGTCTCGATAGCCTTCGCCATACCACCAAGTTCTTCAATCTCCTGAATGAGTGCCCATGCCTTGTGGACGAGTTCGTTGGTGAGGTACTCCACATAGTAGGAACCTGCCCATGGGTCTATCTCCTTGCACACCTTGGTCTCGTTCTGTATGTAGATCTGGGTGTTACGGGCTATGCGGGCAGAGAAGTCGGTAGGCAGAGCGATAGCCTCATCGAGGGAGTTGGTGTGAAGCGACTGGGTGTGACCCAACACAGCTGCCATAGCCTCTATAGCTGTACGACCCACGTTGTTGAAGGGGTCTTGCTCTGTGAGCGACCATCCTGAGGTCTGTGAGTGAGTACGCAGTGCCATAGACTTAGGATTCTTGGCTCCGAAGCTTTTTACAATCTTAGCCCACAACAGACGGCCTGCACGCATCTTGGCAATCTCCATAAAGTGGTTGGTGCCGATAGCCCAGAAGAAGCTGAGACGAGGTGCGAAGGCATCGATGTCGATACCAGCGTTGACACCAGCACGGAGGTACTCCAAACCGTCGGCAAGGGTGTAGGCGAGCTCAATGTCAGCCGTAGCGCCAGCCTCCTGCATGTGGTAGCCTGAGATGGAGATGGAGTTGAACTTAGGCATGTTCTGTGAGGTGTACTCGAAGATGTCAGCGATAATCTTCATTGAGAATGCTGGTGGGTATATATAGGTATTACGCACCATGAACTCCTTGAGGATGTCGTTCTGGATGGTACCAGCCATCTCCTCGAGTTTGGCACCCTGTTCCAAGCCTGCTACGATGTAGAACGCCATGATGGGCAGTACGGCTCCGTTCATGGTCATGGAGACAGACATCTTATTAAGAGGTATGCCATCGAAGAGCACCTTCATATTCTCAACAGAGCAGATGCTAACGCCAGCCTTACCTACATCGCCCACAACACGCAGGTTGTCGGGGTCGTAGCCACGATGGGTGGGGAGGTCGAAGGCTACGGAGAGACCCTTCTGACCAGAGGCGAGGTTACGACGGTAGAAGGCGTTAGACTCCTCAGCCGTTGAGAAACCAGCATACTGACGTATGGTCCAAGGACGGAAAGGATACATCATAGAGTAAGGACCGCGAAGATAAGGTGGAATGCCAGCTACGAAGTCGAGATGCTCCATGCCCTCAAGATCCTCCTTGGTGTAGGTAGGCTTCACCTCGATGTGCTCTGGGGTTTTCCACACATACTGTATATTGTTCTGCTTTTGCCAAGCAGCACCGTCTTTCTTCTCTATGCCAGAGAAGACGTTTACGTTTTTAAAATCTTTTCTAGCCATAGTTATATTCCGAGTTTCTTGTTATAGTCTTTCAGAGTTTCGAGTTGGTTAACCTTGACATGGATGAAGTTTTCAATGCCTACGGCCTTGAGATCTTCAGCACAGGCTGGTGCACCAGCTACTACGAACATAGCCCTGCCGTCGAGGTACTTGAAGGCTGCTGGAGCATATTCAGCATACTCATCGTCGGAAGAACAGATGACCACAATGTCGGCACCTGCTTTGAGAGCAGCATCGACACCCTCCTCAACGGTCGGGAAGCCGAGGTTGTCGATAACCTTGTAGCCTGCACAGGCGAGGAAGTTGGTAGAGAACTGAGCGCGAGCCTGACGCCATACTAGGTTGCCGATGGTGAGCATGAAGGCAACAGGTTGTTTTGGAGCTTTCTCGGTAGCCAAGCGCAGAGCCTCAAACTCTGACGCCAAGCGAGTGGTGTTAAGCGGTTGCTTGCCCTCTGACTTCTCGTTGAAGTTAGGGAACTGGTTAGTGCCGAGGATAAACTCACGACGCTGAGCGGCAAGAGTGTGACGCTTCTCGTTGGTAGCATTTATATCCTCCTGTACCTTGCCTGCCTTGACAGAAGCGAGGAAACCGCCTTCGTCCTCTATGCTGAGGAATAGCTTCCACGCCTCCTGAGCGATGTTGGTGGTGAGCTCCTCGATGTAGTAAGAGCCTGCGCCTGGGTCAACAACGGTGTTGAAGTGACACTCCTCCTTGAGCAGGAGCTGCTGGTTGCGTGCTATGCGCTCGGAGAACTCGTCAGGTGTTTCGTAGGCAGCATCGAATGGTGTTACAACGATGGAATGTACACCACCAAGGGCTGCTGACATGGTTTCGGTCTGTGAACGCAGGAGATTAACGTGAGCATCAAAGATGGTCATGTTGTACTCTGTAGTTACAGCATTGACGCACATCTGGCAAGCGCAGTCGCACTTAGGCTCATACTGCTTCACTATCTGTGCCCATAGCAAACGAGCTGCTCGGAATTTGGCTATCTCCATGAAGTAGTTCTCGGAGATGCCCATATTAAACTTTATCTTCTTTGCTGCCAAAGTGGGCTCTACGCCAGCCTCGGTGAGCAACTGCATATACTCATTACCCCAAGCGAGGGCATAGCCTAGCTCCTGGGTGATGTAGGCACCAGAGTTGTTGAGGAAGAGGGAGTTGACGGTGACGCAACGGAAGTTAGGATAATCCTTCAGGATATCTATAATAGGTGCAGCAAACTGCAACACTCCCTCGGCATGAGTCTTACCCTTGAGCATCTTCTGGATAGGGTCCCAGTCGATGGAGCCCACAATCTTCTCCTTGTCGTAGCCTTTTTCTTCGAAATAGTCGGCAAGAATCTGAGCCAACTCTACGCTACGGCGCTTGCAGGTGCTGAAATTTACCTCCACGATGTCGCAATAGATGCCATCGAGCAGTTGGGTGATGAATTCCTTGCTGACCTGCTCACGTGGGATGCTGAAACTCAGCGAGTCGATGCCCTTGTTGAGGATGTCGAGAGCCTTAGCATTGGCTTGCTTGGCATCAGCGGCATCGATTTCTTGACGTATGTACCATGTGTTGTCATCCTTCTTGTTGCTACGAACAAAAGGAAACTCGCCTGGCAAAGCGTTGGGGGTGTCGAGGCTGTCAACATTCTCCTTGCGATAGAAAGGCTGCACGTTGAAGCCCTCTGGCGTACGCCAAACCAAGCGTTTCTGAAAGTCAGCACCCTTCAGGTCAACCTCAATCTTATCGAGCCATTCCTGAGTGGTGGGTGCCTGAAACTCGGCGAAGAGTTTCTCCTTGGTGTTACTCATAATTTTTTGTATTTTCCTTTTTAAAATGATTTGTCCTAATATTTTACAATGTACAAAGTTAATAAAAAAAGGAGCATCGGCAAACTATTTTAATGTATTTTCGTACACCTTATTAAAATAAAAGGGAGAAAGAGTTGGTATGTTATTTTTTTTTTGTAACTTTGCGCTTCGAATAAAAATGCTCACTCAATGGATTGGCTGATAAATCTTTTTGTGGATAACGAGAGTATGGCTCACATAGCCATGCTTTATGCTATTGTAATAGCCGTTGGCGTGTATTTGGGAAAAATCAAGGTAGGTGGTGTGTCATTGGGAGTGACCTTTGTGTTGTTTACTGGCATTCTGGCTGGTCATCTTGGATTTACTGCCCCTCTGCCAACGCTGTCATTTGTGCAAGATTTCGGATTGATACTGTTTGTCTTTATGATAGGCTTACAGGTGGGACCGGGTTTCTTCTCTTCATTTAAGGAGGGTGGACTGAAACTTAACATGCTTGCCGTATCGCTGATATTGCTTAATATCATGGTGATGTTTGGTTGCTACTATGCATTCTTTGACACCACCGACCCATCCAATCTGCCAATGATGATAGGTACGCTGTATGGTGCTGTGACCAATACCCCGGGACTTGGTGCGGCACAGGAGGCACTGATGTCGATTATGGGAAGCAATACCCCTGCTATAGCCAATGGTTATGCCTGCGCCTATCCACTTGGTGTGGTGGGCATAATCACAGCTACGATTGCAGTGAGGTACATATGCAGGGTGAAGATAGCCGATGAGGAAAAAGAACTGGAGAGTCACGATAACGACCTGACGCAGATACCACATCTTATGCATCTGATAGTACAGAACCAGTTCATAGCAGGACACACCATACTGGAACTGCATGATTTTATGCGTAGAGACTTCGTATGTTCACGCATACTGCGCAACGGTGAACTGATATTCCCTAAGAGCTCTACCACGCTGGAACTGGGCGATAAGGTGTTCATTGTATGCTCCGAGGCTGATAAGGATGCTGTACAGGCATTTATAGGCAAGGAAACGATAGTGCCCGAATTTGAGGAACAGGAGAAGACAAAGCAGATGGTGAGCCGACGCATTGTAATCACTAAGCCCGAGATTAACGGCAAGACACCAGCCAAACTGCACTTTGCCAGTGTTTATGGTGTGAACCTCACTCGCGTAACACGTCAAGGCATGGAGATATTTGCCCGTCAGGACTTGCCACTGCAGGTTGGCGACCGCGTGATGGTGGTAGGCGACCAGGTGTCGGTAAATCGCGTGTCATCTGTATTGGGTAATGCCGTAAAGCGACTCGATAATCCAAACATAGCCACCATATTCGTAGGTATAATCTTAGGACTTATACTCGGTAGCATACCATTCACATTCCCTGAGATACCTGTACCACTGAAACTCGGTTTGGCAGGCGGTCCGCTGATTGTAGCCATACTGATAGGCAGATACGGATACAAGATACACTTGGTGACATACACCACCACATCAGCCAATCTGATGCTGAGAGAGATAGGACTGGTGCTCTTCCTTGCCAGCGTGGGCATTAAGGCTGGAGCCAACTTCGTGGATACAGTGGTGAATGGCGATGGATTGCTGTATGTGTTGACAGGATTCATGATAACCGTGTTGCCTATACTCATTGTAGGCATAGTAGCAAGAAAGAAATACAACTTCAATTACTTCACCATCATGGGAATGCTGGCTGGTGCTACAACAGACCCACCAGCACTCGCATTTGCTAATGCAAGTTGCACTAAGGACGCTCCGTCAATAGGTTATTCTACGGTTTATCCTCTGAGTATGTTCCTTAGAATCTTTACGGCCCAGCTGATAGTATTGCTGTTCTGTTCGTAATTTACCCCTAAACAATGATATAGAAAAACCAAAATAAATGAAAACAAAGAGAATCATATTACTAATGACAACCCTGATGACTGTGGTTACCGTAGCCATAGCACAGGAGGAAACAGCGGCCTCAGAGAAACTGAAGGATGTTGACCCTCACGGTTTCGGACTTACTGCGCTGTGTATGGGTATAGTGTTTCTGTGTCTGGCACTTCTGTATGTGTTCTTCCTCACCTTCGGATGGGTAGCAGACCGTAGAAGCCGTATAGCTAAAACGACACCAGTAAAGCCAGTGGTAAAGACAGCCAAGACGCTGAATAAGGTTCGACACATGACTTCAAACATTCTTCAGGAGGGTGTAGAACTCAAAGGTATCGACAAGGAAGTGTATGTAGCCGTAATCTCTATGGCGCTGAAGCAGTACCTGGAGGATGTGCACGATGTTGAGAGCGGAGTGCTGACCATCAAACCACGAAGTTCAGCGTGGGGTGCGCATAACACTTTCAATAACGACATGAACAAGAGATTTTCACATTAATAAAATATAGAAACAAGAGATATGGAAAAGTACCAATATACTATACAGGGTGTAAACTACGATGTAGAGATAGAAGAGATAGAAGGCACTCAGGCAAAGGTGACAGTGAACGGCATAAAGTTCGATGTAGAACTGAAGACCCCAATATCAATGGGTAAGCAGGTTGCCAAACCAGTTGTGAAGAGGCCTGTAGCAGCAAAGGTTACAGGCGAAGCACCTGCTAAGCAGCAGACAGCACCAGCAGCCGTGAAAGCAGGCGAAGGCACCAAGGTTCTTTCACCACTGCCAGGCAGCATAACATCAATAGAGGTTAAGGTGGGCGATGCAGTAGCAGCAGGCGACACTGTAGTAGTGCTTGAGGCTATGAAGATGCAGAATAATATCGAAGCCGAAAACTCTGGCACCGTAACCAGCGTGATGGTTAATGTGGGCGACACCGTGATGGAAGGTAGTGTGCTCGTTACTATAGCATAACAGGATATAGAGTAGGGAAGATACAAAAAAGAAAAAGAGAAGATAATGGGAATTGGTGAATTTATAACACATAACTTCAATGAGTTCGTAACATATACGGGCTTCGCCAACACCGAACTGGGCAATATCCTCATGATATGCGTAGGAGCACTGTTTATATGGCTCGCCATAAAGAAGGACTTCGAACCCCTGTTGCTGGTGCCTATAGGACTGGGCATCATAGTGGGCAATATTCCATTTAAGATGGATGCGGGACTGGAGATAGGACTGTATGAGGAAAACTCCGTGCTCAATATATTCTATCAGGGCGTGAAGCAGGGATGGTATCCACCTTTGGTGTTCTTGGGAATAGGTGCGATGACAGACTTCTCTGCCCTCATAGCCAATCCTAAACTGATACTCATCGGAGCAGCAGCACAGTTTGGCATCTTCGGAGCCTATATGCTGTCATTGGCTTTGGGTTTTGTGCCAAGTCAGGCTGCAAGTATTGCTATTATAGGCGGTGCTGACGGACCAACAGCGATATTCCTCTCAAGTAAACTGGCTCCTAACTTGATGGGTGCTGTGGCTGTGTGTGCTTATTCATATATGGCGTTGGTGCCAGTGATACAGCCATTTATCATGCGACTGCTCACAACCAAGAAGGAGCGCTTGATAAAGATGAAGCCAGGCAGAAAGGTTTCTAAGACTGAGAAGATACTCTTCCCCATCATTGGTCTGCTGATGACCACTTTCATCGTACCGTCTGGTTTACCTCTGTTGGGCATGTTGTTCTTTGGCAACCTGCTGAAGGAGAGTGGCAAGACCGATCGCCTTGCTAAGACGGCATCTTCATCGCTCAACGATATCGTGGTGATGCTCTTGGGACTGACTGTGGGATGCTCTACTCAGGCGAGTGAGTTCCTCACTCTTAACACCATCAAGATTTTTGCCATCGGCGCTTTTGCTTTCGTTATCGCAACAGCCAGTGGTGTGCTCTTCGTGAAGGTGATGAACCTCTTCCTGTCAAAGGAGAATAAGATAAATCCGCTCATAGGTAATGCAGGCGTAAGTGCCGTACCTATGGCAGCACGTATATCTAACAACCTCGGTCTGGAGTATGACCGTCATAACTTCCTGCTCATGCATGCTATGGGACCTAACGTGGCTGGTGTGATAGGCAGCGCCGTAGCTGCTGGTACGTTGCTCGGATTCCTTACGAATTAACGAAATAACGACATAACGAAAACTAAATAATAACCAAAACAATGAAGATTTCACGTATTGATCATCTGGGAATAGGTGTAGAGAGCATCGAGGCAGTGCTCCCTTATTTTGAAAATGTATTAGGACTGAAATGCTACGCTGTAGAGGAGGTAGCAGACCAGAAGGTAAAGACAGCCTTCCTTAAGGTTGGCGAGGTAAAGATAGAACTCCTTGAACCAACATCACCTGAGTCAGCCGTAGCAAAATGGTTGGAGAAGGGTGGCAAGGGTGTTCACCACGTAGCTTTCGCAGTAGAAGACGGTGTGGCTGAGGCTCTCACCGAATGTGAGTCTAAGGAGATACGCCTCATAGACAAGGCTCCACGTCCTGGTGCAGAGAATATGATGATAGGTTTCCTGCATCCTAAGTGTACTGCAGGCATCCTCACTGAGCTCTGCGAGCCAAAGAAGTAACCTCCAATTTTCAACATTCAACATTCAACTTTAAATAAAAGATGTCAATTCAGTCAGAAAAAATCAAGAAACTGATAGAGAAGCGCGAGCAGGCTCGTCTGGGTGGTGGCGAAAAGGCCATCGAGAAGCAGCACGATCGTGGTAAATATACAGCTCGTGAGCGTATCAATATGTTGCTCGACGAGGGATCATTTGAGGAGTTTGATATGTTTAAGCTCCACCGTTGCACCAATTTCGGTATGGAGAAGAAGCAGTATCTCGGCGATGGTGTGGTAGTGGGTTCAGGTACTATCGACGGTCGTTTGGTATATGTCTTCGCTCAAGACTTCACCGTCAATGGTGGTTCGCTTTCTAAGACTATGTCCGAGAAAATCTGTAAGGTGATGGATATGGCCATGCAGATGGGGGCTCCATGTATTGGTATCAACGACTCTGGTGGTGCACGTATTCAGGAGGGTATCGATGCCCTTGCTGGCTATGGTGAGATATTTGAGCGCAACATCCTCGCCTCTGGTGTGGTACCACAGATATCCATGATCTACGGTCCTTGTGCTGGTGGTGCTGTTTATTCGCCTGCTCTTACCGATTTCACCCTGATGATGGAGGGCACTTCATACATGTTCCTCACAGGTCCTGCAGTAGTCAAGACCGTAACAGGTGAGGATGTCGATGCCGAGCATCTGGGTGGTGCCAGCGTTCATGGTTCTAAGTCGGGTGTTACCCACTTCACAGCTAAGACTGAAGAGGAGGGCATACAGATGATAAAGACCCTCATCTCCTACATTCCTTCGAATAATATGGAGGAGGCTCCACGCAAGGAGTGCGCCGACCCTGTGGATCGTATGGACGACTCCCTCAACACCATCATTCCTGAGGATCCTAACCAGGCTTACGATATGTATAAGGTTATATCTGCAGTGGTGGATGATGGCGAGTTCTTCGAGGTGCAGCCTAAGTTTGCTAAGAACATCATCGTGGGTTTTGCACGTTTCAATGGTCAGAGCGTTGGTATCGTAGCCAACCAACCATCGGCTTATGCTGGCGTGCTTGACGTGAATGCCTCACGTAAGGGTGCTCGCTTCGTTCGTTTCTGCGATGCCTTCAATATTCCTATCGTCAGCCTTGTTGACGTACCAGGATTCCTGCCTGGCACAGGTCAGGAGTATAATGCCGTAATTCTGCATGGTGCTAAACTGCTTTATGCCTACGGCGAGGCTACTGTTCCTAAGGTCACTGTAACACTGCGCAAGTCTTACGGTGGTTCACATATCGTGATGGGTTGCAAGCAGTTACGTGCCGACCTTAACTACGCTTGGCCTTCTGCAGAAATAGCAGTTATGGGTGCTGCTGGTGCTGTTGCCGTGCTTCAGGCTAAGGGCGCTAAGCAGGTTAAGGAAGAAGGAGGCGACGTGAAGGCATTCCTTGCTGAGAAGGAAGCGGAATATTCAGAGCTCTTTGCTAATCCTTATCAGGCTGCTAAGTATGGCTATATCGACGATGTCATAGAGCCACGCAACACACGTTTCCGCATCATCCGTGCACTGGCTCAGTTGGCTAACAAACGTCAGTCTCTGCCTGCTAAGAAGCATGGTTGCATACCTATGTAAGGTAAGAATTGTTCCCAAAATAGTTAACAATCCGTAAACTATCAGCGTCATTGCCTGTAGTTTGCGGATTTTTTTGTAACTTTGCACAGTAAAACTGTGCCGTTCCACC
This sequence comes from Prevotella sp., assembly GCA_045613845.1. Classification (GTDB taxonomy): domain Bacteria; phylum Bacteroidota; class Bacteroidia; order Bacteroidales; family Bacteroidaceae; genus Prevotella. Next base: position 5,012 of record JAZLBU010000002.1, on the reverse strand, counting down.
AATGAGTGAACAGGCACACTCCACATAAAAGTAAAATGAAAAAAATACTCTTTGTCAATCAAGACACCACTCCTTACGTAGAAGAAAGTGTACTCGCTAAACTGGGAATGATGATTCCTAACAAATTGCAGGAAGCAGGCAATGAACTGCGCATCATTATGCCTCTATATGGACTTATCAATGAGCGTCGCGGACAGCTTCACGAGGTTATTCGTCTCTCAGGCCTCAATATCAATATCAGCGAGATAGACCATCCTGTTATTATTAAGGTGGCTAGCATTCCTCAAACTAAGTTGCAGGCTTACTTTATTGACAACGAAGAGTTTTTCTCTCGCAAGGCTCAGACTACCGATGCTGATGGCAAACCCTTTGCTGATAATGGTGAGCGTGCCGTATTCTTTGCTCGTGGAGTGATTGAGACTATCAAGAAACAGCGCTGGACCCCCGATGTGGTGGTGTGCAACGGTTGGATGGCAGCCCTCCTTCCTCTTTATGTTAAGGAGGCCTACAAGGACGAACCAGCCATTGCCGATGCCAAGATTATTACTGCTGTTTTTGATGAAGCACCTGAACAGACCATCAAAGACATATCTAAGAATTCACTCTTATTCAATAGCGTGTCTGAGGAATTCCTGAGCGCTTACGGTGACTCCCTCAGTGGCATGGACCTTGCCAAGATGGCTATCGACCATTCTGATGGCATCATAGCTGCTGTGCCTAACAGCAACGAGGCAATAATGGACTATGCACGCCAGTCTGACAAGAAGGTGCTCGAATACCCAGGCGACGACTTCGTTGCTGCTTACACTGGTTTCTTTGATTCTCTGTAGTTTTTCATTTTCTCACTGTTATATGAAAAGACTCTTATTCTTCACATTCGTAATAGCATCATTGCTCATTTCCTGTGATGATTCCACTGACGGACTCGGTGGCTCGCTGACAGACATTTCCGACAACCTGGAATACTTCACGCGTGAGTCGTTTGTTACTAGCGAAACCGTCAATGGACTTTCCCTTGACGAGATTTCAGCTCGTTCCAGCTTCACCTATCTTGGCAGAATGTTTGACAAGGAAACAAAATCCTATGTCACTGCCGACTTCATGTCGCAGATAATACCTATGAACAATGCCTACCTGCAGTCTTATAATGCGGTGCGCTTGTTCCCTGCTCTTGACTCTATCGTGGTTTTTAACGATAATGGCGATATGCTGCCTAATGGTGAGGATTTGCCTTCCGACGTTCTTGAGGAGAAGATGAAATACCTCAAGGCTGACTCCTGTGTACTCACTTTCTATATCTCTGGTTTTGAAGGCGATTCCACGGCTCAGATGTCGCTTAATGTTAAGGAACTCGCCAAACCCTATGTAGAGTCTGCAGAATACGCCATATCATTCGATCCTGAGAAAAATGGATATATACGCAATGAGGATGGCGCGGTCAATACCATCCGCACCTATTCCATAAAGAATATGGTGGCTGAGGGCAGAACCAAAACGGGCAGACACTATGTCTCCATACCTCTCAATGGTAAGTATAAGGGTCGCGATGGCGAGGAATACTCTAACCTTGGCACCTATCTCATGAAGCAGTATCTGGACGACGATGCCGACTACCACAAGGGTTATAACAATCAGGTGGCTTTCCTTGAGCAGCTACTCCCTGGTTTCTACCTCAAGCATATAGCTGGCGAGGGTGCTATGGCTAAGATTAGTGCTACATCGCTCATCACCTATTATCGTATATGGTCGTCAGTCACTGAGACTGAACGTAACGTTACGGCAATCTTCAGTGGCACCGAGGAGAGCATACAGCATTCACTGCTTTCTGACACTAAGAATGCTGAACTCGTCACTGCTGCCAATGAGTCAGACTATACCCTCCTGCGCTCACCTAATGGCATATACACCGAACTCACCTTTAATGTCAAGGAGATAATGGAGGATCACGAGAATGATTCAGTGAGCACCGTGCGTGTGTTCTTGCCCACTCGTAATGATAAGACAGAGGGCGAATATAATTTCGATGTGCCTGAGACACTCCTCTTGCTGCGTTCTGACTCTATCTACAAATTCTTTGGCGAGAAGCAGCTGGCTAATGCCACTTCGTCATTCCTCACCACCTTCTCTACCAGCACTTATGGCTATACCTTCGCCAACATCTCACCTATAATAGTAAAGATGTATAAGGAGTGGAAGGCATCAGGCATGTCTTATGAAGAGTATTGTAACGACCCTGAGCATGCCAACTGGAACAAGGTGCTCATAGTGCCTGTCGAAACCAGCTATTCCACTATCAACAGTGCATCACGCCTCACCAAGGTTAGCCACTCTATGGCTTATGCAAGCACACGCATGAGGCGAGGCATAAAGAAGAGTACCGACGATGGTGTCAGTGATACACAGGGCATCAAGGCAAGTATCGTCTACTCACGATATAAAACCCGCTAATCCACCCTCTCTCTCATGGCTGACAACTATCTCGAAAACCACTACGAGGAGTATCTCAAGCGCAAAGCTGAGTGGGAAAAAAAGAAAAAGACCAAGGGGGCTAGGTACTGAGTACTAGCCACCGTTACCAACGCGTCAGCGTTGGTCATAAAAAGAATAACGACAAAATAACAACAATAACAAAACATTATGATTAATATAACCTTCCCCGATGGTTCGGTACGCCAGTATGAAAGCGGTGTAACCGGACTCCAAATAGCAGAGAGTATTTCTCCAGCATTGGCACGCAGTGTTGTAGCGTGCGGCGTAAACGGTGAGACAACCGAACTCAATCGTCCTATCACTGAGGATGCCACCATCGCCCTCTATCGTTTTGAGGACGAGGAAGGCAAGCACGCCTTCTGGCACACCTCTGCCCACCTCCTCGCTGAGGCACTCCAGGAACTCTATCCTGGCATACAGTTCGGCTTCGGTCCTGCTACCGAGAATGGTTTCTTCTATGATGTTCAGCTCCCTAACGGCGAGATGATCAAGGAGGGCGACTTCAAGCAGATAGAGGATAAGATGCTCGAACTGGCTCGTAAGGACGAACCCGTAGTGCGTAAGGAGGTTGCTAAGGCTGACGCTATAGCACAGTTCCAGGCTCAGGGTCAGGAGTATAAGGTGGAGCACATCGACCAAGACCTTGAGGATGGTTCTATCACCACCTACACTCAGGGCTGTTTTACCGACCTCTGTAAGGGTCCGCATATCGTTTCTACTGGCATCATCAAGGCAATAAAGCTCACCTCTATCGCAGGCGCCTTTTGGCGTGGCGATGCCAGCAAGGCTCAGTTGCAGCGTCTCTACGGCATCACCTTCCCTAAGAAGAAGATGCTTGATGAGTACCTCGTAATGCTTGAAGAGGCTAAGAAGCGCGACCACCGCAAGATAGGCAAGGAGATGGAACTCTTCATGTTCTCTGAGCGTGTGGGTAAGGGTTTGCCTATATGGTTGCCAAAGGGCACCGACCTCCGTCTGCGCCTGCAGGAGATGCTGCGCACCATTCAGAAGCGCTTCGGCTATCAGGAGGTTATCACCCCACATATTGGTTCTAAGAACCTCTACGTCACCTCAGGCCACTGGGCTCACTATGGCAAGGACTCCTTCCAGCCTATCCACACCCCTGAGGAGGATGAGGAGTATATGCTCAAACCAATGAACTGTCCTCACCACTGTGAGATATTCGCTTCTAAGCCACGCTCTTATCGTGAGTTGCCATTCCGCTGCGCTGAGTTTGGCACCGTATATCGCTACGAGCAGTCTGGCGAGCTCCACGGTCTCACGCGTGTGCGTTCATTCACCCAGGATGATGCCCACATCTTCTGTCGTCAGGATCAGGTGAAGTCTGAGTTCCTTCGTGTGCTCGACATCATCCAGGCAGTGTTTGCCATCTTCGGCTTCAAGGATGAGCAGGTAGAATTCCAGATATCTCTCCGCGACCCTAACGATAAGGAGAAGTACATCGGTACTGACGAGCAGTGGCAGTCTGCCGAGCAGGCTATCATCGATGCCTGTGCTGAGCGCGGACTCAATGCCCGTACCGAGACAGGTGAGGCAGCCTTCTACGGACCAAAGCTCGACTGTATGGTAAAGGATGCCATCGGACGCCGTTGGCAGCTTGGCACCATCCAGGTTGACTACCAGTTGCCTAACCGTTTCGAACTCGAATATACCGCTGAAGACAACACCAAGCAGCGTCCTGTCATGATCCACCGCGCCCCATTCGGCTCTATGGAACGCTTCACCGCTGTGCTCATCGAGCATACCGCTGGTCATTTCCCACTCTGGCTCACACCAGAGCAGGTTGCCATTCTGCCTATCTCTGAGAAGTATAACGACTATGCTGAGCAGGTACAGGACTACCTCGCTACCGTAGGCGTACGCGCTGTAGTTGACAACCGTAACGAGAAGATTGGACGTAAGGTTCGCGACAACGAGATCAAGCGCATCCCTTACATGGTCATCGTAGGCGAGAAGGAACAGGCTGACGGCACCGTAGCTATGCGTCAGCAGGGTGGTGGCGAACAGGCTGTCATGACCATGCAGGAGTTCGGCTCACGCATCAACAGCGAGGTCAGCGAGCAACTCTCAGCTATGAACATTCGTCCGAGGGATTAAACGATACGGAGCTTTCAGCTCCTACGATACGTCACTTTGTGACTACGATACGTGGCTACGCCACTACGATACGGGCTTATAGCCCTACGATACGCAATCAAAGATTGCTACGAAAACGATTTTTGATTATAGATAAAACAGTAAAGACAACCGAGACATAGTCTTGGTTGTCTTTTTCTTAGTAACCCGAAGGGTATTAGTAGTCCGAAGGACGTATCGTAGCGAGCGGGGCTCGCGTATCGTAGCGTAATCGGACGCAACTTGTTGCTACGCTTGCCTGAGCAAGAAGCGTATCGTAGCAACCCTTGGTTGCGTATCGTTAACGTTAACGATAACGCTAACGTTACCCAAACGCTTCCGCCAGCAGTGGGATAGTAAACATCGACAGAATGGTGGTGGTAAAC
>JAZLBU010000001.1:0-22142 GCA_045613845.1 Prevotella sp. | reverse complement strand
GGTGCCAGTCATCGAGACAGGTGCTGGTGTGGTGCATGCCTACTTCGACAAGGATGGCGACATAGAGAAAGGCAAGCGCATCATCAACAATGCCAAAACTCGTCGTGTGAGCGTATGCAATGCCCTCGACTGCCTCGTGATCCACAAAGACCGCATAGGCGACCTGCCCGAACTCGTTGCTCCGATGGCTGCTTCTAATGTGCGCATCTATGCCGACCAGGCTGCACAGAGCATACTATCAGGCAGCAGCTATCCACAGGAGTTGATAGAACAGGCACGCGAGCACCATTACGGCACAGAGTTTATGGACTACGCAATGGCGATACGCACCGTAGGCTCCATAGACGAGGCGATAGAACACATCACTGAGAATGGCTCTGGCCACTCGGAGTGCATCATCACCGAGAATCAGGATGCCGCTAAGCAGTTTGAGGCACAGATAGACGCAGCCTGTGTATATGTCAATGCCCCAACCAGTTTCACTGACGGCGCACAGTTTGGTCTGGGTGCCGAGATAGGCATCTCTACTCAGAAACTGGGTCCTCGCGGTCCTATGGCATTAGAGGAGATAACCACCTACAAGTGGCTTATAGAGGGCGATGGACAAGTGAGAAGTTAGTTCAAAAGTTCTTGCGCTCCAGTAGGTGCTCAGGCGAGCAAGCTCGGAGCAAAAGTTCAACGTTAAGGTTAACGTTATTATGACCGAATTATATAAAAAATTCACAGAGCATCCCATCGTAACTACTGACAGTCGCGACTGTCCTGAGGGAAGCATTTTCTTTGCCCTTAAGGGCGAGTCTTTCAATGGCAACCAATATGCTGCTGCAGCTCTTGAAAAGGGTTGCGCCTATGCTGTCATTGACGAGGCGCAGTATGCTGTTGACGACAGGTATATCGTAGTGCCTGATGTGCTCACCACACTGCAACAACTCGCTAACGAGCACCGTCGCCACCTTGGCACTCCCATCATTGGCATCACTGGCACTAATGGCAAGACAACCACCAAGGAACTCATCGCCACAGTGCTCAGCCAGAAGTATAACGTTCTTTATACTCAGGGCAATTTCAACAATCACATCGGAGTGCCCAAGACCCTGCTGCGACTCACCCCTGAACACGAGATTGCTGTCATAGAGATGGGTGCCAACCACCCTGGCGAGATTAAGACACTCGTTGAGATAGTAGAGCCCAACTGCGGACTGATAACTAATGTGGGCAAGGCTCACATCGAGGGTTTCGGAAGTTTCGAAGGGGTGATAAAAACTAAGGGAGAACTCTATGACAATCTGCGCAAACGTGCAGACAGCAAGGTGTTCATCGACACTGAGAACCCTTACCTCATGGGCATTTCCGAAGGACTGAACCTGGTGCCTTACGTAAAGGGTGAGGTAACAGCATGCGATCCGTTCCTGAGCTTTAAGTGGGAAGGAGGCGAAGTTCAAACTCACCTCATCGGAGCCTACAATATGAAGAATATGCTCGCTGCAGCTACTGTGGGACTTCATTTCGGTGTTACTCCAGAGCAGATAAATGAGGCTCTCGCTGGCTATGTGCCAAGCAACAACCGTTCGCAGCTCACCATCACTGAGCACAACCGCCTCATCGTTGACACCTACAATGCCAACCCCACCAGTATGATGGCTGCATTGAACAATTTCGTCCTCATGTCCGTAGAGCCTAAGATGGCTATACTCGGCGAGATGGGCGAACTTGGCAGCATCAGCCATGAGGAGCATCAGAAGATTATCAACTTCCTGCAAGAGCACCACATTGAGAATGTATGGCTTGTGGGTAAGGAGTTTGGCAAGATTGTGTCACCCTACCGCAAGTTTGCTGATGTGGGTGAGGTAAAGACCACCCTCGCCACAGAGCGCCCTGAGGGTCAGTATATCCTCATCAAGGGTAGCAACTACAATCGTCTCTTCGAACTACCAGAACTATTGTAATCGAGAATAGATTATAGAGAATAGATAAAACTTTCCTAAACAATAAATGGGCAGTGCTATGTAATTTTAGCATTGCCCATTGTTTTATAATCTTGACGGAATGTCGGTATATCGAAATGACGACATAACGGCATAACGACCTATTCTACTTAGAAGTAGTAAGCTACACCAACCTGCCAAGAGTTATACTTTGACTTAAACGAGTCAACAACTGTGGTCTTGGTGGCATCCCATACATTTACCTCGCCTGTCTTGCCACATGCGATGTTGTAGTTTGCCTTTACCTCTACCCTACTGAGTACGGTGAAACCCACACCCACATTGACGCTGAAATTGCTGCTGCGCCAAGTCCACTCGTTGGTTCCGAGGAACTTGCTGCTTGAGAGGTTAAAACCAAACTGTGGTCCAGCGAAGGCAAACACCTCAGCAACAGAACCCAGTCCTACACCATAGCGCACGTTGATAGGAATATTGATAGCACGTGATGTAACACGCTCTGAGTCGGTTGCTCCACTATTATTGACATATTCCACGTCTGAAGTGCGCTGGTCATATACTGCTGAAGCGTCGATGCCCAGTCCTACGATGGGCAGGGTAAACTTCACTGTCGGACCCACATAGAACCCTGAGCGGTTGTTGCCCTTGAGATTATTCACTCCGTCGCTCATCTTCATATTAACCAGGTTGGCACCTGCGCGCACACCGAACTTCACCTGTGCGTTAGCTTGCTCCACGAGAGCAAAGGTGAATAGTATGAAGGAAAAAATAAAAAGTCTTTTTCTCATTATCTATTATCTATAATCTTTAAACCTTAAACGTTACTAGTGCCTCTGACGACGCACACTGACACGTGCTGAAGAACCAGTTGCAGCACCTCCTGAGCGGCGTGTTGACTTCTTCTCCACCTTTGCCTCGCCTCCTGCTCTGCGGTTTTTCTTAGCAGCTTTACGTGCTGCTTTCGGATTCTCCTTCAGTGCCTTAGCTATTGAGTCGAGACTGTCTTTCTTCACTGGGTCGCCCCAGATGTTCTTCTCGAATGCCACGAGTTCTGCCTCTATCTTCTTCTGCTCCTTAGTCATAGCTGAATCAGTGTGACAGTACTGCGCCAATGTCTGTCCAAGCATGTTGTTGGTCTTGTATATCTTACCTTTATACATGCCCTTCACAAAGTAGTCGTCCATGCTCATGGTAGCAGCATTGTTGAGGTCGCTGGTCATGATGGTCTGCTTGGTGAGGAATGGTGCCACATCGTCATACTTCACCCAGAAGAGTGGGTATTTGCTTGCTCCGTCGCCAAAGTCGTCCTCACGGCTCATGATAGGACAGAGTGCTATCACCTTACGATGGAAGGTGGCTGAATTCTGGTCGTAGTAAGCAGACTCCTTGATGTAGTATGACTTCACCTCACGAGATGGAATGTCTGAGTTGTCGAGCTTCAGCCTACCGTCTTTTTTCTCATAATATATGTGGTAGTTGTCCAACAGCGACAGGGGTTTTACCTGTGCATCGGGCTCAAACGACTCGTTGCCGTCCAGACGATATTCGTATGCCTTCACCTGACCAGACAATACCAGTTTAAAGAGGTAGGTGAACAGGTTCATCTGACTGCCCACTGGTTCTACTGGGTAGTACATGCCTGAATTGCTTCCCTCAAGCAGGTCTAACTCGCGATAGATGTCTCTGCGCCACACCACATCTTCTTTCATCTGTTGTGCTATGGGGTATGATATCTGCGCCCTGGTGGTCAGACTATTGGCTGCACTGCTCTTCTGCTGTGCTTGCTGCGCCCTGCGTGCCTGTGGCTGAGCGTCAGCCGCGAGGCTGAACGCTAACGTTAACGCTAACGTTAACAGTATGTTATTGAAAGTCTTCATATTTCGTTATGTCGATATTACGTTATTTCACCACTATCTCCATTGCCGAAGGCAGTGTACGGGCTATGCCGTCAGGACCCACTGCATGTATGCGAGATATGTAGAATCGCTTTTGGCGTGACAGTTTGCGGAATGTCTCCTGCTGACGGGGTGAGAACTGCGAACCGTTGCTCACCACTGGTACGGCATTACCCATATTGTCGAAGAATACCGCCTCGAAACCTGTCACCTTAAACTCTATGTCGAGCAGTCCATCGTCTATGGCAGCACGTATTCCTGAGGCTCCCAACAGCGATGCCTTAGCCAGTCCGCCACCTCTGAATCTGCTGTCGCCCACCTGTATGTAGGCTGTTGGGTCAGGCAGTTTCCTTACGTGGAATGTGTACTGTCCCATCTGCACGGGTTTGCCTGTTGCTATGCTTGATACCGTGATGGTAACATCCTGTCCTACGGCATTCGGACGTGCTATATAGTGTCCTGGTCCTGTAGGGGTGAATGAACCTCCGCTCATGGTTGCCACCACCTTGTTGAGTGGCACACCTGGTATGCTCACTGATATAGGGTTGCTGAATCCTGCATAGAGCACATTCATCAGGTCGGCTGATACGGTGGCTGATGGGTCTACCACGGTGTATTTCTGCGAGAAATCGCGCCTTATCACCTCGCCGCTGCCATCCTTCATGGTCATATAGCCTGCAAGGGTGAAGTCGCCCGTTCTGCCTGCTATAAATTCGTAGGTGTTGTTCTTGAGGTTCACCTGTCTGCCTCCTATGTATATCTCAGGCTGCTGTGTGGTGTCTATAGCTGCCATCACTATCTTGGCTGAGAAGCGGTCGCCGCGCACCACGGTCTGCGCATTAGGAATCACAAAGGCCGACAGCTTGTTTACGCGTATATCCTTGAGGTCTACATTGCTCACCAGTGTGTGCAACACCTCGCCCTCGGCATAGCGCACATCGTTCTGCAGTTTTGAGAGCAGTGTAACGGCTGCTGCCACTGGCATCTCCTCAAACATGTACTCTTGCCATCCCTTGCCCAGTGCCTTAGCCTTTGGCGACACCTCGATAGGGAAGCTGTCATATATAATCTTCTTCAAACGATCGTCATGCACCAGGGTAGTGCAACGTGTGCGATAGTCCTCTATCATCTTCTGCAACTTCGGACCCTTGCCCCTGCCTGGTGATAGCATCACCTGCGCAGCGGCCTCCAGATCTTCCCTGTTCTGTATGTTGTGTACATCCCCCTCTTCGCCGTCAGCCTCTTTCACTATTGCCACTTTTAGCTCTTCCAGGAAATTGTAGAGCTCATCGCTCGCCTTCTTCACCTCCTGAGCCTTAGCATACCAGTGACGTGTCTTCTGGGGGTTTGACTTCATCTGCGAGTCAAAATCCATGTATATACCGTTGTTCTCCTTCGTCGCATTCTTAGTGGAACGGTTCAGACCCTCTTCTACTATAGAGAAGCCGTTGAGCACCTCAGTAGAGACGTTCATTGCCAGCATAGCCATCAACACCACATACATGAGGTTGATCATCTTCTGACGGGGAGATATCGGTCTTTTCTTTATTGCCATTGTTTAACGGGAACGTTAACGTTAACGGGAACTTATGCCTTCGGCATATTCGTTGTCATTGCCTCAATCATGCGGGCATAGATAGAGTTCAGCTCTCTTATCTTGTCAGCCATTATCTGGGTTTGCTCGTTGATAGAGTCCTGTGTGGTTATCTGCTGTGAAGCAGACTTAAGCTGCATCTCGTAAACGCGTGCTATGCCAGTGAGTGTGCGGTTGAGGTTTTCCATCTCCTCGCTGTCGGTAGCCAGACGTGAGCTGAGCTGCTCCACCTTCTGCAGTGTCTCGTTGAGTTGCTCCAGTCGCTCCACGTATGCTGTGGTGGCTGTCTCCATTGCCTCGGCGGTAGCCACACTCACAGCTGGTGCTGGGGCTCCTATCACCTTTGGCTGTGCCGTTGGCTCTGCTGTTGGCTCCACTGCTGCTGTTGGCTCTGTAGCAACTGCTGCTGCTACTTTTGGCTCTGCACTTACTGGTGCTGTTGGCTCGTAACCTGTTCCACCACCTATGATGATGGTGCCACCTGCTACCGCCGAACCAGTGTAAGGTGCACTCTGTGCAGCGCTTGTTGGCTGACTTGCTGGCTGACTGACAGGCATTGCTTCTGGCTCCTCAGTCTCTGAGAATGGTGACTCCACAGCCTGGTCTATTATGCTGTCGTCCATGTGGTTGTCGAGTGTCATGTCGATGGTCGACTTATCAAACGGACGGTCAAATGCTGATATGAAGAACACGAACACCTCAGTACCCATGCCTATGAACAGCATCAGGTTAGCACCTGGCAAGTGGGTAAGCTTGAATAGCGTACCTAGAATTACCACTGCTGCACCCCATGAGTAGGCGTAGTTCATAAACGTCTGTCCGGGCACACTGTCCATCCATTTCTGCATGAAATAGATGAAGTTTATTTTGCTATACTTTGTTGACATATTTCTTTATTTTAACGGGAACGTTAACGCTAACGTTAACCTCTTGAACTTTTGAACCCTTGAACTGTAAACTATCTCTTCTTCCTTCCCTTAGCATTCAGACTGGCTGAGCTTGCCAGTGAGCGCACGCAGCGGAATCCTATGTATGATCGTGGTTGGTTCTGGTATTCCCATGAGCGCCAAGCCGAACGTATGTAGCTCTCAGGGTCTTTCCACGAACCACCTCTCACGCTCTTTTTCTTCAGGCGGTAAGGGTCTTCCTTAGCTGCCTTATACTCCAGCTGGGGGTTGAAGTCGTTCATCGCCTCCACACCTGCTTCGGTATATATGGTTGAGGTCCATTCAGCCACATTGCCAGCCATATCATACAGTCCGTTGCTGTTGGCTGAATATATGCCCGTCTTCGATGTTATCAGGTTGCCGTCCTTGGTGTAGTTGCCGCGGTCGGGCTTGAAGTTGGCATAGAAACATCCGTCGCCATTCTTCACGTCAGGATTCTCCCAAGGAAATTCCGTGCCGTCCTTACCTCTGGCAGCATACTCCCACTCAGCCTCGGTAGGCAGACGGTAGCGCTGTATGTAGCGAGCTGCTCCTGACAGACCCTTCAACAGATAGTCCGTACGCCAAGCGCAGAAGGCGTTTGCCTGCTCCCATGTCACACCCACCACAGGGTATTCGTTGTACGTTGGGTTTGAGAAGTAGTTTCTCAAGTACATCTCGTTATCGCTGTTGGTGAAGTCGTTCACCCAGCAGGTGGTATCGGGATATATATTAACAATGTACGTGTTGAGGAAATCCCATGGACCTGACAGCGGACGGTTGATGGTCTCGCGCACTATGCGGCCCTCATCGTCGATGTAGGCTGTGTCCTTGGATATCATAACCACCTCGTTCTCGTTTACTACGTGGTCGGTGTTGAGGTCGCGCTCCTCAGCCACAATACGGTTGCGACGAAGGGCTGCCGTAACGTAGTCGTAAATCTCGTAACGGTAGTTCATCTGCGAAGCGTCGAGCATCTTCTCGCCAGTCACAGGGTTAGTCTTATACAGACTCTCTATGGCTCTCTGCTCGTCCTCGTTAGGTTTGCGAGGCAGATTCTTCTTCCAGTTCAGGTGTGGTGTCACAGGGTCGCCGTTCTTATCCTCAGTGATCATGTATGTCTCATCACCACCGTATGCTGGGTCAGCCAGTCTGGTACGCAGAATGCTGTCTCTTACCCACATCACAAACTGGCGGTACTTTGAGTTCGTAACCTCATACTCGTCCATCCAGAAACCATCCACCGAGATGTCCTTCACTGGAGTTATCTTACCCCACAGCGAGTCTTCCTTCTCTATACCCATGCGCAGAAAACCGCGGTTTATCAGTGTCATACCATAAGGGGTAGGCTCCTGAAATCCCTTACCAGTGCCCACGCCAGTCACCTCACCGCCCTGCTTCGACTGTGCCATCTTACCACCAAAACAGCTGGTCAACATGACAAGAATAAAGAGCAGACTCACCCCCAGCCCCTCTCTGTGAGAGAGGGGAGAGATATGTACTATCTTTTTCAATCTTAACATCATATATTGTTTTTTTTCGTTATTGCTTTATTGCGATATTGCGTTATGTCGTTATTGCGAGTTTTTTGTAATTGTCCCCTTCTCTACAAGAGAGGGGTTAGGGGTGAGTCTCCCTTTACAGCGTCCTCGTCGTCTGATGACGGTTCTTCGTCTTCTTGCCCAGGTTGATATCCGTTTGATAACCTACGAACAATTCGTGAGTACCGTTCTTCAGGTCTATGCCGTTAGTGTAAAACTCATACGAGTAACCAAACACCACACCGTGGAAATTCGCTCCCACCAGCGCCGTCACTGAGTAGGTAGGGCTGTACGTCACACCACCATAGAACATACGCTTGTCATACGTATATATCAGTCTGCCCGTCATATCGCCACGCACCGAAACGCCGTCAGTGCGCACTATGCCTGAGGTGGCTATCTTCAGCATCGGGTTACGCAACTGAAAGTCCACACCCCCGTGAGCATACCATGTAGCTGACACGTCAAACTTATTCACATCGCCCAGCGACATCGTAGGGCTAGTCACATGCTGTCCCGCTATGCCTATGTACCAGTTCTTACGCTGGTATAGCAGTCCGAAACCCAGGTCCATAGCATTGCCGTCCACGTCGCTCTTGTTCTTAAACACAGGGTCGTCAGTGTCTATTACATCAGCCTTCGAACCCTCATACTTCATGTTCAGCAGTCCCACCTGCAGACCCACCGACAGCCATCCGCCTCCCAGACTTTTGCGCAGAGCATACTGAGCATCAATTATCTGCCTAGTCTGCAAACCCGTCTTATCATTCCACAACTGCAGTCCCACACCGTGTATACTGTTCAGAAAGTAAAACGGCATATCGCCTGATATGTAAGCCGTAGTAGGAGCATTCTCAAAACCAGACAAAGCCATAGCGTACGCACCAGTCACATTGATTCTGTTCGCCTTACCCGCCGCAGCAGGGTTATAAGCCGTCTGCATGTCAAAGTAGTGAGAAAAGTACGCATCAAACTGAGCACCAGCCTCTACAGAGATTAGCACCAGCAGGGCCGATAGTATGACTATTCTGCACTTATCCACACCTTAACAAACGCAAAATAGGTAAAAATATTTCACACACCCACAACCCCCATTGTTAAAAAAGGTAAAAAAGGCGCCGAGCAAATGCTGATATTGAGGAGTGGAGGTAAAGGCATTGCTTCTGCATGCAGAGGGGCTGCATCTGCATGTTGAGGCATTACTTCTGCATGTTGAGGCATTACTTCTGCATGTTGAAGTAATGCCGGAAGTTGTTAAAGTAATGCCGGAGCATATTGTAGCGAAAAAAAAGTTTTTTCGCGAGCAACCTCCCTACATTGCCCACGATCCCAGTGTTTATGCGGGTTGAGCATAGGGAGGTAGGGGCTCCAAACCTCCCTATAGACCTCCCTATGAACCTCCCTGTTTTTAATTAAAAATCACCCCATGTAGGTATTGCCTGCATGGGGTGAGTTTTTGTTCATTGTGCTGAGAACTGGTCTTTGCCTACTGCGCAGAGTGGACATGTCCAATCATCGGGAAGGTCCTGGAATGATGTACCTGGCTGAATGCCGTTCTCAGGGTCGCCTACTGCTGGGTCATACTCATAACCGCAGACGTCGCATACATACTTTTGCATAGTGGTTGGTAATGTTTAGGGTTAATAAATATTTAATGTATACCCTGTAGGGTATCTATCAACAGTTATGGTTAAGGTTAATGTTAAGGTTTTCCCCTCTTTTTCTTCATTTTGGTGAGCGACCAGAAGATGGTGGCGCCGACGAGGACGCCGAGCGTGTTGCAGAGGGCATCGAACCATTCGCCTGAGCGACAGGTGGTGAGGTATGCCTGGGCAAGCTCTACGAGGAGGCCGTTGATGATGGGCACCAAGAGGATGAGGGTGGAGGATTCGCGGGAACGACTCTCATATAACAGGGAGATGGTGAAGATGCCATACATGACGAAATGGGTCCACTCATCGATGAAGGAATAACGCGTGAGGGGATTCTCAGGTATGGGGATGAGACAGACTACCCATATAGCTATGGCTATAAGGGTGGAAATGGGGTATTTGCGCAATATTTTCATAATTGTTTGCAAAATTACGAAAAAAAGAGTAACTTTGCAAGGAAGTAGGGATTTTTATAAATAATAATAATAGTGGCACCTTCTGAATTTTTTCAAAAACTGACGAGCCGTTTTCTGTGGCTAAACCTGGCTGGCATGCTGGCGGTGATAGTGGCATTGTGCGTGGGAGCACAGTTTGCGATGAGCCTGTACACTCATCATGGGGAGTCGATAGCTCTGCCTGACGTGAGGAAACATTCGTTTGAGAGCGCGGTGGCTGTGCTGGAAGACCTGGGCATGGAGGTACAGGTGGCTGACACGGGATATGTGAAGACACTGCCTCCGGGCACGGTGTTGGAGATGTTGCCTGCTGCTGGCACTATGGTGAAGAGCGGCAGGATAATATACCTGACGATAAATGCTGAGAGTACGCCTACGATAGCGCTGCCTGACATTATAGATAACAGCAGTCTGCGTGAGGCGAGGGCGAAGCTGATGTCGTTAGGATTTAAGGTGGGCGAGCCGCAGTATGTGGCTGGCGAGAAGGACTGGGTGTATGGCATAGTGGTAAATGGTCGTAATGTGACGGCTGGCGAGCGTATATCGGTGGAGGCTACGCTGACGATACAGGTGGGCAACGGTATGCGTGATGCTGCTGACTCGGTGTATATGACTGATGCTCCTGTGCAGTACTATGAGGAGATGGAGGAGATAATAGATGGCAGCGGCGCCGAGGGTGGTGCCGGCGAGGCTGAGGCGGGGAAGGATGACTTTACAAAAGTGGAGTGATGGAGAACGACGATATCGACATAGAGGATATGATGTATGAGCACTTCCGCATTGTGGTAGATGCTGGACAGATGCCGATACGCATAGACAAATTCTTGTTTGAGCACATGCAGCACTCGTCACGCAACCGCATTCAGCAGGCTGCGGAGGCGGGGTATATATACGTTAACGTTAACGGGAACGATAACGAGAACGGGAAGCCCGTGAAGAGCAACTATAAGGTGAGGCCGGGCGATGTGGTGACGCTGATGTTCAATGAGCCGAAGCATGACACTACGATATACCCTGAGGAGATACCTCTGAACATAGTGTATGAGGACGAGGTGCTGATGGTGATAAACAAGGAAGCGGGAATGGTAGTGCATCCTGGTGCTGGCAATTTCAATGGTACGCTGATAAATGCCGTAGCATGGCACATGTTGCATGAGGACCCTGTGCTGAAGGCTAAGAGAGGGGGCGAGGAGTTTGACCCCAATTCGCCTGAGGTGGGACTGGTGCATCGCATAGACAAGGACACAAGCGGACTGCTGGTGATAGCTAAGGATCCTATGGCGAAGACGAACCTGGGTAAGCAGTTTTTTGACCATAATACGCACAGAAGGTACAACTGCCTGGTGTGGGGACATTTTACTGAGGATGAGGGTCGCATAGAGGGCAACATAACGCGTGACCCTAAGGACAGACTGCGCATGACGGTGGCGCCTCCTGATTCGGGCATTGGCAAACCTGCTGTGACACACTGGCGTGTGTTGGAGAAGTTTGGCTATGTGACGCTGGTGGAATGCATACTGGAAACGGGCAGGACGCACCAGATACGTGCTCACATGAAGCACATAGGTCACCCCCTGTTTGGCGACGAACGCTATGGTGGCACAGAGATTCTCAGAGGCGAGAGGTCATCAAAATACAAGGCTTTCATACAAAACTGCTTCAAGACCTGTCCACGTCAGGCGCTGCACGCCAAGACGCTGGGATTCAAACACCCCGTGACAGGCGAACAAATGGACTTTGACAGTAGTCTTCCTGAAGACTTAAAAGCCCTCTTGGAAAAGTGGAGAGCCTACATTGGTGGCACCACGAGAGACTGGCTTAACGAACAGAATTAACAATACACTTACTAATATATGAAAAAAATAGCAATCATTTGGGGCGGAGACTCATCGGAGTATGAGGTGTCACGCAAGTCGGGAATGGGCATATATTCTTTCTTCAACAAGGAGAAGTATGACTGTAAATTGGTGTGCCTGAAGAAGGGCGAGTGGTATGTGGAGACCGAAGGCGGCAAGGCCGAGATAGACAAGAACGACTTCTCGTATGTGGAGAACGGCGAGAAGAAGACCTTCGACTATGCCTATATCACCATACACGGCACTCCAGGCGAGAATGGTTTTCTGCAGGGATACTTCGAACTGATAGGTATGCCCTACTCCACCTGTAACGTGCTGGTGGAAGCAATGACATTCGACAAATTCGTGCTGAACAACTACCTAAGGCAGTTTGGCGTGAGCGTAGCCGACAGCATACTGGTGCGCAAGGGCGAAGAGCAGAACCTGACAGAGGAAAGCGTAAGAAAGGCAGTGGGATTCCCCTGCTTTGTGAAACCAGCAGCCGACGGATCATCATTCGGTGTGAGCAAGGTGAACACATGGGCTGACATGCAGGCAGCGCTGGACAAAGCCTTTGCTCAGAGCGACATGATAATGATAGAGGCAATGCTGGAGGGTATGGAGATAGCCCAGGGTGTGTATAAGACGAAGGATAAGGCGGTGGTGTTCCCCGCTACCGAGGTGGTGAGCCAGAACGATTTCTTCGATTTCAACGCAAAATATAATGGTGAGGTGACTGAGATAACCCCTGCCCGTCTGCCCCAGGAGGTGAGCGAGCGTGTGGCGAAAATCACCAGTGCGGTATATGACATACTGCATGCTCACGGCATCATCAGGGTGGACTATATCATAAAGAACCCTCAGTCAGCTGATGCCAAAATCTTCATGCTGGAGATTAACACCACCCCTGGCATGACGCCTACATCATTCATCCCTCAGCAGGTAAGAGCAGCAGGCCTCGACATGGGGGCTGTTCTCGCTGAGATAGTTGAAAGTTGACATTTTAAGTAACATGACCATTCACGACTTTGACGAGATAAGGCCTTACGAGCCAGAAGAGATGCCGATAGTCTTTGAGGAACTGCTCAAGGACAGGCAGTTTAATATGCTGATGAAGGGTTTCGCCCCCTGGTTGCCGAAGGGTGTGCGCAATGCACTGCTGCGCCTGATGTTTAAGGGAGTGAAGACATCACAGGATTTTCAGGTGAGGTTTATGAAACCCGTGGTAAAACTGGAGCTGTGGCAATGCACCAAAGGCACCACCTTCAGCTACCCCGAAGAGATGAGGAAAGATGAGCGCTACCTGTTTATCTCAAACCATCGCGACATAGTGCTCGACTCAGCAATACTCGACCTGATGCTGTTTAACAACGGATTTGAGAAAACCTGCGAGATAGGCATTGGCGACAACCTGCTCATATACCCCTGGATAAAGAAACTGGTGAGAATGAACAAAACGTTCACCGTGCGCAGAGGACTGACAGCTCACGAGATGATGCGATCATCAATGCTGATGAGCCAGTATATGCACTTTGCCATCAACGAAAAGAAGGAAAATATCTGGATAGCACAACGTGAGGGAAGAGCCAAAGACAGTGACGACCGCACACAAGACTCAGTGCTGAAAATGTTTTGTATGGGGTATAGTAACGATAACGTTAACCTTAACCATGTTATTGAGGCACTGAAGCATCTGCATATAGCCCCACTGACCATAAGCTATGAGCATGACCCATGCGACTATCTGAAGGCACAGGAGTTTCAGGCTAAGAGGGACAACCCACAATGGAAGAAGTCGAAGCAGGACGACCTGGACAATATGAAGACAGGCATCATGGGCAAGAAAGGCATGGTGCACTATGAGCTATCACCATGCATCAACCCCTGGCTCGACACTCTCGACCCTACCTTGCCCAAGAAGGACATACTGCGACAGGTGGCTGAGCACATAGACCACGAGATACACTCACGCTACAGAATATACCCCTGCAACTGGATTGCGATGGACGAGTTGGACGGCACTAACAACAGCGACAAATATACGGAGAAGGACAAGGCCGACTTTGAGCAGTATCTGAAAGGACAGATAGCTAAGGTGAGCATTCCGAACCCTGACGAGGCTTTCCTTCGCGAAAGGATGATGACGATGTATGCCAACCCACTGCGCAACTACCTTGCTACACAGAAGTGAAGAAACAGTTACACATATTGCTCATAGGCATAACACTGCTGACGGCAGGGTGTAAGCACTCATCGTATGACACTGGCGACGGCGAGTATTCGCACCTGAGAACAGACTACGTGAATGTGGAGGTGAAGGATAACTATGTGCAGAGCATCATAACTGACGATGGCAGGCAACTGAACATCAGTCCTGGTATGAAGGTGACTACCAACCCCAAGGACACCACGCTGAGGTGGCTGCTATATTATAACGTTAACGGGAACAGGAACGATAACGGGAACGGGAACATAGAGATATTAAGCCACAGCAACATGATACTGCTGAAGGTGAAGGAGGCTGGCGAGATAGAGTTGAAGAGCGACCCTGTAACGGTAAACAGCGTGTGGGTGAGCAAGGATGGTAGGTACCTGAACATGAACATAGGACTGAAGATGGGCACTACCGAAACGGAGAATAATCTGCACTCGGTGGGTATGATATGCCAAAAAACAGAGGGCAACACCGCATACTACACCCTATACCACGACCAGGCTGACATACCGCAATACTACACCCAGAATGTGCTGCTGACGGTGAAGATAGAAAAGGAAAAAATCATAGACCTGACGATAAATACGTTTAAGGGTGAGTGGCATAAAGAGTTGAAAGTTGAAGGTTGAAGGTTGAATGAAGGTTCTGATACTTAGTACATACGAGAAAGCGGGGGGAGCGGCAATAGCTGCCAGCCGACTGCTACAGGCTCTGCGCCATAACGGTGTGGAGGCAACGATGATGTGTAGGAAGAACAACTGGGGGAAACAATCATGGACCAGCATCATGGAGCGAGCAGTGATATGGGCATTTAATGGTTTCTCAAAGAAAGACCTTTGGGCAACAGACATCGCACTCTTCGGACAGGACATCACAAAGACAAAGGAATACCAAGAGGCAGATGTGATACACCTGCACTGGGTGAACCAGGGATTCCTCTCACTCTCCCAAATAAGACAGTTCATAAAAGACGGCAAGAGGGTGGTGTGGACCATGCACGATGAGTGGCCACTATCATATATAACCCACTATGGTGATGAACCCCTAACACCACTTGCACGCATTGTCCGTTACCAAAAGAAAAAACTGTTGCGTTCGCAGAATATTACATTTGTAACTTGTAGCAAATGGCTCAAAAGAGTTTCGGAAAGTAAACCGCTGGCAAAAGAGCAGACCATAAAATCAATACCTAATTGCATTGATTCCACCATTTTCAAGCCTCTTGACAAGATGGAATGCAGAAAGAAATTTGGCTTGCCTATGGACAAGAAAATAGCGTTGTTCGTAGCGCAGAACGTGAACGATGAAAGAAAGGGTATAAAATATCTCAACGAAGCCACAACTTTATTAGACGAAAGCGTGATGATGGTGGCACCAGGTAGAGAGATACCATATATAAATAATGTGGAAGACATGGCGATGCTGTATGCAGCAGCAGACGTATTTGTCACCCCATCACTCCAAGACAACCTTCCCAACACTATTATGGAGGCGATGGCATGCGGCACACCATGTGTAGGGTTCGATGTTGGTGGCATACCCGAGATGATAGACCACAAGGAGAATGGTTTCCTGGCACGCTTCAAAAATTCACAAGACCTGGCTGAGGGCATACGCTATGTGCTCAATCCCGAAAACCACGAGCGACTGAGCAAGGCAGCAAGGGAGAAGGTGATGCAGCAATACAGCGAGAAAAGTGTGGCACAAAAATACGTAGCAGTGTATGAACAAATTTAAGAGATTCGTTTACACATCGTTTAGACTTTTTTCAATAAGGAAAGAAGAGAAGGTGACAGCAGCACTGGCGCTATTGGCATTTGCGTTGCTTAATGCAGTGACGGTGTGCAGATACTGGGATGTGTTCAGCGTGCCCAGCGACAACTACCGCCGTCTGTTTGTGAGGCATTTCCACCTGTCAGGTTTCGACCCCCTGACCTATCAGGTTATCTCAGAATGGTTTCCTGCCTACAACATCTATCGCCACCCTCTGTTGGCATTCTTCATGTGGCCGCTGAGCTACATCAATAATTTTCTTATATCAGCTACAGGCACCAATTGTGCCACCATACTCACTGCCGTAGCGTTGATATTCTGTGCCACATACTCTGTGGTGTTTCTGTTTCGCATATTCAGGAATGTCATACAACTAAGCATAGCACAGTCAAACATCCTCTGTCTGCTGTATTTCTCATTCGCATACATCATGTTGGCAAGCATGGTGCCCGACCACTTTGTGATGTCACAGTTCTGCCTGTTGCTCACCCTTTGGATTTCAGGCGAGAAACTCAAGAAAGGCTCGGCACTCAACATGTGGCAAACCATAGTGATATTCCTGTTCACGGCTGGTGTGTCGCTGAACAATGGGTTGAAGGTGTTTCTGGCTGCACTGGTGACTCGTAGGCGCAGGTTCTTCAGACCCCTCTACCTACTGTTTGGCGTCATAGTGCCTGCATGCATAATATGGGGCTTTGCTCGATGGGAGTATTCCATATGGGAAGCACCAAAATACAAGGCTCGACAGGAGCAGAAAGTGCGCATGCAGCAAAGGCGTACCGAGATCATCAAGAGACAGGTGACAGACTCGCTGAAACAGGTGAGCGGCAAGACACCCGATTCAGTAAAGGTAGCGCAGGAGGTGAACCGCATCATCAAGCAACGTGCCATAGCCAAATACCGTCATGACCATAAGCAGATATGGAACAAGAACACTGGCAAACCATTTATGAAAGGTGAGTTCATGGGGTGGACAGACAAGACCACCTCACGCTGGGATGTGGGGGTGGAGAACCTCTTTGGCGAGAGTATCATGTTTCATGAAAACTACTTGCTGGGCGACGTTCTGCGCAACCGTCCTGTGATAGTGCGCTATGTGAACTGGTTCAACTATATCGTGGAGGGCATACTGGTGTTGTGCTTCATAGGCGGACTGTGGTTGGGCAGGCGGAGTCTGTTTATGTGGACCGTCATGTCAGTATTCCTTATGGATATGACGCTGCACATGGGACTGGGGTTTGGCATCAACGAGATTTACATTATGTCGCCCCACTATATGTTTGCACTGCCAGTGGTGTTTGCCTACCTGCTCAGCAATATAGACCCACGATGGAGAAGGCGCACCACCCTACTGATGGCTGTGATGGCGGGCTACATACTCATTTGGAATATCATCATGCTTACTGAATATTTTTCATGACTCCCACATTCATATCACGACATAAGGAAAGTATGCTCATAACCCTGCTGGGCTTCATCATCATGGCAAGCCTCAACACCATGATGCTGCAATGGCAACCCGACCTGTTCACCAGCACCCGCTATGGTGCCTGGAGTCAGTTTTGGAATCATGGAGAGTTCTCAGGTTTTGACACCTATACCTACATAGTGGTCACCTCGTTTCGTCCTGTATATGTATTATCTCGTCACCCCATACTCGCCATGATGATGTGGCCATTTTATGAGGTGAACGATGCACTGAGAGACGAGTTCGAAATCAACTGCGCCATATACGTGGTTGCCGTATTGTGGTCGCTGCTCGCCACCTGCTCATGGGTGCTGATGTATCGCATACTGAGAAAGATTATAGAGATGTCCTGGCAAGTGAGTCTGTTGCTCACGCTATTCTTCTTCTCCCTCTCACATGTGATGATTATCACCTTCTTTCCTGATCACATGGGCATCACCCTACCATTGGTGTTGCTTGCCATATACCTTGCAGGCAGGGCGATAAAACAACAGCGCACTATGCCCCTGTGGCAATCGCTGTCGCTGGCATTCCTTGCTACTGGTGTGACCACCACCAATATAGTGAAGGTGGGCATTGCGGACTTCTTCACCCAGATAGGCAAGAAACCTTTCGCTAAAGTGTGTCGCCATTTCCTCTGTTACCTCATTCCCCTTGCCTTGCTCTATGGCGCATACGCTATACAGATGGACACCACACAGAGGGCTGAACAAGAACTGGCTCAGGACATAGTTGAAAAGAAAGCGGAGAAGAACGAGGCCTTCGCCCGAAAGCACAAGGCTGAGCAGGCTAAGATGGCAAAGATTAAGGAACAACAGATTTTTGACAACCCCATAGTAACCAACACCGAATACCACATTGACCGTCTGCCCTCATTGGTGGAGAATGTGTTTGGCGAGGGGTTGATACTCCATGAAGACTACCTACTAAAGGATGCCAACAGGGAAGGACACCGCCCTGTATTGGTTAGGTATAACCATTGGTGCTACTATGCTGTTGAAGCCACCATCGTAGTGCTGTTCCTTGCTGGCTTATGGTTTGGCAGGAGAGATCGCATAATGTGGATAGCATTCTCCATATTCCTTGTTGACATGCTCCTGCACGTAGGACTCAATTTCGCCTCTGCTGATGTCTATATCATGACTGCTCACTGGGCATTCATCATTCCTATAGCCATAGGCTATCTAATGAAAAAACAGAGTAGTCATTATGCATTATGCATTATGCATTATGCATTGATTATAATGATTACCCTCTTCCTCTGGTGGCATAATCTTTCGCTGATAGTAAAGCATATATTAGGATAAGATGATAAGGGTATTCCACATAATAACTAAGTTTGATGTAGGCGGTGCTGAGAGTGTCGCAATAAATATCGCGAAGCGTAAGGATACCGATGTGGAGCAGCACATAGTGGAACTTCAGCGTGGACAATCAGCTTTCACTAAATCAATAATAAAAGAACTGAAGGCGGAAGAGATACCTTACCATCGCTCTTGGCTCCCAGTTTGGTGGCATCTTCATTACTATACAGACAGACTAGTCTCGCTATTATTCCCATTGAGGATGCTTTGGTTATGGATGAGATATCGTCCAGATGTTATACACTCACATACTGAGATGCCTGATATGGCGGTGTGGTTGTCGTTGAGACTTTTCCCTTTCATAAAGGTAAGGGTGGTGCGTACTATCCACAATACGAACCTGTGGACGGGTATGGAGATGATAGGACCTCGAGTGGAACAATTCATGCAAATGCGCAATGCCAACATCGCCATTTCTCAGGGAGTGATGGAGGCCTACAGGGAAAGGTTTGGTGCCTCCGCTCCTATTATATATAATGGTGTTGAGGTCCCAGAGAAGGTAGATAAAGTGCACACAACTTCTCTACCTATTCATATCCTCTTTGCAGGTCGCTTTGAAGAGCAAAAAGGCATCGCTACATTGTGTGATGTGATAGAGCGATTGAAGGATGATGAGAGATACTTCTTTCATGTTCATGGTAGTGGTAGATTGCAGAGTCTCGTAAATCAAAGGCTAAAACTACTTGCGAATGTGGAGGTCGGAACTCCAATAACAGGTCTTGCAAACAAGATGCAGTATTATGACTATATGATTATGCCATCTCTGCACGAAGGCCTTAGCATTGTCGCTATAGAAGCTTCCATGAATGGTCTTCCACTTTTGATTAATGATTGCATGGGATTGTCTGATACCTTGCCTGATGGTTGGCCTCTAAAGGTTTATAATAATGAAATTAATCAGTGGCTGCATTTGTTTAGAGATGTTCTTCCAGTCGTAGAAAGAAAACTGCTTATTGCAGAGGCACGTAATTTTGCTGAACAGCATTTTGCTCTAAACATTATGCAAGATGAATATTTAAGAATTTATAAGATATGACAGTAACAATACTCGTTCCCGTATATGGCGTGGAGCAATACATAAAAGAATGTGCTGAGTCGCTCATGGAGCAGACTTACAAGGACATAGAATATATCTTCTGCGACGACTGCACGCCTGACCGCAGCATGGATGTGCTGAATGAAGTCGTGGAGCGCTATCCAGAGCGTAAGGAGCATGTGAGGATTATCCGTAATGAGCAAAATAAGGGACTTGGCGGTACGCGCAAGCATCTTCTTTCAGAATTGCAGAGCGATTATTTCTCTATTGTCGATAGCGATGATGTCCTCCCCAAGAACGCCGTTGAGATTCTTGTAAGGCGTATGCAGGAGACGGATGTGGATATAGTGGATGGCGCCTATCAGGAGTTTGGTAATGGCGATATGGGCAAATCCGTAATGCCTTGTCACGATAGTCTGGTGAAGTATCGTCGTAAGGTGCAGGTGGGCAATCTCGTGAGGCATCAGGTATGGGGACGTCTGTACAAGAGCGAGGTGATAGAGCGTGTCCCAGACCTCTTCGAAGAGGGTATCGATATGGCAGAGGATTATTGTGCTATGACTCGCCTTATAGCTGTCACCACTCGTGCTTGGACTGACGAGGTGGTTTATCTGTATCGCGTGGAGCAGCAGTCGTTCTATTCCAAGGAGTTGCCTCGCAGGGGCATCCTTTCACGACTGAGGGCTACCAAGAAAGTCCTCTCATTCTATCACATGCAAGGCCATCTGCCACTTAGCGTGGAAGTGGGAATACTGGATGTTTACCGTATTCCTCATCTTACGAGCAGCATAACTATTGCAGAGACAGATGAGGCGATACAGTATGTGCCAGAGCACACGACTGCTCGTATTCTGTATGGGTTGCTGCATTCAGAATTTTTCCCTTACAGAGTCAGCGATGCCCTGTATCGCTTTGTTAGGCTATTGTCTGTTTAGCATTTTCTTCCATCTGAGCATAATGGCTTCCTTGATGCGGGAGAAGTTGCCATAGCGAAGGTTGAGCATGAGTTCCTCTATGCTCCTGAACACCTTTACCCACGAGTATTTGCCCAATGCCATTATCCTGTATTGACGGTCTAGGAATTCGATGTCTTCTATCACGTATGGTGGATGTCGCAGAGGGAATGTCACGTCGTAGCTTGGCATCGTGAGCATCTTCCTCAGTCTGTATGGCGTAGTCTTTAGGCTGCCACTGAAGTTGGACGCCTCTCCGCCAGAGAACCCGCTGTTGCACACCATATTTCTGGTAGGCACAATAGCCAGTCCTGAGTGCAGCAGATTGAATGACCAGTAGATAGTTTCGTATATTGGCGTACCAGCTTCGGAGTGTTGGCGCATGGAGGGCAGTAGTGCCTTGGGATGCCCGTTGTGGCGTATCATCTTGCTCATCAGTCTCACGTTATACTCATCGCTGAGCACGCTGTAGTCCTTATCCCACTGGCTCACCACTCTGCGCCATGAAGCCCATCCCCAGATGTTGAAACATGATGAGAAGAAATAGTCGTAGGGACAGTAATCTGTCTTTTCCTCAGTATTGAACCCCGTTATCATCGTGATGCGCTCGTCATGCTCATAGCGGTCAAGCATCTCCTTGCAGAAGGGGATGAAGGTGAGCGACGGCGTACTGTCATCCTCCAGATATACGCACTTGTCGTAGAGCGAGAATCCCCATGTCTGTGCTCTGTAGTTGGAGGCATAGGCGCCTGAGTTCACCTCTTGGTAATTCCTCTGCACGTCGCACTCCCAGTCTATCTGACTGTCGTCCACCACCTTGCGGCATTCCTCTATCTTTCGTCTGTCCTCATCATTGCGAGGCCCATCCTGATAGAGGAAGAGGTGTGAGGGGCGACAAGCCTTGATGACGTCAAAAGTCTTCTGCAAAGTCTCCTTGCGGGTGAAGAATAGTAGTATGACGGCTACGTTTGTTTCGGGGCTGGATTTCTTCGTATTCATACTGCAAAGGTACGCAATCTTTTTCTATTAGCACACGTTTTATCATGAAATTCTATGCTTCTGCCTCTTGTTTCTTAGCTTTTTAATAACAAAGTAGGTTGAAGTACAGAACAAAACAGCCTATTTTGTTGAACAAACTAGCCTACTTTGTTTTTATAAAGCTTAGTGATAGTCGGTAGAAGCAAGCGAATATGAGGCAGAAGCGTGAGTTTTATTCGTTAGAAGGTTGTGTAGTAGGATTATTTTTAGTAATTTTGCAGGCAGATTTATTCAAAGGCAACAGATGGCTGAATCACTGAAACAAAGAACGGCGAAGGGACTCTTCTGGGGAGCGCTCAATAGTGGCACTACCCAGGTGCTCAACCTCGTCATTGGCATATTCCTAGCACGATTGCTCTCGCCTGCCGACTACGGCATAGTGGGTGTGCTCACCATATTCACTGCCATTGCGGGCGACCTGCAGAGTGCAGGCTTCACTCAGGCACTGGTGAAC